>CAYFOQ010000119.1:0-2483 GCA_964344735.1 uncultured Piscirickettsiaceae bacterium
GAAGGCCGCAGCCGAGCGACACAGGGATGTGCTTGAGCGTGTTGCCATTCAGGAGTGCCCAAACTGTTGCAACGATTGATACAATCCCCCATTCAAATGCACAATCCGGTAATTCAAGATGGAGCCTGAAATGAATAGAACAGTCCATGTCCCTAAAATGATGTGTGGTGGCTGCGCAGAGACGATCACCAACAGTCTGTTACCGTTGGAAGGGGTGCAGCAAGTCGAGGTCGATGTGGAACAAAAAAGCGTAACCGTTGAGATGAGTAGCGATAGCATGTCCGAGATCAGTCAGAAACTATCCGAGATCGGATACCCCATCCAGGAGTAGGTCGTGGCGTTCGAGACGCCAGATCGAGGCTGGTCGTTGATGATGGTGGACCCGAGTACGCAAGCTGTTCCTGCTGCTGTCAGGGGAGGGTAGGGTGAAGAGAGGGTGGGGAGATGGCTGGAGGGTTCTGGGCACGCTCTGTCTGTTGCTGCTGCTTCCCGGCGTGGCCGGGGGGGCGGATGTTCATGCTGCGGTGGCGAGCAACTTTGTCGCTGTGATGAAGGAGATCACCGCCCGGTTCGAGGCCGAGCAGGGAGATCGGGTGGTGGTGGTTCCAGGGGCAACGGGGAGACACTACGCCCAGATCGTCAATGGTGCCCCATTTGCCCTCTTTCTGGCCGCTGATGTCGAACGTCCGCAGCGGTTGGAACAGGAGGGGGTGGCGCAGCCCGGTAGCCGCTTTACCTATGCGCTGGGACGTCTGGTGTTGTGGAGTTCGGACCCAGCCTTGGTTGATGAGGCCGGAGCGGTGTTGCGGCAGGAGGAGCGGTTTGACCATCTGGCCCTGGCCAACCCCAGGTTGGCCCCCTACGGTCGGGCCGCAGCGGAGGTGATGGCGCGCCTCGGGGTGAGTTCACCCCTCCGTTCTCGTCTGGTGCGCGGAGAGAATATTTCCCAGACCTTACAGTTTGTCCAGAGTGGTAATGCCGATCTCGGCTTTGTTGCTGCTTCTCAACTTCCACAGTCGCAGGCTGAACCTATGGGTTCACACTGGGAGGTTCCCGCCTCTCTTCATGAACCGATCGAGCAGCAGGCGGTACTGCTGCAGGATGATCCGGTGGCCCGACGCTTTCTCGACTATCTTCGGAGTGAGCCGATACAGGCACTGATCCGTTCCCGTGGCTATGCGACGCCATGATTTTTTCTGAACAGGATCTTGTGGCACTTGGCGTCACCCTCAAGCTGGCGACCATAACGACACTCATCCTGCTGTTGCTGGGAACCCCATTGGCCTGGTGGCTGGCGCGGGGACATTCCCGGTTACGACTGGTGGTCGAGGCGGTTGTGGCGCTACCGCTGGTACTGCCCCCAACCGTCTTGGGGTTCTATCTGTTGATTACGCTGGGGGCTCAGGGGCCGGTCGGTGGGATGATGAGCGCACTGGGGGGGCGGCCGTTGGCCTTTACCTTTACCGGGTTGGTGATCGGTTCGGTGATCTACTCGATGCCGTTTGTGGTACAGCCTCTGCGAGATGCCTTTGTCGCCATTGGACAGCGTCCGCTGGAGGTGGCAGCCACGCTGCGAGCGTCGCCGTTTGATCGTTTCATTACCATTGTGGTACCACTGGCACGTCCCGGGTTTTTGACCGCCACCGTGCTCGGGTTTGCCCACACCCTGGGGGAGTTTGGGGTCGTGTTGATGATTGGCGGTAATATCCCCGGCCTGACCCAGGTGGTATCGATTGCGATCTATGACCATGTCGAGGCGATGGAGTATGGTCAAGCCCATTGGCTGTCAGCGGCACTGCTGCTCTTCTCCTTTCTGTTATTGATGCTGGTTTATGGCATCAATCGACGCTTCTCTGCGGTGCAGCCATGAATCGAGGCCGACTGTTCGCATGACCATCGAGATCCGACTACGAGTGGAGCGGGAGAATTTCTCTCTTGAGGTGGATCAGCGTCTGCCACAACAGCAGGTGACCGCACTCTTCGGCTCCTCCGGGAGTGGGAAAACCACACTGTTACGCGCCATAGCGGGTCTCGAGCGGTCCGCCTCGGGTTATCTGCGGGTAGGGGAGACGGTGTGGCAGGATGGTCGCCATTTTCTTCCTCCTCACCGTCGTCCACTGGGCTATCTTTTTCAGGAGCCTAGTCTCTTTTCCCATCTCGATGTTCGGGGCAATATCGAGTATGGCATGCGACGGCTATCACCGCGGGAACAGCGGGTCTCTCTGGACCGAGCGGTAGCGCTGTTGGGGATCGGGCCGCTGTTACAACGCCGCCCGCACCAGCTCTCGGGTGGAGAGCAGCAACGGGTAGCGATTGCTCGGGCGTTGGCGGTGAGCCCGAAGTTATTGCTGTTGGATGAACCGTTGGCGGCGGTCGATGAGGGGCGTAAACGGGAGATCCTCCCCTATCTGGATACCCTGCGGCGTGAGCTCGACATTCCGCTGATCTACGTCAGCCACTCCCGCCGAGAAGTGGCGCGGTTG
>CAYFOQ010000119.1:2493-3213 GCA_964344735.1 uncultured Piscirickettsiaceae bacterium
CCATCTGTTGTTGCTCGATGGGGGCCGAGTGACGGCTGCCGGAGCGGTTGGTGAGCTCTTCTCCCGCCTCGACCTCGATTTGGTGCACGGCGCTGATGCCGAAACGGTGATCGAAGGGGTGGTGGTATCACGGGACGACCGTTATGGTCTCAACTATCTCGACTTCTCCGGTGGCCGTTTTGCGGTGGCTGGTCCGGCACTACCTCTTGGGCAGTCGTTACGATTACAGCTGCGGGCGCGGGATGTCAGCCTTACCCTCAGTCGGCAGGATCGGAGTAGTATTCTCAATGTGTTCCCTGCTACGGTGGAGGCGTTAGCCGCCGAAGGTGAGGCGCAGATGACGGTACGGCTACAGTTGGGAGGGGATCGGTTGCTCTCTCGAATCACGCGAAAGTCGGCCGAAGAGCTGGGGCTGAAGCCGGGGTTGAAGCTCTATGCGCAGGTCAAGAGTGTTGCCTTGATGGTGTAGCGGGTCACGAACGCTCTGCGGTGGTGGACGCCATACGGTATGGAGGTCGACCACATTCTGCTAAGATGATCTCCCACGACAGGGATGAGGGATAACGGCATGATCAAGGTGGGAATTATTGGTGGTACGGGATATACCGGGGTAGAGCTGTTACGGCTGTTGGTGGCCCATCCGGAGGTGGAGGTGGCGGTGATTACCTCGCGCTCCGAGGCGGGGCGGGCTGTGGTCGAGCTCTTTCCCAATCTCCGGGG
>CAYFOQ010000119.1:3223-6979 GCA_964344735.1 uncultured Piscirickettsiaceae bacterium
CCTCGATCTTCATTTTTCTGAACCCGACCCGGAACGGTTGGCCCAATGTGATGTGGTCTTTTCTGCGACCCCCAACGGGGTGGCGATGACCCATGCCCGTGAACTGGTGGAGAGCGGGGTACGGTTGATCGATCTGGCGGCCGATTTTCGTCTTGCCGATCCCGCGGTATGGGAGCGTTGGTACGGAATGCCCCACCAGTGTGAGGATCTGCTGGCAGAGGCGGTCTATGGCCTGCCGGAGATCAATCGGGAACAGATTCGCACCGCCCGCATCGTGGCCAATCCCGGCTGTTATCCCACTGCGGTACAGTTGGGACTGCTGCCGCTGGTGGAGCGTGGAGTGGTTCGGCTCGATGCCCTGATTGCCGATTGCAAATCCGGGGTGAGTGGGGCCGGACGTGGGGCCAATGTCGCGACCCTGCAGGCCGAGTCGGCTGAGAGCTTCAAGGCCTATGCCGTAGCTGGACACCGCCACTGGCCGGAGATTCGTCAGGGAGTGGAGCGGATGTGCGGTCATGACCAGGTTGGACTCACCTTCGTGCCCCATCTGGTGCCGATGATTCGGGGGATTCATGCCACCCTCTATATGCGTCCCGAAGGGGATCCCGGCGACCTGCAGGCACTGTACGAGGCCCGTTACCGGGAGGAGCCCTTTGTCGATCTGCTCCCCTTCGGTTCCCATCCGGAGACCCGTACCGTACGAGGAAGTAACCACTGTCGGATCGCCATTCATCAACCGGCTGACAGTGATCAGATCGTGGTGCTGGCAGTGATCGACAATCTGGTCAAGGGGGCCTCGGGCCAGGCCGTGCAGAATATGAATATCCTCTTCGGTCTCGATGAGTCGACCGGTCTGCGAGGTGTGGCGCTGATGCCGTGATTCAGTGGGCAGAGCAGGTAGGGGGTGAAGGGGGATCGGGTTGAGCGATAGCAGAGGGGTGGGGAGATGGTGATCTACAGCGGAATAGCAAACCGGGTGGTGATTCCGGTCACTGTGCTGTTTCTGTTGTTGATGTTCGGTATTGACTACACCTTTCATGCCTATCAGTTGCAGCGCCTCGAACAGGAGCGGGGACGGTTGCAACAGCAGATCGAGGAGGGGGTTCGGGACGATATCGACCGTTCCCTGTTGATGATGGATGCCCTGCAGCAGGTGATCGAACACCACGAAGAGGTGATTCCCGCCGTGGTACAAGGAGATCGTCAGCGGTTACGCTCGCTACTGCAGAGTTATTTCGAGGAGATTAGGGATAAGTACGGGGTTACCCACGTCTATTTTCATGATAAACAGCGAGTCAATCTACTCCGTCTCCATCGTCCCGAACGGTTTGGGGATACCATCTCGCCCCTCGTTGCTGCAGGCGGAGGTGACCGGAAAGAGTAGCTGGGGGGTGGAGTCGGGGGTACTCGGAACCTACACGCTACGATTGATCCGACCGCTGTTGACTGCGATTCATCACGGTGAGGTGGTGGGATATATTGAGTTTGGAATCGAACTCGAACACCTATTCTCCACCATTAGTGGGGGGTATGGGGCCGATCTAGTGTTGTTGCTGGAGAAGTCCGTCATGGGACGAACCCATTGGGAACGGCGGTTGAGACGTCTCCAGCAAGAGGAGGAGTGGGACCGATTCCCAGGTCATGTCACGCTCTTTTCCAGTAGTGATCATGCCCAGGAGGAGGTGTGGGAACATCTTTCGCTGCAGCAGGAGGGGGGGAGCAAGGGGAAAAGCTTTCTTTTTCAGGATGAAGAGGAGAGCGTCGAGTTTATCCTGGTTCCGTTGCGCAATCTCTTCTCCGGTGTGCCGGGGATTCTGGTCGGGGTGGTCGATATCACTGCCGAGGTTGAGAGGATGGAGTCCAAGGTATGGCGCTTCTACGGGATTAGTCTGGTCGCTCTGCTGTTATTGGTGACGGCGACCTATCTCTATCTGCATCTGGTCGAGGTGACGACTCAAGAGCGGTATCGGGAGTCCGAGAGGATGGTCGATCGGTATATCGAGGAGTTGCAGCAGGCTCAGGCGGTGAAGGATGAGTTCCTGGCCTCGATGAGTCACGAGTTGCGAACCCCGCTGACCTCGATCATCGGCAACAGTGAGTTGGTACTGGAGCAGAGCGAGACTCCGCAGCAGCGGCAGTTGCTCACCTCGATTCAGATCGCCGGGCGCAATCAGTTGGCGTTGGTCAATGATATTCTCGACCTTTCCAAGATCGAGAGTGGCAAATTTACCATCGAAGAACACCCCTACGATCTGGAGCGAACCGTTAACGAATTGATCGAGATCTTCACTCCTCAGGCCCACAATACCGGCCTGGAGTTACGGCTGGAGATGGGCTATCACCCCTCCCGGCAACTACTGGGGGATCGTCACCGCATCATCCAGATGCTCAACAATCTGGTCAGCAATGCGATCAAATTTACCGATCGGGGAGCGGTGGTGTTGACCGTCTCTCGTCGTGGAGGGCAACTGCTGCTGGCGGTGGAGGATAGTGGTATCGGCATCGAGGCCACCGCTCTGGAGCGGCTCTTCAGCCGCTTTCAGCAGGCGGATAGCTCCATTTCTCGCCGTTTTGGCGGAACCGGGTTGGGGCTCCATATCACCCGTAGTCTGGCAGAGATGATGGGGGGAGCGGTTTCGGTCTCCAGTGAGCTAGGGGTGGGTTCCCGGTTTGTGATCGAACTTCCGCTGCAGGAGAGTGATCAGCCGCTGGAGATCTCCTCATCGGAAGCAGAGGGAGAGGCAACCGTAGGGGAAAAACGGTTCCAGGGGCGGGTGTTGGTGGCCGAGGACACCCCGGAGTTGCAACTGATGGTGCGACGGATGCTGGAGCGTTATCTTGTGGTCGCGCCCTCCTCCGAGCCATCTGCTGCCGGTGACCCTCCTTCGGCCCCTTCCGACTCTACCGTGATCGAGGTAGAGCCACTGAAGGTGGAGGAAGAAGAGGAGATCGACGCTGAACTGCGTGCCCTCTTTATCGAGATGTCGACGGAACGCCACCAGGAGTTGATCGATGCCCTGGAGGCAAAGGGGTGGGAGGAGCTTTATCAGGTGGCCCATAAAATCAAAGGGAGCGGTAAGATGGTCGGTTTTCCCCATCTTACCGAGTGTGCGGATGCGCTCTGTCAGGCGCAGCAGCGTCGGGAGTATGATCGCTTGCCCGAGTTGACCCGGCGGCTGCTGCAGGAGCTGGAGCGGGTGTTGGGGGGGGATGGGAGTGTCAGAACTTGACAAAACAGGTAGGAAATAAAACAATGGTGGCTATTCACCACTACCCGTAACTGGAACCCAAATTTGGAGGTGTTGACCCATGAGTGAAACTGCTGCCGCTACCGCCATCCCGGAGACAACGGATCCGGTTATCTTTACCGCTGCCGCGGCCTCTAAAGTGAAGGCACTGATCGAAGAGGAGGGCAAGCTTGAGCTCAAGCTGAGGGTCTATATCACTGGTGGAGGTTGCTCCGGCTTTCAGTACGGGTTTGCCTTTGCTGAGGAGGTCGAGGAGGGGGATGTCGCGGTGGAGCGCGATGGGGTCATGGTGGTGATCGACCCCATGAGTATGCAGTATCTGACCGGTGCTGAAATCGACTACTACGAAGGGCTGGATGGCTCCCGTTTCGTGATCAAAAACCCCAACGCCACCACCACCTGCGGCTGCGGCTCCTCTTTCTCCGCCTGATATCCTGTCAATCTTTGCAAAAGTGTAACTATTCAGAAGGCCTGTAACTGATTCAGATTGCCCCTGAAATTCGTCAGT
>CAYFOQ010000120.1:0-6976 GCA_964344735.1 uncultured Piscirickettsiaceae bacterium
GCCGCCCCTGCGGGATGCGGCGAATAAGTGCGGGTTTACTCCGGTGTCAACACTCGGTGCGGCGTAAACCGAATCCTCGGGCAGTCGAAGTGGTTGCCAGTGTCTACAAGGGGATGCTGGAGGAGGAGCAGCGGGTTGGGCCGAAAGGGGCGATTGCCGCATCCACCCAGATTTTGGTCGATCTGCTGACTGAGAAGGGGCTCACTTATGAGCAGTTGATCTTTGCTCTGGATGGCGCCTGAAATGAGTATTCTGGCCTGGGTCTTGATATTGGGTGCGGCGGCGATTGCCACCGCAGTGCATGGACTGGTGGTAACCGGCGGTTCCTGGATCGTCGCTGTTCTGCTGTTGCTGATTCTGATCGGGCTGGTGCAGGCGATTCGTACCTGGCGGTCCGATGATCAGTTGATGAAGCGAATTGAGCGGGTGGCGATGGATGCCAATCAGGGGATCCTGGAATCTAGAATCACCCTGATTCCTTCGGGTCACCCCTATGCCGAGTGTGCCTGGGCGATCAATGAGATGATGGATCAGACCGAGACCGTTTTTCGTGATACCTCGACGGTACTGAAACGGATGGTGGTCGGAGAGTATGGTTGGGCGCCGCAGCCGGGAGGGCTCAAGGGTTCGTTTCCCGAGCTGTTACGGACGGTGGGGGATGTCGAGGGGCGGGTACAGGTGACGATGGAGTCGCTGGCTCGAGTGATGCAGGGGCTGGGTGAGGGGGATCTGGCGGTACGGATGGGAGAGGAGGTCGAGGAAGTCTTTCGTCGGCAGGTCAATGGGGCGATGGAGTCGATTGAACAGGTGCTCTCGCAGTTTGGTACGATCATCGAAGGGATGGCGGAAGGGGATTGCACCCATCGGGTGGAGCTGGATGGGGTGCAGGGCGATCTGTTGAATCTGGGATAAGACATCAACCGTTCACTGGATGGTCTCAGCCAGGCCATTATTGAGTCGGTCACCGTCTCCAGTCATATGGGAGAGGGGGATCTGACGCTGCAGGTCGAGGGCGATTATCGTGGGGCTCTGGGGCGGATGAAGGAGTCGATTAATCTCTCGCAGCGTAATCTGGCCCAGATCGTGGCCAATGTTCGAGAGATCTCCAGCCAGGTCAAGGTTGGCTCCAACAGTGTTTCAGAAGGGAGTGCTCGATTGGCCGATCGCACTGCCGAACAGGCGGCCAGCCTGGAGCAGACCGCGGCCAGCATGGAGGAGATTTCTAGTACCGTCAATATGAGCGCCGATAGTGCTCAGCTAGCCAACCGTCTGGCAGAAGAGACGGTCGGTCAGGTGATGAAGGGAGGGGAGGTGATCGGCCGAGCCATCGAGGCGATGGATGGGATCAACGAGTCGAGCAACAAGATCGTCGAGATCATTGCCCTGATCGACGGTATCGCCTTTCAGACCAACCTGTTGGCACTCAATGCGGCGGTAGAGGCGGCGCGTGCTGGTGAACATGGGCGTGGTTTCGGTGTGGTCGCGGGGGAAGTCCGCGGCCTGGCCCAGCGTTCGGCCGATGCCGCCAAGGATATTCGTAATCTGATCGAGGATAGTACCAACCGGGTCGAGTCGGGTACCCGACTGGTGACTGAAAGTGGTGAGGCGCTGGGTACGGTTAAAGAGGGGATACAGAAGATCAATGATCTGATCAGTGAGATTGCGGCAGCGGCCAAGGAACAGACCTCCGGGGTGGAGCAGATCAATCAGGCGATCTCCAGTCTCGATAGCAATACCCAGGAGAACAGTGCCATGGTGGAGGAGACCACCAGCTCCAGCAAGACTCTGACCGAGTTAGCGCAGCAGCTCGATGAGATGGTAGTCTCTTTCAAGATTGCTGCCGATGTTCAAGCCGAGCTCGAGGTGGTGAAGAGAGCACCCAACCCCCCAAGTCGGACGGCAAAGAGGAGTCCACCGACAGCCTCACGGTCACGACCGACCGCCCCCCCCCGGGCACCGCAGAAGGATGGAGAGTGGTCCGATTTTTGACCGCTCTTTCCACCTCTATCTGGCGTAGTGTGTCGGGGAAAGCTAGAATCACACCATGCATGTGCGAGTCAAGATCTGTGGGATCACCACAGCGGAGGATGGTGTAGCGGCAGCGCGACTGGGAGCCGATGCCGTGGGACTGGTCTTTTACCCCCCCAGCCCGCGGGCAGTGACTGCGGAACAGGCGGCTACCATTGTAACGGCACTGCCCCCCTTCGTTACCGTGGTGGGGCTTTTCGTCAATGCCACAGCGGATCGGGTCGAGGCGATTCTCGATCGGGTCAAGATCGATCTATTGCAGTTTCATGGGGATGAAGATGCGGGATACTGTAACCACTTTTCTCGCCCCTGGATCAAGGCGATTCGGATGCGCCCCGGGGTAGATCTGCCGCGGCAGGTGGAACGTTACTCCGATGCCCAGGCACTGCTGGTCGATGCCTGGCAACCGGGTGTGCCGGGGGGGACAGGAGAGCGGTTCGACTGGGAGCGGTTGCCCTCCACGCTTGACAAGCCGCTGATTCTGGCCGGTGGATTAAATCCGGAGAATGTCCGCCGTGGGGTGCTGCAGGTTCGCCCCTGGGCGGTCGATGTCAGTGGAGGGGTGGAGCAGGAAAAAGGGGTCAAGAGTCACGAACAGGTGGCGCGGTTTATCGAGAACGCGCATAGTGTGCGTTATGAATGAGGATATTGTGTGAGTAGTCAATGGAGTGAACAGCCTGACGAGCAGGGCCATTTTGGTATCTACGGGGGGAGCTTTGCCTCTGAGACTTTGATGGCACCACTGCAGGAGTTGAATCAAGCCTATAACCGTTATCTTGGAGATGATCGTTTCATCGCTGAACTGGATGAGGATCTACGCCACTATGTTGGACGCCCCAGCCCGCTTTACCATGCCAAGCGCTGGAGTGAGACGGTCGGTGGGGCTCAGATCTGGCTCAAGCGCGAGGATCTCAACCACACCGGGGCACACAAGATCAACAACACGGTTGGTCAGGCGTTGCTGGCCAAGCGGATGGGAAAACGCCGGATTATCGCCGAAACCGGTGCTGGCCAGCATGGCGTCGCCACCGCTACCGTAGCGGCACGACTGGGACTGGAGTGTGTGGTCTATATGGGGGCGGTTGATGTCGAGCGGCAGAAGCTCAATGTCTACCGGATGAAGTTGTTGGGAGCACAAGTGGTCCCGGTAGAGTCTGGCTCTCGTACTCTCAAGGATGCCCTCAATGAGGCAATGCGCGACTGGGTTACCCATGTTGATGACACCTTTTATATTATTGGCACGGTGGCGGGCCCCCACCCCTACCCGCTTATGGTGCGACAGTTTCAGGCGGTGATCGGACGTGAGGCTCGGGCGCAGATTCAGCAACAGGCCGGCTCGTTGCCCGATGCGCTGGTGGCCTGTGTCGGTGGTGGCTCTAATGCCATCGGACTCTTCCACCCCTTTCTGGATGATGGGTCGGTAGAGATGTATGGTGTCGAGGCGGCCGGTGAGGGGTTGGAGAGTGGGCGTCATGCGGCTCCGCTCTGTGCGGGGCGGGCCGGAGTACTTCACGGGAATCGTACCTATATCATGGAGGATGAAAATGGCCAGATTATTGAGACTCACTCGATCTCCGCTGGTTTGGACTATCCCGGAGTGGGGCCGGAGCATGCCTGGCTCAAAGATCAGGGGCGGGTGGAGTATGTGGCGATCGACGATCAGGAGGCGTTGCGTGGTTTTCATGATCTGACCCGGATCGAAGGTATTCTTCCCGCGCTGGAGTCGAGTCATGCCCTTGCCTATGGTGCCCGGCTGGCGGCTACCCTGCACCGCGATCAACATATCATCATCAACCTCTCCGGACGAGGGGATAAGGATATTCACACCGTGGCGGCAATCGAGGGGGTCGAGGTATGAGTAGAAGAATTTCCAGCTGTTTCGAACGCTGTCGCAGCATGGGTCAACGGGTATTGATCCCTTTCGTCACCGCCGGAGACCCGGCACCAGCGGTCACGGTGCCACTGATGCATGCCATGGTGGAGGCGGGAGCCGATATCATCGAGTTGGGGGTTCCCTTTTCCGATCCGATGGCTGATGGTCCTACCATTCAGCGCTCCAGCGAGCGGGCGTTGCGTCACGGTACCAGTATCCATGATGTACTGGCCATGGTAGAGCAGTTTCGTCACACCGATTCGATCACCCCAGTGGTCTTGATGGGATATCTCAATCCGATCGAGAACATGGGGCTAGAACGTTTTGTCGAGTCGGCCACCCGTGCCGGAGTTGACGGGGTGTTGACGGTCGATATGCCACCGGAGGAGGGGGCGGAGTTCGAGCAATATTGCGACCAGTATGGGATCGACCCCATCTATCTGCTGGCCCCCACCAGTACTGAGGAGAGAATCGCTCGTATCGTGGCCTCTGCCAGGGGGTTTATCTACTACGTTTCGGTCAAGGGGGTGACCGGATCGGCTGCTCCCAATGTCGATAGTGTCGCCCGCAAGATCGGTCAGATTCGTCAACAGACTACACTTCCCATCGGCGTCGGCTTCGGAATTCGTGATGCCAACTCTGCCGCAGCGGTTGGGGAATTTGCCGATGCGGTGGTGGTGGGGAGTGCCTTGGTCGGTAAGATGGAGGAGATGGCGGCGACCCCGGAAAAGATTCCTGTGGTCATTGGTGGTATCCTTGCGGGGTTGCGTATTGCGCTCGATTCTCTGGATTAGAAGGAGCTGAATCATGTCCTGGTTTGAGAAGATACTGCCGAAAATCCGTACCGACAGTACCAAGAAGGCGGTACCGGAAGGGATTTGGAGTAAGTGTGCGGCCTGTGAATCGGTACTCTATCGGGCCGAGCTTGAGCGCAATCTCGATGTCTGTCCCAAGTGTAGCCACCACATGCGGATCGGTGCTCGACGTCGACTGGATCTCCTATTCGACTCCGATACCACTGCTGAGGTGGCGGCTGAACTGGAGCCGGTGGATCATCTCAACTTCAAGGATCTCAAACGCTACAAGGACCGCATTGCCCAGGCTCAAAAGAGCACCGATGAGAAGGATGCGCTGGTGGTGATGGTCGGAGAGGTTAAGGGGGTTCCCCTGGTGGCGGCAGCCTTCGAATTTAAGTTTATGGGGGGGTCGATGGGATCGGTGGTGGGAGAGCGCTTCGTTCGTGCGGTCAACACCGCTCTCGATCGAAACATCCCACTGGTCAGTTTTAGTGCCAGCGGTGGGGCACGGATGCAGGAGGCACTCTTCTCGTTGATGCAGATGGCCAAGACCAGTGCTGCCATCAACCGTCTGCGAGATCGTGGCCTCCCTTTTATTTCCGTGCTGACAGACCCCACGATGGGAGGAGTGTCAGCTAGTTTCGCCATGCTGGGGGATCTCATCCTGGCAGAACCCAATGCCCTGGTTGGCTTCGCTGGACCTCGGGTGATCGAGCAGACGGTGGGAGAGAAGCTGCCGGAGGGCTTTCAGCGTAGTGAGTTCCTGCTGGAGCACGGGGCGATCGATGGGATCGTCGATCGTCGTGAGATACGCGCTCGTTTGGCCTCATTACTGTCGATGTTGATGACGGCACAGGGACAAAGGGAGGGACAAGCGGTTGTCGAGCCCGTCGTAGCGGTTGATCCTGAGGTTGAAGAAGAGAACGCTGAATGAGTGGCTGCTGTGGCAGCAGCGACTTCACCCCGGAGAGATTGACCTTGGATTGGAGCGGGTTGGTCAGGTAGCCGCTGCGCTTGGTGTGTTGAAGCCATCGGCCCGAGTGGTGACCGTGGCTGGAACCAACGGCAAAGGCTCCACCGTTGCACTGCTGCAATCGATTCTGCTACAGGCCGGATTCCTGGTGGGCAGTTACACCTCTCCCCACCTGTTGCGCTATAACGAACGGATTCGCATCGATGGTATCGAGGCGGCGGATGAATCGCTCTGTGCCGCCTTCGAAGAGATCGATCGGGTTCGTGGCGCGATCACGCTCACCTACTTCGAATGGGGCACGCTGGCTGCACTACTGCTTTTTGACCGACAGCCGCTCGATCTCTGGATTCTGGAGGTGGGATTGGGGGGGCGACTCGATGCCGTCAATGTGGTCGATGCCGATGTGGCAGTAGTGACCACGATCGATATTGATCACCAGGAGTGGTTGGGGCAAGAGCGTGATCAGATCGGTCGAGAGAAGGCGGGGATCTTTCGTCGTGGGCGACCGGCCGTGATTGCCGAACCCGACCCCCCGGCTTCGGTGATTGCGGTTGCAGAGGAGAGAGGAACTCCACTTTCCCGGTTGGGGATGACCTATCGTTACGAGGTTGGTTCGCACGGCTGGTCCTGGCAAGGGGGGCTCGGGAGTCAACATCAGGCACTTCCCTTCCCGGCACTTCGTGGTGAGCTACAGTTGCAGAATAGTGCCGCTGTACTGGAGGTGATTGAGCAGCTGCGGTGGTGGGACCGTATCGATCTGTCGCAGTTACACCGGGGACTGGAGCGGGTGCAGCTGTCCGGAAGGATGGAGCAGATCTCTCATCACCCAGAAGTGGTGGTCGATGTCGCCCACAATCGGCAGGGGGCAGAGAGTGTTGCTCGCTACCTGGCGGCAGCTCCGGTGAAGGGGCGAACCATTGCAGTGGTCGGTATGCTCTGCGATAAGGTGGTGATCGATCTGGTGACCGCACTACAGCCGTGGGTGACGCAGTGGGTCTGGGTCGACCTCGATACCGCGCGGGGCTGTTCGGCTGTTGAGCTGATGCAACGGGCGGCGGCTACCGATGTTGAAACCTTGGGGTGTGGTCGCTCTCCACAGCAAGGGGTAGCGTTGGCACGGGAGCATCTGGAAGAGGATGGGCGGATCGTTGTTCTGGGCTCTTTTTATACCGTGGCGCCGCTGTTGCAGTGACAAGGTTTCAATACGCTGCTTGCCGCGACGCGGCTATCAATCGTTGCAAAAGTTTGGGCCTCCTGAATCGCAACACGCTCAAGCACATCCCTGTGTCGCTCGACTGCGGCCTT
>CAYFOQ010000121.1:0-6910 GCA_964344735.1 uncultured Piscirickettsiaceae bacterium
ACCACGATTAAAGGAGTCAGAGTCCTTTGTCCTGCCGTTAGACGACACCCGAATATTGGATAGCGATGACCAATACTCGCAGATCAACGCTTGGAGTACTGGGTAGCCTTGCGAGCCTTGTGTAGCCCCACCTTCTTTCGCTCCACCTTACGTGAATCACGAGTGACAAAGCCGGCCTCGCGCAGTGTTGAACGCAGTGTCTCGTCATACTGTAACAGGGCCCGGGTGATGCCATGACGAATAGCACCAGACTGTCCGGTAATCCCGCCCCCCGAAACAGTTGCCACAATATCAAAACGGTCTGTCATATCAACGGCAGAGAGCGCCTGATTGACCACCATGCGGGAGGTTGGACGACCAAAAAACTGCTCCAGGCTCTTGCCATTGATCGTGATATTCCCTTGCCCGGGACGAAGATAGACCCGCGCTGTCGAGGTTTTGCGACGCCCGGTTCCGTAATACTGCTCTGTCATTGCCATGTTCCGATTCTCTTTACTAAATCTATACGTTTACTGTAACTGTTCAGCTCACCCCTGAAGTCCGTCACCGTTTACTGAATATATCCCTGGTTTCGGACTGCCGAACTCAAGAGATCTCCAGCGGTTGAGGCTGCTGGGCCGTGTGCGGATGCTCGGCACCGGCATAGACCTTGAGTTTACCCAACATGGAGCGTCCCAGCGGATTACTCGGCATCATCCCCTTGACCGCAAGCTCGATGATGCGCTCGGGCGCCTTCTGATTGAGTTTCTCAAAGTTAATGGACTTGAGATTCCCGATATAACCGGTGTGACGATGGTACATCTTGTCCTGACGCTTATTTCCAGTAACCGCCACCTTTTCGGCATTGATCACTACAATGTAGTCCCCTGTATCGACATGGGGGGTATATTCCGCCTTGTGCTTACCACGCAGACGGTGAGCAATCTGAGCTGCAAGTCGCCCCAGGGTCTTGCCCTCGGCATCGATGACATACCAGTCACGAGTGACCTCATGAGACTTGGCGCTGAAGGTTTTCATCCCTATCTCCAGTTATTATTTCAATAAGATACCGTTCCTGCCGGTCACATTAGAAGAGTTGCGGAGCCCTCTAAGCCCCCTCTTCCCACAACCACCAGGTTTGGAAAAGAGTGCGAATTTTACAGAACCAACCAGACACCTGCAAGAGAAAAAGAGTTACCGCCATCCAACGCCCTTCCGAACTGCAACTATCCAGCTTTCGAGGAGTGCGCAACCCGCCAGAGCAGCAGGCCAAACACCACCATCGGCAACGATAGCAACTGCCCCATCGTCAACCACTCTGCCGCCAGATAACCGATGTGAGCATCAGGGACCCGCACCAGCTCGACCACCCCTCGAAACAGGCCATAAAGAATCAGGAAGAGCGCAGAGACCGCCATCACCGGGCGTGGACGTGAAGAGTAGCGCCAGAGCACGACGAAGAGCACTCCCCCCTCCAGCAACGCCTCATAGAGCTGTGAAGGGTGTCGGCTCAACTGCAATGGATCGGTGAGCGCAAAGACCACCCCCCACGGTAGATCGGTCTCTGCCCCCCACAGTTCACCATTGATGAAGTTCCCCATCCGGCCCAGCCCCAAACCGATCGGCACTAGCGGTGCCACGAAATCACTGAGCTGAAAATAACCGATACCGAGTTGACGGGAGAAATAACCCAGGGCGACCAATACCCCCAGCAGCCCGCCGTGGAACGACATCCCCCCTTGCCATATCTTAAGAATATTGAGCGGATGTTGCAGATAGAGTTCGAGATCATAAAAGAGCACATACCCCAGTCTTCCCCCGAGAATCACTCCAATCGCAGCATAAAACAGGAGATCCCCCACCCGCTCCTCACTCCAGGGTTGGCCGAGCTGTCGAGCCCGCGCCGTGCCCAACCACCAGGCGGCCAGAAAACCGAGTAGATACATCAATCCATACCAATGAATCGTCACCGGCCCCAGAGAGAAATAGGGGACGAAGTCGACCACCATCAGCCGTTCCCACCCGGAAGCAGCCGTAACGTCATACACTTGATATAGGCAGTCTCTGGAATGGCCGGATGGACTGGGTGATCCGGCCCCTGATGCCCCTCCTCCAGCAGCATCAGCGTGCGATCGATATGGCGACCGGCCCCCTGCAGCAGCCGTAATAGCTGCTCTCGTTGCAGATGGTGGGAGCAGGAGGCCGAAAACAGAATACCATCTCGACTCAGCAGTCGCATCGCCAACTCATTGGCTCGACGATAGGCCTCCAGCCCCCGTTTGTGATCACGCTTGCGTTTGATAAAGGCCGGCGGATCGAGCACGATCAGATCAAACTGCTGACGATCCTGACGAAACTGTTTGAGTCGCTCAAAAAGGTCCCCCTGGTGGGTCACCAGACGATCCTCGACCCCGTTGAGCCGACCATTCTCCACCATCAGACCCAGCGCCTGTTCTGAGCTATCTACGGCATGGACCTCAGCGGCTCCGGCCACGGCCGCCTGCACGCCCCATCCTCCAACATAACTGCAAAGATCGAGTACCCGCGCGCCCGCGGCATAGTACTGCATACGTCTGCGGTTGAGCCGATGATCATAATACCAACCGGTTTTCTGTCCCTGAAGGAGGGAGACCAGGAACGGCACTCCGTTCTCCTCCAGTCGAACCTGCTCTGGCACCGTCCCATAAGCGGTCTCCACCCGTAGATCCAGCCCTTCCAGCCGTCGTGCCGGAGTATCGTTTCGCAACAGGATAGCCTCCGGTCGAACCACCTTCTGCAGCGCCTCCAGCAGCTCTGATTGCACCCGCTCCATACCGGCGGTGGTAATCTGTACCACCACGATTTCACCATAGCGATCGACCACCACTCCGGGCATACCGTCAGCCTCACCATGAACCAGACGGTAGAAGGGTCGATTGAAGAGCCGTTCTCTCAAAGAGAGCGCCACCTTGAATCGGTGGATCAGTAACGAACGGTCGAGACGGTAACGGGGATCCCGACTAACGATACGGGCAGTAATCAGGGTAGCAGGGTTGAGATAACCGTTACCGAGAAACTTCCCGGTCGAACTCAGTATCTCGACCGGATCTCCCGGTTTCAGCTCAGTCAGCGGAGTGCGGGCAGTATCGACCTCATTGCTATAGACCCAGGGGTGGCCGCTACGAATCCGTCGCTCTTCCCCCTTCTTGAGCACCAGTGGAGCCAGACGATCCATACCAACCACTCCTTTTCAGGGAATATTCGTAACTATTCAGGGTAGCCCCCCTCACCCCAACCCTCTCCCCCCAAGGGGGGCGAGGAAGAGCATTAGAGATAGAGCGTCATGGTCTCAGAGCTGCTCGACTCATCGAAGAAGGTCGAGGCCCCAACAAACTCCACGCCATCGATGAAGTCGGACTGGTCATACCCAAATAGCTCCACCGTCATCTGACAGGCGAGGAACTTCACCTCCATCTCCTGGCAGATTTCACGCAACTCCTCGATCGAGGCCACACCGTGCTTGCGTGTGGTCTTGAGCATCATATCCGTAGCAAAACGCTCGAAACCGGGCATATTATTCATGAGCAGATTGGGCAGAATCGGTGACCAGTTGATCTTTTGCAGCCAACCGGGGCCAAACGGCATTTTCATCGGCATTGCCGGATTACCGGCCGGAGAGACCCGTAAGGAGCGGGTATCCTTCAGCAGCAGGTTGAGACCATAAAAGGTGAAGAACATCGATACCTCCTTGCCCAACGCCACCGCAGTACTTCCCAGAATGAACGGGGGGTAGGCCCAATCTAGTGTCCCCTTGGTACAGATCATCGAAACCTTATTAATATCAGACATTTGAATATCTCCTGGCAATTGAGATGACCGCTATGATGAGCCATCGAGCGTCGTAACCGGTCAACCGGAAACGCAGATTCGAGAACACCGTCCCCTGCTATCAGCTCCCCGTCGAACACCGACTGGGGATGCAAAAACGGCCGAGACGATTGGCCCGGCCGCAGCTACTCACGAGGGGTGGAGTATCAGGATTTCTTAATCAGAAACACAAACTTACCACCCTCTTCTCCGGAAGAGAGCAACTCATTGCCCGTCTGGTTACAGAAGGCCTCGATATCCTTGACCGAACCTGGATCAGTGGCAATCACTCGCAGCACCTGCCCCGCATCCATGGTATTGATGGTCTTCTTGGTGCGCAGAATCGGCAGTGGGCAGTTCAGTCCAGATGCGTCAAGTTCTTGATCAAAGTCAGCCATTCTTTACTCTCCGTTTTTCTGTTAATCTTGTTGGTCGCTCTCCCCCATGAGCCCAACCAGGTAGTCGAAGACTCGGGGAAGATCAGAATTCAATTATACACCCAAAACCACATGACACACACAACCATAATCGGTATGGGGCGCTACTTATATTACAAACAGGAGCTGAAGGCAAGTATCCACCCACTTTTCCTCTCGCTATTCCTGACGCTTTCGCCCTTGCCATCGATAGCCGAGATCCACTTGCCAAAGTTAGGAGATAGTGCCGAGAGACTACTCACCCCCAACCATGAGATCCTGTTAGGGGAGTCCTTTCTCCGAACCCTAAGACAACAACTGACCTTTGTCGACGACCCGGAGATCACCGCCTACCTCCGCACACTGGGTGAGCGACTGGTGGCCGCCAACGGAATCACCGCCCCGGCATTCGACTTTGTGGTCATCAAGGATAATGCCATCAACGCCTTTGCCGGCCCCGGGGGAAAAATCGGCATCCACACCGGGCTGATCGCCCACTGCAGTAACGAGGGGGAACTGGCTGCCGTATTGGCGCATGAGATTGCCCACGTTACCCAGCGCCATCTGATGCGGCAAATCGAGCGCCAAAAGCAGCTATCACTCCAGGGGGCCGCGGTGACGTTGGCCACACTGGCGGCCGCCTCGCTCAACACCCAGGCCGCTGAGGCCGCCATTGCCACCTCCAGTGGACTCCTGCTGCAGCAACAGCTCAACTTCACCCGCACCCACGAGCAGGAGGCTGACCGCATCGGAATGGAACTACTCTATAGTGCCGGTTACCCCCCCCAGCGGATCCCTGAATTTTTCGGCAAACTTCTACAACAGGCTCGGCTACAACCCCAACAGCTCCCCGAATATCTCCGCACACACCCACTCGAGCTATCACGCATTGCCGACGCACAAAATCGGATCAGCCGCTACAGCCCACTCCCATCCGTCCCTGGAGAGGAGTTCGGCATGATTCGTCAGCGTCTGGAACTACTGGAAGGGCCCTCCCCACAGGTGGCACTACGCCAGCAGCAACACCACTTTTACTCACAACCGGGCATGGTCAGTGGATACGGTCTGGCGTTGGCCCAACTCCGGGCCGGCGAGCCAGAGCAGGCACTGCAACAACTTCAGCCACTACTACAACGCAACCCCGACAACCCGACCCTCAATCTGCTGGCAGCCGGGGCCGAAGAGAGTAGCGGAGCGATCGAGGAGGCGGTGGCGCGGCTGCAACCCCTGCACCAGCTCTTTCCCCGAAACCTCCCCCTGCTGCAACGGTTGGTCGGGCTTCTCGATCGTACCGATCGCTCTCAACAGGCGGTTGCCGCGCTGAATGTGGTGCTGACTCATCTCCCCGACAATTCACTCCTCTATCAGCTGCTGGCCCGCTCTCACGCACTGCTTCGACAGCCGGTACAGAGCCACTTGGCGATGGCACAACACCGCTATCTACGTGGCGAAACCCAACAGGCTCTGGAACAGTTACGACAAGCGGATCGACAGTTGTCATCGAGTTCAGAAAACTTTATTCTCGCCGCCACCATCGACGAACGCAGAAGGGTCTATCTGGAGAAAGAAAAGTTGGAACGAACGTTGAAGTAAGAGCCATAGAAACCGTTATAACCGACATAAATGGAGCTCCCTTGCATCTTTGCCACACCACTCTCATAATCCCACACACTCATCGGGCCGATCATCGGCCCTGTTTCATAAAAGAACACGCCCCTATCCACACTAATGAGGCAGACTAGATGAATAGTGCACTAAAAGAGCTCCTGGATGAGCTGACACCGGAGCAGTTTGACGAATTCAAGGCTGACAAGCTGCTGAACAAGATCTATGCCATGAGTGGAGATACTACCGTGGATGATCTGATCAGTAACACTCAAGCGGTAGCCTCGGCAGCGATGCTGCGTTACCTCTATCCCCGCAAGACCGGCGTCACCGCCTGGACCGGCAACACCACAGCCGCCCCCAAGGCAGCGGCGGGTGCATCAGCGGCAACAACTGCCGATGAGCCAGCGGCAGCGGCCACGCCCAAGCCGGCGGTGAAGAAGGCGGAACCGACACCGGAGTATGATCTTTCCAAACCTGAGACACTACCTCTGTGGCTGAAGATGAAGCTGAAAAAAGAGGGCAAACTCTAATTCTGAAACGCCCCCTCCCCCCTTACCAGGCTGTTACCTCAAAGGGGTCGTGAGGGGGACAACGGCCCTTTGCGACCCGCCCGCAAGGGTAAATCTACACGGTGCGCAGTGAGGTAAGGTCGATGATCCCCACCAGAATGGGATTATCGGCTCGTACCACCACCTCCTCAACCCCCTGTGAAAAGGCTCGGATCGCAGAGCGAGCCCGCTCATTGATCTCTATCAGGTTATCCTGGGTCTGCTCGATCCGACGCTGTATCAATAGTCTATCTTCGATCTGATCATCCATCTCTCTCTCCTAGTTGTCCGTTCTCTATCGAGTGTTGCTTATGGTGTTTACCTACCCTGCAGTAAGCAGGATTCTTGCCAAACGGATAGGAGGCAACCGGTTACGGGAAGAGTGCCGTGGGGAGGATGATGAACGCCTATAACTTTTTTGCTATTCCTACGGAAATAGAGATCTGTCAATATTCACCCCCCGTACAGAGGAGCAGAGGGAGCGGCGATGTCTCATCCAACTGAACAGTTCAG
>CAYFOQ010000122.1:0-4441 GCA_964344735.1 uncultured Piscirickettsiaceae bacterium
CATGCACGATAACGACGCACTGCGCCACCAGCAGCCTGACCTCAACCACTCCACCGAGAGGATGAGCCAGGAGGAGCTGCTGCTCTACAGCATCAACTACTTCCACGACTCCCTGGAGAAGCGTGCCGAGATGGGCGCACGGACTGCGCGCTGGACCAACCGGGTGATCCGCAGCGGCATTCTCGGTCTGATGCTGATCGCCCTCACCATTCTGTTACTGGTGGTGATCGCCGCCAAGCAGATGAATCAGATCTCGGAGGTCATGGCACAGATGGATCAGCGCATGGAGACCATCGTCTCCGACATCGGCCGCATGGAGCGATTTGTCGACTCGATCAGCGGCAGTGTCGCCACTATGCCGGAGATTGTCGATGAGGTCGCCCTGATGAACCGTCAGGTGGGAGAGATCAACACCGAGATGGAGCAGATCACCTCAGAGATGGGACAGGCCGATCAGACCATGGGGCGGCTGTTGGTCGATGTCCAGGGGATGGACCAGAACCTCGATTCGGTCTCCCACATCGTCGAACGAATGGACTTCAATCTCCACCGGGTCTCTCGTCCCTTCCGCTTCTACAACGATATGGTACCCATGCCATGATGCTGGAGCCAGAAGAGAGTCTCAAGGTTTCGCGCTCGCTCTATGCACAGATGTGCCACTTCCACGAGGAGACCGAGCAACATCGGATCCACTCTGAGCGGGCCACGCGAAAGACCGCAATTCTGGTGCAATCGATCGGGACACTGCTACTGGTCTTCGTCATCGTCATCGGGGTCTACATGACCCAGCTCACCAACCAGTTCATCGAGATCGTCGACACCATCGACCAGATGAACGTCCGGGCCGAGAAGATCTCCTCCTACATGGATGACATGACCGAAAATGTAGCACGGATGAACTACGACGTCTCTTATATGCATGAGGTGTTGAGTAATATGCGCCAGATCAATGGTCATATCGACCGGATGAAACAACAGGTCACGACTATCAACACCACCTTTGGACGTCTCAACCAGCTCGGTCTCACCGCCGAAGAGACGGTCCATGCCATGAACGAGAAGATGAACAGAATCAACCAGTTCACTTCCCAGATGAACCATCGGATGTACCAGATCTCGAAGCCGATGAAGATGATGCCGGAGCCGTGAACAGGGCACAGAAGGATCGCAACTTCGACGATCTCGGTGAGCGACTGCAGCAACGCATCTATGACTCCCCCAAGGGGGTTCTGCGTCTACGAGTACTGGCGGCGGACTTCGCCACCCATCTGCCGGAGCTCCAGCAACATCCACAGCAGCTACTCGATAGCGGTTGTGGGGGTGGGCACTTCGCCCTGATGCTGGCCCAACAGGGCCACCATCCCCTACTCAATGACCTCTCGGCAGAGATGCTGACCACGACTCGAGAACGGTTCCGACAGGCCGGCATTGAAGGAGCGTTTCTTCACGCACCGATCCAACAGCTCCCGGAGCGACTACCGGGCAAGTTCCCCCTCATTCTCAACCATGCCGTACTGGAGTGGTGTGCCGAGCCGCAGGCGATCATTACAACACTCAGCAGCCTACTGGCCCCAGGAGGGGTGCTCTCTCTACTCTTCTACAATCTCCACGGGATCCGCCTGCGCAATCTGGTACGCGGCAATCTCAATAAGGTCAAACGGGGCGATTTCCGTGGCGAACCGGGGGGACTGACCCCCCACCATGCGCTCGACCCGCAACAGGTTCAACAGTGGCTACGGCGTGCCGGACTCGAGATCTTTGCCCGTAGCGGGGTGAGAATCTTCTATGACCTGATGGAGCGCTCGACACAGCAGCGGTTACCACTGGAGGAGATTATCGAACACGAACTCGCTTTGCGTCATCTCCCCCCCTACTGTGACATGGGGCGCTATGTTCACCTGCTCTGTCGCAAGGTGGGGGAGAACCCTCATGCCGCAACAACCACTGTTTGATCTCGA
Source organism: uncultured Piscirickettsiaceae bacterium (assembly GCA_964344735.1). GTDB lineage: Bacteria > Pseudomonadota > Gammaproteobacteria > Thiopontia. The sequence continues at coordinate 1,959 of CAYFOQ010000122.1, forward strand.
CCTTTGACCCACTTCCCCACTCCCCGGCGTATCCCCCTACCCCGGTGATCGAGACGACACGGTGACAGGGGACGAGGATCAGAATTGGATTGCGGCGACAGGCACCGCCGACCGCCCGCGGGGAACTTCCCACCATTCGGGCCAATGCCCCGTAGCTCATCGTTTCACCCACAGGAATCTGTTGTAACGCACCCCAGACCCGCTGTTGAAAGGGGGTTCCGTGTAGTGCCAACGGCGGGTTCGGCCATGGATCCGTCGGCTGGTCGAAATAGTGGTTCAGCCACTCCACCACCGCATCGAGCAGAGGATCATTCGACGCTTCCCGGGGCGTCACCCGGGACGGCCCATAATCGACGGCAATCAGTCGTCCCGCTTCAACCGTGAGCCATAACGACCCGATCGGAGTCGCGATCACTCGCGATTCGGTCACGCCATCAACACCTCATAGGCACGACGAATGGTGATGAACTGCTGATGATCCCCCCCTTTATCGGGGTGATGCTGTGCCACCAGTCGGCGATAACTGCGGGTAACCTCCTCCGTCGTGGCCTCGCGCTCCAGCCCCAGGGTGGTCAGCGCCTCGCCACGCTGATCCTCTACCAGAAAACGGTTCCAGAACCCCTCCAGCAGCGCATCCACACCGGCCTCATCCATCTCTTCGAGATTCTCCCAATCCCGATAGTAGGCACTGAGCGAACTGCCTTCGGCCAATAGCGCCCTACCCGCCTCGGCACTCCCCTCATGCGACGGATGGATGACCGTACAGAGCGGCGAAACCTCCAGCATCACACCGCTCTCCTGCCACAACTCCAGCTGCAGCTGATAGAGTCCGTTCATCACCAGAAAATGTTTCTGGAACAGGGATAGACTCTTGCTCTCGGCCAACCCCTGAAATGCCTCCTCCCGCTCCAGAGAGAGGATCAGTTCATGCTCACTAACCCCTTGCGGGTGCTGCTGCAATCTGGATAGCAGCTGTGAAATCAGAGGATTCCTTCTCATGCGGCCACTCTATCATGCACTGCCGGGGGGGTGTCAAATAAGAGCGGAGTCGGAGGAGAGGCCGCGGTTACGCTCCTTCCCCAACAACAGATAGACCGCAGGAACCACAAAGAGGGTGAAGAGCGTACCGACGGCGAGTCCGGTGAAGATCACCAACCCCATGGAGAATCGCCCCGCCGCACCGGCCCCCGAGGCCAACACCAGGGGCAGCACCCCCAATACGGTCGCCGCGGTGGTCATCAGGATCGGACGCAGCCGCACCGCCGAGGCCTCGACCACCGCCTCCAGCTTACTACGCCCACTGCGCTGCAACTCATTGGCAAACTGCACCATGAGAATGCCGTGTTTACTGATCAGACCCATCAGCGTAACCAACCCCACCTGGGTGTAGATATTGAGCGTGGACAGCCCCAGATTGATGAAGAGCAGCGCTCCGAAGAGCGCCATCGGTACCGACACCAGAATCACCAGCGGATCACGAAAACTGTTGAACTGAACCGCCAGCGCCAGAAATACGATCACCAGCGCAAACAGCAGCGTATAGATAAAGCCCCCGGATTCCGGCACCACACGATACTCGATGGTGGCGAAGGTCCCGCTCTGTTGCGCCCGCTCCAGCACCTGCTCCACGACACCGTTGAGCTGCGAAAAGGAGGCGGTGGTCTTGATTACGAACTGCAACGGCAATCCTCCAGCTCCCGGCAGAGCCGGCATCTGAAACGCCGCCACCTTGGCCCCGGCGATGGAGTTCCAGCGCTGCTGTAGCTCCTGCTGTAGCTCGGCAGCACTACGCTGACGCTGCTCCCAGGGGATGAATACCGCGCCACCAATCCCCTGGTTGACGGTCGGCATTCCGGTAATCTGGAACATCTGATCGTACTCCGGCAGATCACGCGTCAAACGGTACATCTGCTCGGCATACCCCCCCATCTGCTGCGGCGTGGCGTTGGGGGCCCCCACGACCTGCCCCAACACCAGCCCCTGATCCTCTTCCGGAGCCAGTTCCGACGAGGCGGTGATGAAGAGATAGACCACTCCCAGTAATAGCAGGCCCCCCATCACCACCATCACCGACCAGGTCTCCAAGGTGCCCTGCAGCCGTTGGCGATAGCCGTTGTGGAGCCAACCAAAGAGCCGATCGGCCCAACCCACACGAATCTCTCCACCACGTAATAACCGCGATGCCATCATCGGCGACAGGGTGAGTGCCACCACGCCGGAGAGGGTAATGGCACCGGCCAAGGTGAAGGCAAACTCGGAAAAAAGTGCCCCGGTCAACCCCCCCTGAAATCCGATCGGGACGTAGGCGGCGATCAAGACGATGGTCATGGCGATGATCGGCCCCCCCAGCTCTCGCGCCCCCTGCAGTGCCGCCTCCAGTGCCGATCGTTGGTGATGACGGATGTGACGATCGACATTCTCCACTACGATAATGGCATCATCCACCACCAGACCGATCGCCAACACCAACGACAGCAGACTGA
>CAYFOQ010000122.1:4484-6807 GCA_964344735.1 uncultured Piscirickettsiaceae bacterium
CCACCGCCCGCCAACTGCCCAGGAAGAGAAAGACCACCACGGTCACGATCAGCAGCGCCTCGACCAGAGTCTTGATCACCTCGCGAATCGAACTGTCGATAAAGCGGGTACCATCGTAGACGATCTCACCGCTCAGCCCACTCGGCATCTCGGCCACAATCCGGGGGAAAACCGCTTTCACCCGGTGGATCACCTCCAACACATTGGCATCGGGGGCGACATTGATTCCGATGAAGACCGCCTCCTTGCCATCGAAGGCGGCCGTGAGATCGTAGGACTCGGCCCCCAGCGTGACGGTCGCGATATCCTCCAATCGCACCACCCCCCCTCCCCGTGATGAATCGCCAGTCGTCGAAACGACTCCACACTATGGAGATCGGTCGCGGCGTTGAGGTCGACCTGCACCATCTGTCCCTTGCTACTCCCGAGTGCCGCAAGAAAATGGTTGCTTTGCAACGCCTGGTAGACCTCGGTTCCAGTGATACCGTGGGCCGCCATCCGCACCGGATCGAGCCAGGCCCGCAGGGCAAATCGACGCTGCCCCAACACCTCGGCCTGACGCACCCCCTCTACCCCATCGAGCTGGGGTTTCACCACCCGTAACAGATAGTCGGTCACCTGATTATTCTGAAGTCGATCACTGGAGAAGCTCATATACATCGATCCGATCGCCTCTCCCACTTGCACCCCCAATACCGGAGCCTGTGCCCCCTGTGGTAGCTGGTTGCGCACCGAATTGACCTTGGCATTGATGTCGGTCAGGGCACGATTGGCATCGTGGTTGAGACGTAGATAGGCACTGATGGTGGAGACTCCGCTGACACTACTCGAGGTGAGATAGTCGATCCCCTCCGCCTGAGCGATCGCCCCCTCCAGGGGCTGGGTGATAAAACCGGCCATGGTCTCGGCATCGGCCCCGTAGTAGACCGTCGTCACGGTCACCACCTCGGCCCCGACCTCGATCCCGGAGAGAATCACCACCTGATCCCCCCGACGAGGACCGGTCTCGACAAAGCGCTCTTGTGCCAGCCGCTTGCCACCGGGCTGTGCTGGAGGTTCGACCTGAAACAGGGTGGTGCCGTAGGCGTTGTAACGGATCGCGGTCTGGGGGAGGGTAATTCTAGACTCCGGTTCACCGAGCTGTAACCGCAGATTGACAAACATCCCGGGCAACCAATACCGCCCTCTATTCTCGATCATCCCCTCGATCCGTAGATTGCGGGTCTCGTGGTCCACCTCATGGTCGATTGCGGTAATCCCCCCCTGGCCTCGCTCTTCCCCCTGCTCCCCCAGCAGAAATAGGGACTGCCCCACCGCCACCTCACTACGGTGGCGCTGAGGAAGATGAAAATCGACGTAGAGCCGATCGATATTCTGTACCACAGCCACCTCCATACCCGGGGCCAGTCGCTCTCCACGTTCGAGCCGTCGGATTCCCAACGCTCCGGTAATGGGGGCGCGAATGGTATATCGCTCCAGTTCGGCCCGCGCCTTCTCCTCCTCCGCCCGCCGAATCCGCAACTCACTCTCGGAACCATCGAGCTCGGCCTGACTGATGGCATTGACCTTGAACTGCTGTTGTGCCCGGTGCAGACTCAATGCGGCCAGTTCACGCTGAGCCACCAGAGAGGCCAAGCGGGCCTGCGCTACCGTTCGATCCAGCTCCACCAGCACCATCCCCGGCTCCACCCGATCACCCGAGTCAAACCGTACGGCACGAACCAGACCGGCCACCTCACTCCGCACCGTCACCCGCGCCACCGCCCGCAGGGTGGCGGTTGCCTGCAACTGCCGTTGCCACGGCGCCGTCTCTGCCCGCTGTGAGGTCACGGTGACCACCGGGTTGGCATTGGCACTGAGAAACTGGGCGGTCATCTCGGCCACCATCTGCTGGTAGCCATAGATCCCATAGAAGCCTCCGCCAACGAGCAGCAACATCACTCCCATCCGTACAGCCCACTTCATCTCCGTTGCTCTCCGCTCTCGATTAACTTACCTTATCGGGAAACATTACAGCATATTGGCATCCAGATGTTCAATAGATTATAATAATGCGGATGAGTAATATCTCCCCCCACCTCAGGCGCCGCCTCACCCTGCCACTGGTCATGATCATGGCGGTGATGACGCTATTACTCAACTTCAACTTATATGATAACCAACTTCAGCGCTGGCAACAGGCCGAACTGAAGCTGCAACAGAGACTGGCACAACACATCGACCACGCCATTACTCTGCAGCGGAGACAACTCGACACACTGATTGCCACGTGTTGACGCCGGAGGAAAAGCGCTGCTATTCGCCGCAGGCCTGTAGCAAACAG
>CAYFOQ010000123.1:0-6610 GCA_964344735.1 uncultured Piscirickettsiaceae bacterium
CCCTGTGTCGCTCGGCTGCGGCCTTCCCTGGCCGCAGACGGTTGCGATTCAGGAGCGCCAAAGCTTTTGCAACGACTGACACCTGTAACTGACTTCGTGATAAAAACCCTTGCCCCTGTCGAGTTACTCCAGTACCCTATCGGGCTGTTCTGGCGTACGGAAATTGCTGATTGGCTCTGTCTGCCCCGATTCGGATAGTGGGGCTGCGGAGGGGTGAAACTGGATGGACAAGGATCTACGCACAATGAAATCGAATAAGGCTCTGGGCTCTCTCATTCTGGCTGGTACGGTATTGCTGAGTGGATGTGGTGGTGAGCCGCAGGTGAGTTTCAGCAAGGATGTCAATCCGATTCTGGCGGAGAACTGTCTGGAGTGTCACACCAAGACCGGCAAGGGCTTCATTGCCAGTGCGCTGAGCATGGAGAGCTACGAAGATCTGATGAAGGGGACCCGCTATGGGCCAGTGATCAAGGCGGGTGACAGTGTCAGCAGTACCCTGGTTCTGCTGGTATCGGGTAAGGCCGATCCCAGTATCAAGATGCCACACGGAGAGGAGAACAAGCAGCTCTCTGCCGAGCAGATCGATGCGTTGCGGCGGTGGGTCGATCAAGGGGCCAAGAATAATTAGGGAATCGGTAACGATCCACTACCGCCACCCTCACCCCAACCCTCTCCCGCTACCTCAATCACTCTGAGAGTAAAGTAGCCACCTGCTCCTGCTGTTCAGGCAATTGATAGTTGTCGATCGTGGCCGATACCCTCACCTTCAACATACTGGGAGAGTGGATGAAGTAGAGCGCCTCCTCCAGTCGATCCACCATTGCCATGATCAGTTCTCGAGTCAATTTACCCGGTAGGTAGAGCGCCAGGACATCCGCCGTATAGAGAAAGAATTGGTGTTCCCGTTGCAGCACCTTGCTGGAACGACGAACACAGATGGGGATCAACTGGGTGGTGGCGAGGGAGCCGTACTTCTTTCCGGCATCACGTAATCCATTGAGATGAATCAATAGTAGTGTGGCGTGTTGCTTGGCATGGATCGTCTTCTGGCACTGCTCGATGAACTCTCCCCGTACCGGAATGCCGGAGGCGCGATGCAGCACGCTCAGTCGGTTTAACTCTTTGTAATCATCGATGTAGGCTTGATAGGCTGGATCATTGCCTCGGGACTGCCGGGCCAGTTGTTGGCAAGAGGCGATGATATGGTTGGGGCGACCCTGATTGTCGTAAAAGATCTGGCCGTAGCTCTGCAGCCAGATGGGCTGAGAACGGGTCCCGGTGATCCCTTGTAGCAGGGAAAAGGTGGTACGGCCGTAGTGAAAGTAGTTCTCGAACTGGGCCTGCTCCTCCTCTCGCAGACGTCGTAAAAAATCGGGAAAGGTGGGGATCTCTCCTTCCCGGGCTCCCAGGATTGAGAGCATCGAACGGGAGGGGAAGAAGCGGGTTGTGGTGAGATCGGCTGACCAGGAGATGTCATCGAAGAGATGGGCTTGTTGACTGATTCGCCACTTCAGTGTGGTGATCTCCTCCCCGCGTCGCCAGGAACGAATGGCATCGGCGGCAAACTGTAGCAAATCGTCTGCATAGAACGGTTTCTGTAGTACCAGCACATCCTGCTGCAGCGCTTGCTGAATCGTATCGATGCTGTAGTCGCTATAGGCGCTGACGATGAAGATCTGAATGTTGGAGTCGAGTTCACGAATCCGCTCTGCCGTCTGCAGTCCATCGAGACCGGGAGGCATACGAATATCGAGTAGTAGCAGGGCGTAGTGGTCACCCGAGGTGATCGACTGTTTGACCTGAGCGATGGCATCCTCCCCCTGAGAGACATAGTCGATGGAGAAGTGGTCTTCGGGATCGAGAAAATCCTGTAGTGTGTTGTTACTCTCCACCTCCTCTGTTTCCGCATCCGGAAGTGGGATCGTAGAGAGCATACTCCAACGGGAACTATCGGGTGTGGCAAAGATGGTCTGGTAGTACTCGATGATATTCTCCTCATCATCGGCCACCAGGATTTTGTATTTCATTCCGTCAGAGCCTCTCCCGTCATGCCTTCACTGTAGCACGTTTTTTTCGATCACCAACCAATTTCACCGGGAGTTGTTTTCGACTTGATTTGATCGGGGTTACTTCTATAGTGAGATTGAACCGTCGAACGAGGTCGGACGGTTTGTTCGGCAGCACAGTCAGAATAAGGCACCTCTAAAAATATAGCGAGGATTGAATGATGAAGCAGACGAGACGGGGTGAGGGAGGTTTTACACTGATCGAATTACTGGTGGTGATTGCGATCATCGGAGTACTGGCAGCCGCCGGTGTGGTGGGATATCAGAACTACACCACCGATGCGCGGATCAATTCTGCCGAGAAGATCAACAAGGATGTACTCTCCTATCTGCAGACGGTGCGTAGCACGGCAATGGGAGGAATTACACTCGATACAGCGGTCAGTAGCTGTACTGCCGATGACGCCACCTGTGTTACTGAGGTCATCGCCAAACTGGCGGCAGATGGTTATCAGACCGTGGCCGATGGTGCCGGAAGAAATGCGGGGGATACCGAGATTGCCCTGATTGGTGGTGTGATTACCGCCTGTACCGTGATTACTCCGGATACCACGACCAGCCCCTGTCCGGCAGCGCCGACAGCGGGAGTACAGACGGACTATGTCTACGGTACAGTAGGCGCATGGTAAGCAGAGTGGGTCATGAGCAGCCTGGCATCGGGGGTACGTGGCGTTACCCTGCTAGAACTGCTGTTGGTTTTGACCCTGTTGGGGGTGCTTTCGGCCTTCTCTCTGCCGGCCATTGACGGTTGGGTCGGAAAGGGACGGTTGGTGAGTGATCTCGATCGCATCACTGACCGTCTCGGTTATCTTCGCCATCGTGCCATTCAGGAGGGGCGTGGGTATCGGCTGCAACTGCAGGGCAATGAACTGGTCACCTATGCCTACAATGGCACGACGACCATCAGCTGTGATACCGTGCTCTCTCCTGCCAGTGCCTCCTGGATCGATCTCACGACCACTCCACAGGCCCCTTCGGGATTGCCCGTCTATAGCCGTTCTCTTCCCCTGAGCCTCCAGTCACTGGTGACGGCCAGCTGTGAGCAGGGGAGTGGACTCTGCGATTTTCCCACCAACGGTATCTGTTTTGATCGGGCCGGTCGGGTGAGTTATGTCGGGGATTCCGTCCGCTTTTCCACCGATGGCCAGGAGTTGGCCCGGTTGCAACTCTCTCCCACCGGTTTGATGAGTCGTCAGCGGCGGGGACGGGAGAGTGATGGCTGGAGGAGTTATTGATGACCATCAGCAAGGGCAATCCCTCTACAAGGATGAATACGAACCCCGACGGCAAGCGGTTGGGGAAGCATGGCGGGTTCACGCTGATAGAGGCGTTGGTCTCGGTGGCGTTGGTCTCGATCGGACTGGTCGGATTGAATAGTGCGGTGGGGGTCTCATTGGGGGTGCTGGGACAGTCGACCCTGCGAGGGCAGCTCGACTCGGTGGCACAGATGGTGGTGAGTGATCTGAGTGCCGACATCGACCATCTGGCTCACTACCAGGTGGTGCTCGATAATGAGTTGGTCCCCCTGGAGCTGGTTCTACAGACCCCCTGTAACGACTCCACCACCGCCTGCACCAATCGCAATCGCTGGAGTCAAAATTTGAGTCGGCTGCTGGGGGCGAGTGCGAGTGCCACGCTGACACTCTATCCGCTCTGCAGTCCAGTCTACTTCAACCCCTGTCCTCGGTTTGATAGCGCGGTCGGTGTGCGACGCTCAGCAATCCTGACGCTGCAGATCGGTCATGGCCGAGGCTACTATCTGACGCGGAGGGTGCTCGATGTACGGGATAGCACATGAAGCGTTGAAAGATTTTCATGAGGGGCATCCGCGCCGCTTCTCTGTCCCGTTCGACGGGGCATGGGCTTCCCGAGGAGATGGCCAACGAGGGGTTACCCTGGTGGAGGTGCTGGTGGCACTGGTGGTGGGGTCGGTACTGGTGGCGGCCACCTTCAGCACGTATCGAATCGTTCTCGATGTCTCCGACAAGAGTCGTGGGGCTTCCGACATTCATGGGGCCGGACGGGAGGCACTGCGGTTGCTGGAACGGGACCTGCGGATGGCTGGATATGTCAATCGTGACAATCAGCTCTTTTCCGCTCGTGCCCACACCATCGATCCAGCGATTGCAACCGTACAGGATCAGCTGCTCGACTGTGGCAACGGCAGCTATCGTCATGATCAGTTGACGGTCAGCTATGACGACCTCAATGGCGCCCGCAACCGTGGGGGGGATCTTCGTCGTCGGCTCCATTATCGGGTTGAATGTCTCAACGGTAGATTGGTGTTGAGTCAGCAGGTTGAAATCAGCACTGGAGGTGGCTATGTGGTGGGACAGGCGCTTACCCCGGTGATTTATGATGTTGGCAATCTCGACTTCTGGTTCCACTTCACTGATGGACGCGAGGGGGCCAATCCAGATGCTGGTCAGGTAGAGCGGGTGGAGGTTACGCTGGAGCTGTTTGGGTTGCAGTTGCAGCAGGCCCGCTATCGCTCGACGGTACGTAACTGCAATCTGGCGGGTTGTTGACCGCCGGTAGAGGAGATCTTGCATGAGCATAGCCCCCGATACTCTGCGACTTCACTACAGCAGTTGTCATGGCAATATCTTTATGACTTCACTGGGGCTGCTACTGTTGGTCTCATTCATTGCCGCCAGTCTCTTCTACCGGGTAGAACGGGAATCTCTGGTCGCCTCGTCGAGTCACCACCGCGCTCTGGCCTATAACGCAGCCGAGACCGGGCTGGAGGTGGGGAAGTTCTGGCTGGAGGATCGAGCCGCCCATGATCTCTACCCCGATAACGGGACGATTTCCCCACTCCAGATTCCCTCTCCGGTCTCTGGTGTGGCGATGGTCCCGGCCCGCAGTGGGGAGTGTCATGGTTATGCACGTTTCAATTCACTACAGATCGATCCTGGGGATGGAGTCGATAATGACCCTGCCACCGATCTTGGGCCCACGATCGATCCTGGTCTACGGCTGCTGGATACGACCCCGGTTGCAACGACCCCCTGTACGCTACTGCCGGTCCCGGAGACGGTGACGCTGGAGCGTTCTCTGACGCTGCAACGGGCACAGTACGATTTCGTGGTCGAGGCGCTGCCACGAACCACCTACGAGGCCAGTGGTGAACAGGTTGGGGTGAGTGTGATTTACGGCTACTCCGGAGAGTCGGTAGCCTATCCCTATCGCATTCGTGCGGTAGGGCGCCATCACCCCGTTGCGGCTGCACCGTTCGATCCCACCGATGAGGATCAGGCGCGATTTGATCAACAGGTGGTGCTGGATCTCTGGGTACACTATGAACATTGAGCAGAATATCTCCTCTCTGCGGTCATCACGACCCTTCGTGGCCCTGGCACTCCTGCTATCGTCACTGCCGGCCTGGGGCTGTCCACTGCAACAGAGCCAGCCACTGCAGGCCCTGCAGCACCATATGTTGGAGCAGGAGCCGGTCGACATGGGAGGGGAGGTGACGCGTTTCGAACTGCCGGCCGATACCGTCTGCCCGTCCGTGGTTGCACTGCAGGGGAGTATGATGGAGGGGGTGATGGTAGCGGGACGGTTGGTTCAGCTCACCATCATTCGTAACGGCGACGAGACGCGATTGCGACACTGGTTGTTGCGCACCTGGTTGTCGGATGGAGAGGCACAGCAACCGGTTCGGCGTAACCACTTCACCCGGGATTTTTCCGGTGGTCGACTGCGTTATTTCCACAGCGTCACGACAGCGGGAGATGGTGTCGAGCGGTTGCAGATTACCCATCCGAAGCGCCAGTATCGGGTGGTGGAGCAGTTACTGCGACAGGAGGGAGGACGGTGGTGAATCTTCGATGGAGGATCACTCCACTGCTACTGGTGCTCTGTTCGTTGCCGCTACAGGCGAAGTCACCACCACCGGGGGTGGGGGCTGACCTGCCGGCCAATATCCTACTGATGCTCGATGTCTCCGGCAGTATGGGCTGGACCCTGGGGACCACCTTTGAGCGACCCTATGATATCGCCACCGACCATAGCGGTAACCTCTACCTCACGGAGCGCTATCGTCACCGGGTGAGCAAGTTCAGTTCGGATGGAACCCTGCTGGCCTCCTGGGGGGGGTATGGTAGCCAGGCAGGATATTTTCGTTATCCCCAGGGGGTCGTGGTGGATGACGATGATCGGATCTATGTGGTCGACAGCGGTAACCACCGCATTCAACGTTTTTCCGCTGCCGGAGTACATGAGGCGACGGTGGGTGCCGGGGTGCTCAACTATCCTGCCTACATTGCCGTAGATCGTTCCGGGGGGCTGTATGTGACCGAATATTATGCCCATCGGGTCCGTCGATTCGGTGCCGATGGGGGGCTGTTGGGGCAGTTCGGAAGCTATGGCAGTGGCAATGGCCAGTTTCGTCGTCCGCGCGGTATCGTCATCGATCCTGATGGCAACCTGATGGTCTCCGACTCTCTCAACCATCGCATCCAGACGTTTGATGCCAACGGTAATTACCTCAATCAGTTTGGCGGTTACGGTAATGATGTTCGCCAGATGATCTACCCCTC
>CAYFOQ010000124.1:0-6559 GCA_964344735.1 uncultured Piscirickettsiaceae bacterium
AACATTAGTAATATTTCTGGTGAAAACGGTTCGAATCGATTTCAATGGGGGCTACGGGTTCGGATCGAACTCAACTGCAGTTCGATCACAACGGTTTCAGCACATAGCCCAAGGATGGCGACCACTCCCCCGATCTGGCTGCCCTCCGACAGTGGCTATGTGCTGAATTTATTTGCCTCGAACGGATGAACTTCAGGGGCAATCTGAGTCAATTACGAGTGCGGGACAATAGTTACCGCGTCGACAAGATATCTGTTGACAACTTTAGAAACTATTAATATACTTCTTGGCACTTCAAGGATGATCGCCCAGCACAGGGATGTGCGCCTCTCGACGACCGTAGCAACATGGAACAGGCTCTGGACGTCATCCTCTCCAGATGTGCCGATTTCTGCCATTCCCTATCTTTTTTCGCTAGAATGTTCGTCGCGGAGTGACGATTCACTACTGCTTGAACGAATTCAGACTGTCTCCACTCTCCTCGGCCCTCCGACCACGCCCCCTCTCCCGCGGGGAGAGGGCCGGGGTGAGGGGGGGGGGATGGACAAACAGTCGAAACGGTAACGATTCAGCTCACCGCTGAGATCCACCATCTCCGCGTTGGAAAATAGTCCGTTACACCGGTGACACTACGAGCAGTGCTCGTGCATCAGGACCAAGGAGGTCAAATGGCACAGTTTATCTACACCATGAACCGCGTCGGTAAGATTGTTCCGGGTGGTCGTGAAATTCTGAAAAATATCTCGCTCTCCTTCTTCCCCGGGGCCAAGATCGGGGTACTGGGGCTCAACGGTGCCGGAAAGTCCACCCTGTTGCGAATCATGGCTGGAATCGACACTGAAATAGAGGGAGAGGCCCGACCTCAATCCGGCATCCGTATCGGTTATCTGCCACAGGAGCCGGAGCTCGACCCTGACAAGGATGTCCGCGGTAATGTCGAGGAGGGGATCGCTGAAACCAAAGGGCTCATCGACCGCTTCAACGCGGTCAGTGCCCAGTTCGCCGAGCCGGATGCTGACTTCGATTCCCTGCTCAAGGAGCAGGCAGAGCTACAGGACCAGATCGATGCCTGCGGTGCTTGGGAGCTGGATCGGACACTGGAGATGGCGGCCGATGCCCTGCGACTCCCCCCTTGGGAAGCCGATGTTCGCTACCTCTCCGGTGGAGAGCGGCGGCGAGTAGCACTCTGCCGCCTGCTGCTATCGAAGCCGGATATGCTACTGCTCGATGAGCCCACCAACCACCTCGATGCCGAGTCGATCGCCTGGCTGGAGCGTTTCCTGCACGACTTCAACGGGACGGTAGTGGCAATCACCCATGATCGCTACTTCCTCGACAACGTCGCCGGCTGGATTCTCGAACTGGATCGCGGTCAAGGCATTCCCTGGGAGGGGAACTACTCATCCTGGCTGGAACAGAAGCAGAAACGTCTGGAGCTGGAAGAGAAACAGGAGAGTGCCCGGCAAAAGACCATGAAAGAGGAGCTGGAGTGGATCCGCTCCAACCCCAAGGGACGTCACGCCAAAAGCAAGGCCCGAATCGCCCGCTTCGAAGAGCTCTCATCACAAGAGAATCAGCAGCGGAACGAAACCCATGAGATCTTTATCCCACCGGGGCCGCGACTGGGGGATCAGGTCGTCGAGGCTCGCGGTTTGGGCAAGGGTTTTGGTGATCGTCTGCTGATCGACATCCTCGACTTCAATCTCCCGCCGGGGGGAATCGTGGGTATTATCGGTCCCAATGGAGCGGGTAAAACCACACTGTTCCGGATGCTGGTGGGACAGGAGTCCCCAGATGTTGGAGAGTTACGAGTGGGGGAGACCGTACAGTTATCCTATGTCGACCAATCTCGATCCGATCTCGATCCGGAACAGACGGTGTGGGAGGCGATCTCTGATGGTCAGGAAATTCTCCGAGTCGGTAGCTATGAGACCAACTCAAGGGCCTACTGCTCCCGTTTCAACTTCCGTGGCGGTGACCAGCAGAAGCGGGTCGGAAACCTCTCTGGCGGTGAGCGCAACCGGGTTCACCTTGCTCGCCTGCTGCAGAGTGGCGGCAATCTCCTGCTGCTGGATGAGCCCACCATCGATCTCGATGTCGAAACCCTGCGGGCACTGGAGGAGGCTCTGCTCTCCTTCCCCGGCTGTGCCGTCGTCATTTCGCACGACCGCTGGTTCCTCGACCGGATCGCCACCCATATTCTCGCTTTCGAGGGGGAGAGTCAGGTGGTCTGGTTCGAGGGGAACTACGCGGACTACGAGCGGGATCGAAAACGTCGCCTCGGGACCGATGCCGATCAGCCGCACCGAATCAAGTACCGTCCGATCGCCTCCTGATTCAGCCCACCACCTCGATCACCATACGAATCTCACGCCCCTGCTGTGTTTGCTCGATCAGCCGGTGACCGTGAATTCGACACCAGGCGGGGATATCGTGCAATACACCAGGATCGGTGGCGAGAATCTCCAGCTGTTCTCCTTCGGCCATCTCGGCCACTCGATCCTGGGTACGAATCACAGGAAGCGGACAGAAGAGTCCACGGGCATCGACCCGCTCCGCGGTCATCAGATATACCACGCTTGTGGAATATTTTCCGGCAGCAGCGGTGTCACAACCATTTCACGACGCTCTCCGGTGGTGAACTGTAGCTGCACGGTCACCTCACTGGCCCCCTTGCCCTTTCCAAAACGGGCCAGCAGCGCCCCTGCCAATGCCAGCTCCTCCTCCCCCTCTGGCGTTCCATCCAACAGCGCCAACGGCCCCGGATAATCGACCACCTGAAGCGAGAGGTAACGCTTGCGATACCCCTGGAGGAAGTGGTTTTCCCCCTCCTCCCGGGCAATGATGAGCTTGAAATGGGGCCGTGGACGGAGGTGACGCCCCACTTTGAGTAGCATGATGTCATCCATCTCATACTCTCGGCTACCCCGGGACTGCCACAGATCGACCAGCTTTACCGAATAGCGCTCATCCGTAAGAAAGCAACAGCCTCCCGCCGGAGTCGCATATTCCTCAAAGCCGAATCGCTTGGCCAACGCCATCTGCGGCTTGCGACTGCGCCCACTGAAATCATGGAGTTGTTCACGATCAACCCAACCTTCCAACTCCGGTAAGGTAGGGGGGAGATTCTTGGCACAGAGTGGTCGCAGCAGTCGTTCTCCGGCTCCCGACTCCCCGGATACCACCGGCATCGTATCCTTTCGTTGAGACATTGGCCGCTGCCCCACCACCTCACCGGTGGCAATGAAATCGAAGTCGTGCTGCTCAATCCACTGCAACGCCTTCTTCACCATGAAGATCTTGCAGTCGAGACAGGGATTCATATTGGCACCGTACCCATGCTTGGGGTTGATCAGCACCTCTTTGTACTCTTCGACGATATCGATGATATGGAGCTTGATCCCCAACTGCTCTGCCACCCAGAGGGCATTATTGCGCTTCTCCCGGCGCTGGTCCCGCTTGCGAATGGCGTGGGTATGACCCTCGACACAGAAACCGGTATAGAAATTGAGCCCTTCGACTTCGATCCCCTGCTCCTGCAGTACCCGAACCGCCAACATCGAGTCGAGCCCACCAGAGACCAATACCGCCGCTTTTCTTTCCTTCGTCATCCTATCCTCACGCTTCCGTGCCGGCCACTCAGCTCACAAACCGGTTCATGCAAGTGATGCCATCAACTCCTTGCGCAGCTGGGCGATCACCTCGGTGGTGTGGGGACGAACCCCTCGCCAAAGCTGAAAGGATTCCGCGGCCTGCTCCACCAGCATCCCCAAACCATCGGCAACTCGGGCCGCCCCGTACTCATCTCCCCAGACCATAAAAGGGGTTGGAGTGGCGGCATACATCATATCGTAACAGGTGGCCCCGGGTGCCAATAGGTCGTAGGGCAGTGGGGGTAACTTCCCCTGCAGGCTAGCGGCAGTACCGTTGATCACCAGATCGAAATGCTGACCATCGAGCTCATTGAGTCCTCCTCCATCGACTGCCCCATCCTCGGCAAAGAGTTCTGCCAGGGCCTCTGCCCGTTCTGCGGTACGGTTGGCGATCACCAGCTGCGCCGGAGCAGCTCCCAGCAGTGGCTCCAGCACCCCTCGCACGGCCCCACCGGCCCCCAGCAACAGCACCCGAGATCCCCGAATTTCGATTCCGAGATTTACGGTGAGGTCCTGTAACAGACCCACCCCATCGGTATTCTCTCCATAGAGACGCTGTGGCTCGATCACGATCGTATTGACCGCTCCGGCCCGCTCCGCCCGCGGTGAACGTTCATCCACCAACTCCCAGGCCTCGTGCTTATAGGGAACCGTGACATTGATCCCCCGCCCCCCCTTGTCACGAAAGCGCTCCACCACTTCAGCAAAATAGCCGTGCTCCACCTTGAGACGGCTATAGTGAATATCCTCACCGGTCTGCTCAGCGAAGAGTGTGTGGATGCGGGGAGACTGGCTATGCTCGATCGGATTCCCCACCACCATGTATCGGTCTGTCATTTTTTCCTTCCAGCTTCACGATGAATCGTTGCAACCGTTTTGGCACTGCTTAAATCGCAACCGTCTGCGGCCATGGAAGGCCGCAGTCGAGCGACACAGGGATGTGCTCGAGCGTGTTGCGATTTAAGCAGTGCCAAAACGGTTGCAACGATTGCTTGGTCGTTCGTTACTGTTCAGATTGCCCCTGAATAGTTAAGCTCTTTCAATCTTTCAACCAGGTTGCCACATCTTTGGCATAGTAGGTAAGAATCCCATCGGCTCCAGCCCGCTTACACCCGAGCAGCGCCTCTAGCACTACAGACTCCTCCCGTAACCACCCCTTCATCGCCGCCGCCTTCAACATACTGTACTCACCACTGACCTGATAGACAAAGGTGGGTGCACCAAACTGTGTCTTGACCCGGTGGACGATATCGAGATAGGGCATCCCCGGTTTCACCATCACCATATCGGCCCCCTCCTGAAGATCGAGGGCCACCTCATGCAAGGCCTCATCACTATTGGCAGGATCCATCTGATAGGTAGATTTATCTCCAGAGCCCAGATTGGCCGCAGATCCAACTGCATCACGGAAAGGGCCATAGAAGCTGGAGGCATATTTGGCGGAATAGGCCATAATCCGCGTGTGAATTTCACCGGCCGCCTCCAGTGCGGCCCGGATATGGCCGATGCGGCCATCCATCATGTCGGAAGGGGCGACAATATCGGCTCCGGCATCGGCATGGGAGAGGGCCTGTCGCACCAACACCTCCACGGTCTCGTCATTCATTACGTAACCGTGCAAATCGATGATCCCGTCCTGACCATGGGTAGTAAAGGGATCGAGGGCAACATCGGTCATCACTCCCAACTGAGGAAAGTGCTCTTTTAATGCTCGTACCGCCCGCTGCGCCAACCCCTCCGGATTCCAGGACTCCTCTGCCAGCAGCGTTTTTTTGCCCGCCGGAACCACCGGAAAGAGTGCCACCAGTGGTATCCCCAGTGTGACCAACTCTTCGGCCTCGCGCAATAGCTCATCAACGGTGACTCGCTCCACCCCCGGCATCGACTTCACCTTCTGCCGCCGCCCCTTGCCCTCGATCACGAACATGGGGTAGATCAGGTCATCCACCGTCAACTGATTTTCGCGCATCAGCCGACGCGAGAATGGGGCACGACGCATCCGTCGCATCCGGGTCTGTGGAAATGGCCCACGCAGACATTCACTTATTTTCACGCTGAACTCTCCTCGGTACAGTTACGTTGAAACCATCGTCAGGTCTTGTCTCCCCACGAGTATGAACCAATCATATCGCAGATGAGGTTGCCGTTGTCATGGGTCCTTCCCCCAAGTCTGGAGACCACGAGAGTCGAGATCACCGTGATAAAAAAATCTACGTTATTAGTTGACAATGTTCTTGAATGGCAATACAATGAGACGAAATCGCGGTAGTTATCCTCTGGTTCGTCAGCAAGGTGTCGGGCCAAAGGCTCCAGAGGAGCCAGATATATCTGGATAACCTGCTAAGTTTATTGCTTTTATATTTTTTCTATCTAGAGGAACACATCATGAAAAAGATTATTGCTGCCATCGCTCTCGCTGCCGTTGCTTCCAGCGCTTCCGCATTCTTCGGTGGTGATGACAACGAGTCTGGTTACGGTACCGGTTCTGCCGACGGCGCTTTTGATGGCCGTGGTCGTGGGGCTGGTAAGGGACGTGCAGACGCCGAGGGTAACTTCAGCATGACCGTTAACGCTTCTGGCAAGGGCTCTTCCGACATGGAAGCGGACATGGACGCAGCTGAGAATGCCCGCTTCGACGGCAAGACTGACGTTCGCACCGAGTCCACTCCATACTACCCCTACTACGGAGCACCGGTTGCCCCAGCTCCTGCCCAGTAAGAGAGAGACCATAATCTCACTGGTTTGTTAACAGGCTATTGAAGTTCAAACGCCCCGCACGGTATTTCTCCGTGCGGGGCGTTTTTGTGTATGAAGGAGCAACGATGGTCCATTCGACATCATTGTCCCCTTACTATTGTTGACACCGGAGTAAACCCGCACTTATTCGCCGCATCCCGCAGGGGCGG
>CAYFOQ010000125.1:0-6559 GCA_964344735.1 uncultured Piscirickettsiaceae bacterium
TTTGCTACAGGCCTGCGGCGAATAGCAGCGCTTTTCCTCCGGCGTCAACACTCAGGGCACTTCTTCCCACCTAAGTTGACTGTAAACGCCCCTAAACCGGGGTATGACCAAGCTATTTTCTTTGATTCACATCAGTGCCGAGGCGCTTGAAGATCTTCTCCTGCCAATACTCCAGCAAATTGAGTTGTGGCTGGGCGGGGCTGGGGAGTAGGTCGATTCTCCGGCGCTTACGATCTTTCCTGCTTTGATGACGTGGAGATCATGCCCGTCTATGAGAACAAGGAAGACGGCTATTGCGAGCCGATCCTGAACCTGACCGATCCGATCAGCTTCTGGACGGTCTATGGTCATCGAAAAGAGGGCGGTGTTACCGCCCTCATCGACTGTGTCGATGAGCAAAGCGCCAATATTGCGGCAGAGATACTGGAACAGGCGCTCACAGCGCTTGAAAGCCAGGAAGAATTGGCTTCGATGCTTGGTCGCTACGGGTCCGTGGCGGCTATTTAGTTGCGGGAAGTCCGGGTGCGGGCTTCCCCTTCATATTGGGGGCAACAATGCGTGCTAGAAATTCCGTGAACGGGATTATGTTTTGGTCGACGCTCGCGGCTTCGAGCGCGGCCATATAGTTATCCCGTTCTTCCAGCGGGACGACTGTCCACGGATATCCGCCGCCCGCCAGCATCACATTCATCAGGAAGCGGCCCATACGGCCATTGCCATCCATATAGGGATGGATGTAAACGAAGATGAAGTGCCCGAGGACGACGCGAACGACTGGATCTTCTTCCTCCCGTAGTAAATCAAAGAATGCGGGCATCGCATCGCGGACCGCTTCACGGCTCGGTGGAACATGCATCGACCGTCGAATAAACACCGGCCCGTTGCGGTAACCGGCGAGATCGGCTGGACGAAGCAGACCCGCCGTTACACCCGGCGCAAACATCTCCCGATACCAGGTGCGGTGATCGTCATCAACGATTGCTCCGGGATTATCGCCATCAAGAACTTTATCGATGCTTTTGCGTACAGCCTGATAGGCTTGCCAGTAGCCGCGCGCGGCCAATGCATTGCGATGTTCGCGGTCATTCTCATCTTCGTCCGGGTTCCATGTGCCGCTGCGAACACGTTCGATCAGTTCGGGACTGACCCGGTAGCCTTCAATCGATAAGGAGTGATAGGCATCCGTGACATAAACATCCTCGACTCGCTTGAGATAGGCTTTGATATCTCTTGGCAGGCCGGGTGCCGCAGGGAATCGGTCGATGATCGGCTCGCGCATTTCCTGCCACATCAGTCGTATCCGATTGACGTATGGTGATTCAGCGCGTGCGGGCAAGATGAGCGGGATCTGGGTCTCGAACGGATCGCTTTCCCGGATGTCATATCCGGCTGTGCGCATGGTCTCGATAATCTCGTCTGCGATCCGGTCGCGGCCAATATTGCGAAACGCACCGGCCAGCCGTCCGGCAATGGTGCTATGTCCACCCTCCAGCAGTTGATCCAGCACTTCGGAGGCATCACGCACCATCGAAAGTGCCGCGCGCATATCAGTCGGGTTCTGCCTGAAATACCCCGGCGCGCAGGCAATCAAGGCAGCCGGAAGTGAATACAACCGGAGCCCGTTTTTCTCGACGATATTGTTCTTTTCTGGCATTGAGGCTCGGATCACGAGCAGGGATGTGTCATGCGGCAAGGCTGTGACATTGTTCCGTGCCTTGGTTGCGCGAACTAGAAGCTGACGTGGCACCGTCCAGTTCTCGGCGTGAAGAGACAGCGATTGCTCCGGCGACAGGCACCAGTCCTTGTCCTTCAGATGCTCAAGATAGGCGACGCAGAACTGCCAGAATGAAGCGTACCAGGCGGTGCTTTCACCGGCGGTTTCATCCGGGCGGGAGGGGACATACCAGCCTTTGACGACTTCTTGCAGAAATCCGTTCTGGATCAAGCGTTCCCGATGGGCGCGCGTCAGGTCACCAGAGCGTATCGCCACCACGCCACGCTCCTGAAGCGGATGCAGTACCTCAAGGGATTCAGCCAGTTTTTCTGAGGGCTTTGCCATTATGTCTGTCTTTCTGTTCGCTTTTCCTGCTGTGCGATAGTTCGCTTATTATGTTGTAGAATAATTCGCCTTTTGTGTCGAGCGATTATTCGCTTTTTCTGTTGTACGGGTGGCCCCCGCCAGGATGCTCCTTGGTCAGGGATTTCCGTCTCCTCTTGCGGTTGTCCTCATAGCTTCACGTTTCTAGCCGGGGTCGCCGGACCGGCAACGGGCTGCCCGCATAACCGTGTTGCCCGTTCCCCTTCGGTGCCCGTCCGGCTTGCCCCCCGTCTTCGATGTTTCGCGAATTTCGGAACAACCGCTTAACAGAGGAGACAGACCATGACCAAAAACAACGCACCCCGGCAGGACGTTTACACCCGCGTCACCGACAAGATCATCGCAGACCTCGAACAAGGTGTGCGGCCCTGGATGAAACCCTGGAACGCCGAACATGCGGCAGGGCGCATCACCAAACCCCTCCGCCATAACGGCCAACTTTGTTGACAAACACCGGGTCCGGGCACCATCAATACTACAAAGTGCCTTGGTGGCTCACTGTTGGCACTCGGTGATCAACTGCTGAGTGAGTAGGGCAAGTTTTTCTGCCAGGACCGGTAGTGTCTGACCACCGCTATTGGCGGCCTCGACTTCAGAGGCCAGCCGTTCCAGTTGATCGATCATCAGTGTGCTTGCAACTCCCTTTAGGGTGTGGGCGATTTCAGCGATCTGGTGGTGGTCCCCGGATGCTAATGCCTGGCGAATACGGGAGGCTGCCTGTTGGTGGCTGTCAACCAGAGAGTCGATCATCTGTTTCAGTGTATCGGACGCTATTCCCCACTTATTACAGCACTGATCAAAATCGATCAGGGGGGTACTGTTCGTGTCCAATCTGGGAGATAGAGGCCGGGAGGGGGGCTGTTCATCGATGGTTTGATTGGGAAGAGGGGATGACTCTTGTGGAGTAAGTTCGTTCAGAATGGTCTGTATGAGCTGTTCCGGATCCACCGGTTTTGATCTCTCGCATTCCACTGCGAATACAACGATCTCTCTCCTCGGCGGTTGTGTGTGCCGTAAGTCCAATGATGGGCAGATCGGGGTGTTGTGACAGAATCTGTTGGGTTGCCAGATATCCATCCAATACGGGCATCTGTACATCCATCAGAATCAGATCAAAGGGGAGTGCGTCGGTGGTGGTCGATTGCATGATCTGCTCCACCGCCTCTTGACCATTGGTGGCGAAAGTGACGGAGGCTCCTGCCCGGGTGAGTGTGTCCTGGAGTATGATACGGTTGAACTCGATATCCTCGGCTACCAGCAGCTGCAAGCCGGTAAGCGGTGGCGGCCCTGCTTGTTGGGTGTGGTCTTCTTGCGTCATGGGAGGGGGGCACACGTTGCAAGGGAGGCTCAGGGTAAATGTGCTGCCCTCGCCCAGCTGACTATCGACGGTGATCTCTCCTCCCATCAGTTGGGCCAGATTCTGGCTGATCGACAGCCCCAGGCCGGTTCCTCCAAAGCGTCTGCTGGTCGACTCCTCTGCCTGTTCATAGGGGGAGAAGAGTCGTGCCAGTTGTGCCGCGTCCATACCAATTCCGCTGTCGATCACCCGAAACTGCAGCCGCTCTTCTATCTTTTCGACCTCTAGCCGTACCTGCCCTTGTGGGCTGAATTTGATTGCATTGGAGAGCAGGTTGACCAGGATCTGACGTATCCGTTGTGGATCACCCTCGATCCATTCGGGGAGTTGGGTGGTAGCGCGTTGATAGGAGACCCCCTGTTGGTTGGCGATGGAGCTGGCGATGTTATCGACCAGGTCGACCACGGTGGTGAGATTGAGGGGGATCTGTTCTACGACAAACTTACCGGACTCGATTTTGGAAAAATCGAGGATGTCGTTGATGACGCCAAGCAGATGCTCTCCAGCTTCATTGATCTGTTGAAAATGGGCACCGGCCGGGGTGTTGATGTGGTCACGTGCTCCGATTCTGGAAAGACCAATCACGGCACTGATCGGGGTTCGGATTTCGTGGCTGGTGGTAGAGAGAAAGAGGGATTTGATCTGGTTTGCGCGTTCGGCCTCCGCTTGGGCTTGGTGGAGTTGGTTGGACAGTTGTTGTCGTTCAATGGCGAAGGTGCAGGTTCGTTTCAGTAGCTCTGGTTCCAGTGCCGTTTTTGGAAGGTAGTCTTGAATGCCGCAGGCGACCAATCTGTTGGCGATCTCCTGGTCATAATGGGAGGTGAGAACCACTACCGGTACACCGCTCTCTAGTTGCTGCAGTGCGGTGGTGGTTTCGTCAAAGCTGGAGTCGGGTAGATTGAGATCGCACAATAGCAGGTCAGGGGGGGAGCGTTGTAGCCTTTCCATCCCTTCGATGAAATGATCTGAGGTCTCTGTTGTCGTGATCTCCCCTGGAAAGGCCTCCTGCAGGGCATGTTGTAGCAGTAGTAGGTGGTCAGGGTTGTCTTCAATAATGGCAACATTCATGATTTGGGCTCAGTTGAGCGCTCTTTGGCGGCATGAATAGAGAGACTGATGGAGGAGAATTGGCATTCCATCTCGGTTGGGTCGAGTGTCTTGGTGAGAAAATCGGCGGCACCCAGTGCGATGCATCGATCCCGTTCCTCTTTTCTTCTCGAAGTGGATAGCATGATGACCGGGGGAAAGGGGTGTGTGGGGGAACGCATGTTTTGTAACTGCTGGAGTATTTCGATGCCGCTCATTTTGGGCATTTTCAGATCGAGCAGAATGAGATCGGGTGGGTCAGAGTCGGTGTTCTCAGAGAGGGGGCGGTGTAGTCGTTGGAGCAGTCGCTCTCCGCTCGGAAGCCACTCGATGGAGTGGAGAGGATTATTTGCCTTCAGGCTATAGGTGATTAGCTCGGCGTGGTCCGGGTTGTCTTCGACCAGCAGAATGGTTAATTCGGGAGTCAATGTTCTTCATCCTCGAGCTTGGTGTGGAGCGGAAAGTTGAGTGTGAAGCAGCTTCCTTCTCCCACGGTAGATTGTAGCGATACCGTCCCGTTGTGGCGTTCCATAATGCTTTTGACGATAGCGAGCCCAATGCCCGTGCCTACGGTCTGGTCTGGATTCAGTCGCTCGAAGATGTCGAATATCCGGGCATGGTGGCGCTCGTCGATACCGATGCCGTTATCACACACCCGTAGTGAAATGAACGCTGCGTGACTAGAGCCATCGATACGAATACGAGGGGTAATGCTCTCGCGTTGGTACTGAATGGCATTGACGATCAGGTTCTGTAAACACTCCTCGATGGTCTCCTGTTGTCCTATGACGGTAGGTAGCCCTGGAGCAATTTCGATTTCGGCCCCACTCTGTTGGATCTGTTGGGCAAGAGAGTCGATTACCCGTTGTATCACCGTATCGATATCGACAGCAGAGCGATTCAAGGGCTTGTTAACGATACGGGAGAGTTGCAATAGCGTGGTGAGTAGTTCGTCCATCTGTTGCGTATTGACCATGATTCGCTCAAGCATCTTTTCTTGGGGGGGCTCCAGGTTACCCGCCAGACTCTGTTGGAGTTGCTTGGTGAAGCCGGAAATGGTGATCAGTGGGGCGCGTAGATCATGGGATACGGTGTAGACGAATTGATTCATCTCCTGGTTTTTCTGGCGCAGATTGACCATGAGTCGGTCGATCTCCTTGCGTCGCTCAGCCCGTTCCCGAACATCCACGATCGTGGCCAGGGTCACGATCTCCTCCTCTTGGCTCATAGGGCTGAGTCCAATTTCGACCAAAATTTGTTCGCCTCGACTGTCCACGGCATTGAGTTCCCGTCCTCCCCCCATATAACGCCTTTCTGGCTCATTGAGGTAGGCGTTACGATGCTGAACATGGTGGTAGCGGATCTCCTCCGGTATCAGCGATTCCACCGGCATCGATATCAGTTGGTCCCGGGGGTAGCCAAATAGTTTTGTGGCCATGTCGTTGGCCTCGACGATGAGGCCGTTTTGGTCGACCGCAATCAGTCCGGTGGGCATGGTATCGAGCAAAATTCGATAATGTTGTTCGGCTCGGGTCCGTTGTCGTAGTGCTTGGCGATTGCTGCGGGCCTCATCCAGTGTATTGAGGAAGGCCAGTGTCATCAAAAAGAGCAGCAGCCCATCGATAGAGCCGGCCACGAAGACCAGTAGACTCATGTGGTTTTCACTGCTCTGCTCAAAACTGGTCGTACTATGAATCTTGAGGTTCCAGATGCGGCCTCCGAAGGAGATGGAGCGGGTCTCTTGGTAGCGAGAAAGGGGTCGGAGAGTGGAAAGCGTGGAGTCATAGAGAATGGTCTCCGGGTCAGCGGGATCACCATCGTGGATCTGAAAATGAATTTGAGGGAGTTCAGTGCCGACGATCCCATCCATCAGGTCATTGACTCGAAATGGACTGTAGACATAGCCGATGATGGCGGCTCGCCGCTCAGCCAGAGTGGAGGTCGCTGCTCCTTTGCGATAGAGGATAACGTAAAATATTTTTCGCACATTTGAAGAGGCGGTGTCCTCGTTGGATACA
>CAYFOQ010000126.1:0-6250 GCA_964344735.1 uncultured Piscirickettsiaceae bacterium
CCCCTGCGGGATGCGGCGAATAAGTGCGGGTTTACTCCGGTGTCAACACTGGGGCGGTAGAGGGTACGGATTTCAGGGTAGCGCTCGGGTCGGAAGGCGGTAAAGTTGGAGAATATCTTGCGAGCGATCTCCTGTTCCCGCGCATCCAGTTGGGCGACCTGCTGCTCCGACACGATCTACTCGACGCGGAAGAGCTGATCGTAGTTGGACATCTCCAGTGCCTCCAGCACCATTCCACTGGCCCCATGAATGGTGATCACCGCATCCCCCTCACCGGCATGTTCCCGCAGCAGAATCAACATGCCCAGCGCTGCACTATCGATATACTCGACCCCATCGAGATCGATCGTGTACTGGGTCGCCGCCCCCTTGGGACGGTCCTGGTAGGCTTTACGAAAATCGACATAGTCCTTGAAGGAGAACTTGCCGTTGATATTGATCAGGGTATGGTTCCCGTCGTGGGTCGCCATTATAGACATCGTCACTCTACTCCTCTGTAGTCGTTACGGTAACGTAACTGTTCACTAAAAGGCACCGCTAAAAAAACTGCACATCCCCCTCATCGACAGTGATCTGCTCTACCGACTTGCCAACCTCGTCATCCATTCGATTGCGGGTCTCCTCCAACAGTAACTGCATCTCTTGCACCATCCGTGAAATCGCCTCCAGTCGCTGCTCGGCCACCCGCTCGACCTCACCGCTCATCTTGTTGATCCGGTTCATGCGGGTGCGACAGTGGCCCAACAGCTGGTGAACCATATCGGTCACCTGCATCGAACGTAACATCTGCCCCTTCATCAGCATAAAGGCCTCACGATTCTGCTGCAACAGCGGCTCCAGCGCCGTACGATCTTCAGAGAGCACCGCCTCGTGTTCCTGGGCCAGGAGCGATCCAATCTCATCCAGGCCACTGTAGAGCTTATCTCCGGCATCAGCGGTCAGCTGTCCCACCTGAGTCAGGGTCTGGTCGATCTCCTTGAGATCCTCATAGACCAGACGGTTATAGGATCCCAGCACCCCATTCAACTCTGTCTCCATCTCTTCTCTCCTTTTGGCACGATACCGCGTCATTCACTCTCTACGCCCAATCGAGGGGAAAAACGAAGCCGAAATCGAGCCCCCCCCCTCCACCTCTTCCAGCAGGAGCGCACCACCGATACTCTGGAGAAACAGCGATCCGGCATTGAGCCCACGGCTGGATCGACCACCAACCAGCGGCGCTCCGCCTCGACAGAGTGTCGCTCTCTCGGTCGGGGTAAAGGTGGCGATATCGATCCCGCTATCCTCGATCACTAGATCGACCTGATCGGCAATCTCCTGACCCTGGGAGTCACGGGCCGGGCTCTCCAGCAGACAGTGGATCTGTCGCCGCTGCTCCTCTGCCGGATGCTGCCTGCAGCGGGCCTCGATCGACTCGATCCCGTTTTTGACCAGAATGATCACCAGTTGCTGCATCGAACTCAGTGGCAGATGGACCATCGGGAACTGCTCAGGATGGTTCACCACCAGCTCGACTCCAGAACGGCTGAGCCGCCGCTGGAACAGGATGGTCGCGTTCTCGATGAGGCTCAACAATGAGAAATCGGAGCACCAGGCGGCACTCTCCTGTAATAGTGAACGCTGAATATCCAGGGCCCCCACCATCTCATCGACACCGAGCCGAGCCCCCCGGAGATCATCTCCCAGGAAGATCTGCACGAACTCCTCCAGTGCAGTGGCCAGTGCATTCGAACTGATTCGGCGCGGTTCACCCGCCTCCTCTCGGGCCTCCTCCTCATGCAGCAGTGCGGCAAGCTGATTGAGCTTGCTCTCCGCCTCGCCCAATGAGTCGATATAGAACCGCACTGCGGTGATCACATTGCCGAAGCTGTGGAGGAAGTGGGCCGTAATCTCGGAGATCCCGCCATGGTAGGCGGCCTCACGCTGGCTCTGCTCCAACAGATTGACCTCGGAACGGTCACAGAACGATAACAACAGTTGCGGCTCGCCCTCCTCACGCTCGACAGAGACCCCGGTCAGATCGGCCTCGAAGCGCTCTTCACTACCACTACGACAGAAGTACCGACGCTGTTGTACCGGTTCGTTTCCCTGCTGCTGCAACCGCGAGAGCAGCGGTTCCACCCAACCCCCACCGCCGACACAGTCGAGACTTGCCAACGGTCGCCCCACCACCGTCGATTGGTCAACTCCAAAGAGTCGACACAGCGAGCGGTTGAGCGCCACGACGGTTCCCGCCCCATCCAGCAACACCACGCCATCCTCGAGGGCGTCGAATAGTTCCCAGCTCAAGGCACAGGCTACTCGCCCATTCTCACTCATCTTACCTCCTTCGGAGAGCTCTCTTGCTCCGGTGCCGTCAACAGCAACAACAACCCCTGCTGACAGAAGATCTCGCCCCCGGCCTGGTGCAACAGATTGGAGACGAAGTGGAGCGCCGGGTGACGGAAGAGGTGTCGACAGGGCTCTGGGGCCAACGTCTCCCCCCCGGGCCAGCGTATCTGCAGCTGCACCCCCGCAGTCTTGACCCGTTCAATGGTGATCACCGGCGCACTGTCCTGCCGTCGTTCTCCAGAGAGCTGCTCCAACACGTACTCGAAAAGTCGAATCATCATCTGCATGAAGTGGTAGGGGGAGAGCCGAATCGAATCCTCTCCTGTGGTGTGGTGAAAGTTCCCCACCAGATCGAGCATCACCTGCTGCTCCTCCAGCTTCGATTTCAACACCAGTTGGACATCCCCCAACAGCTGCTCCATATCGAGCGGACCGGAGACCTCTATTCGTTGCTGCTGCTCATCCATCTGCTGATGGTGACGCACCACCCGCTGAATGGTCTGCAGACCGGCAGTGACCTCCTCGAGGTCGGTTTCCTGCCGCTCCAGCAGCTGGTCCCGAGTCCAGTGGAGCGACTCCTGAAAAAGCTGCAGTAGCGGCTCCCCCTGCAGCTGTCCTCGAGCCGTCTCGATCTGATTCAGGGTCTCCCGCCCCTCCTCCAGGCGTCGCCCGATCTCCCGGGCCATCACCTGTGCTCCGGTGAGGGCATTACCGATCTCGTGCATCACCGAAGCCGACATCTCCTCCATTCCGGAACGGAAGGCCTGATACTGCTGCAACTGGGCCAGCCGTCGAATCTGCTCGGTCCCCTCGGCCACCCGCTGCTCCAGCGTGGCCCGAATCTCCCGCAGCTCGGCCTCCCGATCCCAACCGATACAGGCGTTGAGTACCACCTGACGGATCTCCGCCTCGACAAAGGGCTTATGGTAGAAGAGCATATTGTGGTGCAGCGCACTACGGACCTCATCGGGGGAGTAGTCGGAGTAGGCGCTGACGATCACGATATGGATGTAGGGGTCGATCTCACGTAACCGCAGCGCCGTCTCCATGCCGTCGATCCCGGGTGGCATCCGCATATCGAGCAGTGCCACCGCGATCGGTCTCCCGGCCGCAACCGCAGCCGTCACTGCATCGACCGCCTGTTGTCCCTGATCTACCACGGTCAACTCGATCGCCACCTCCTCACTATTGTCGCCATTATCGGCACTATCGATCCCCATCAATCCGTAGATGGAGTCGAGCTCAATCGATTCCGCTCGATCCTGTTGCAAAAAGGAGCGATAGAGCGAGAGGATCTGCTCTTCGTCATCGGCCGCAAGGACGCGGCGGTTGGGTTCCATCAAACGATACCGAGGTGCGACAGAGCGGTGCTAGCGGATCACCTTCGAGACCACGCCGAGCAGCTTCTGCGGGTCGAACGGTTTGACGATCCAGGCCGTGGCTCCCGCCTCTTTCCCCTTCATCCGCTTGCCCTCGGCCGACTCGGTGGTCAACATCAGAATCGGAACGAAGCGGTGGCTATTGTCGGCCCGCAGTCGCTGGGTCAACTCGATCCCATCCATCTGTGGCATATTGATGTCGGTGATCACCAGATCCAACTTGCGCCCACTCGACTTCTGCAGCGCATCGACCCCATTTTCGGCCTCGATCACCTCGTGACCGGCGGTCTTCAAGGTATCGACGATGATTCGACGGGTCGAGGGGGAATCCTCAACGGTCATGATGGTCGGCATTACTCTCCTCCTTGTTTCTCGTTCGAGAGAGAGACCATCCCCTCCCGTACTCAGGGCCCACTATACCACCCGGATATCCCGGTGAGAATCGGGTGGCCCCCTTCTTCGCTACTCCCCTGCCCGGGCAGCCCGGTGCTGCGCCAACAGGTTGACCAATTGACTCACTTCTTCGGCCTCGAACGGCTTGCGCAGCAGCATAAAGCCGTGCTGCAGCTGCTGCTGCATCTCGGTCACTGAGCGATCGGAAAAGGCGGTGATGATCCCGAGACCGATCTCGGGATCGATCTGCCGCATCTGTCGCGCCGCCTCGACCCCATCGATCCCCGGCGGCATCCGCACATCGACCAGGGCCACGGCATAGGGAAGACCAGTGGCAAACGCCTCCCGCACCCGTTCCACCCCCTCTTCTCCCTGCGAGGCCAGGGTCAATTCCCACTGCTGTGAAGGGGCCGCCGTCGCCTCACTCAACAGCCCATCAAGGGACTGATGAACCTTCCCGGGGCGACCGAGGATCCGGCGATAGGCCTCCAACAGGTTGGAGTCATCATCGACCACCAATACCCTGCGATTGTTCAACGACACCATCGACTCAACCCGACTCTCCCGCCCGCCGTACCGGCCGCACCAACACCTCTCCGGTCGCGGTATTCATCACCACCTTGAGTCCATGCTGGGCCATCACCTTCTTCGCCACCACCGGGATCCCCTCATAGTCCAACACCTGAAAGGCGTACTCGGCGTTACGAGTTCCAATCTGGTAGGTGTAGGGTTTTTCGTCACTGCCGATCACATTATTGCCACCAAACACCTTGGCGACATAATCGCGACGCTCTCCGCCGAGATGATCGAGCTTCTCCAACAATTTCTTGATGGCGATGTTGCCATACTTGGGGGAGGCCAGCCCCTCGCCGTTCCACATCGGCAGCATGAAGTGGTTCATCCCCCCGAACTCCCGTTTCCGATCCCAGAGACAGACCGCCACACAGGATCCCAACACTGTGGTTACCTGATGAGGCAGTCGATGGGCAAAGATCTGCCCCTGGTTGAGGAAGTGGGTGCGCACTAGAAACTCTCCTCCTCGCCCTCATCCAGGTCATCATCGAAGAACATCAGGTTATCGAGCGAAGAGTCGACATACTGCCCCTCCTCGGCCTCGGGGATGGTCACGGTAAATCGAGCCCCCTCTCCGGGAGCACTCTCCAAGACCACCTCCCCCCCCAAGATATCGCAGACCGCCAGCACCAGGGAGAGCCCCAGCCCCATCCCCCGAAACTGTTTGGTGGTACTGTCATCGAGCTGACGAAAACGGTCGAAAATTCGTTTATGCTGCTCCTGAGCGATCCCTGGCCCCTCATCCACCACCGAAAACTGCAGTGCCCCCTCCTGATCGATAAACTGAACCCGGATGGTGGAGTGGTTCGGGGCGATCTTGATGGCATTATCGAAGAGGTTGACCATCATCAACGAGAGCAGTCGGGCATCACTGCGAAACAGCAACTTGCCACTGATGGTGGGGGGTAACATGAACTGGTCGTTGGTCAACACCTTGAGCCGCTTGCGGTGGATGGTGTTCATATAGGGGGTAGAGAGCTTACTCCAGATCTCATTGATATGGACCTGGGCGATCTCGGTCTTCATGGTACCGGCCTCGAACTGGGCCGCGGCAAAGATGTTGAGCAGTTGAAAACTGAGAAAACTGGCCTCTTCATTGACCCAGGAGAGGGTCTCGGTCACCTGATTCCAGTCGGGGTTTTGAACATTGAGTAGCTGCTGGGTCAACCCCAGAATCGAGGTCAGTGGGTTGTTGATCTCGTTGAGCATATTGGAGATGAAGAGGGTACGGGTGTTCTCCACCTCCACCAACCGCTCGTTCATCCGCTCCAGCCGCTGCTCCAGATCGGCGATAATCTCCCGTTCACTTTTACTACTCATCTCACCATACTCCATCAGTACTGTCGTTCCCGGTGTAATACCGCTGCAGCGATCCGCTGTAGTGGCAACTGTTTGTCGACGCCCCCCAGCTTGAAGGCCTCCTGCGGCATCCCGTAGACCACGCTGCTGGCCTCATCCTGCCCAAAGTTGTAGGCTCCCGCCTCGTGCATCTCCTTCATTCCACGCGCACCATCATCCCCCATCCCGGTCATAATCACTCCGATGGCATTCTTGCCGGCGACGTTGGCCACGGA
>CAYFOQ010000126.1:6260-6542 GCA_964344735.1 uncultured Piscirickettsiaceae bacterium
CATCGACCGAGGGGCGGTGGCGAGAGACCAGTTCACCATCCTTCAGACTGACATAGTAGCGCGCCCCACTCCGCTCCAGCAGCATATGGCGATTGCCCGGCGCGATCAGCGCCTGCCCCCGCAACACCGTATCCCCATCCTGAGCCTCCTTCACCGTGATACTACAGATCTCGTTGAGACGGTTGGCGAAGGAGCGGGTAAAGCTCTCCGGCATATGCTGAACAATGACGATTCCCGGGGTATCGTGGGGCATCCCCTCGAGCAGTACCCGCAACGCCTCGA
>CAYFOQ010000127.1:0-4308 GCA_964344735.1 uncultured Piscirickettsiaceae bacterium
TCGACTGGCCCGCTGCGGATGTCGAAACCAGGGGATTAGCCGCTCGGATTGTGTTCCGATCGCCCCTTTCTGCTTCAGCTCCAGTTTTCCCTTGGCCGTGCAGTAGCGCATTCTAGTCAAGGCGTTGGTGATCACCCGAAGTCGTTCTTCGCCCTGTAGCGAGGGGCGCCATCTCCGTGGATGATCGCCGTACATCACCTTTAGAAACTCAAAATGGTCCGATGCGCGTAATACCCCCTCCAGTTCGGCCGCATATCCCCGAGCCTGAGGAATGGTCCACTGGTGGGGGAGGCCGGCATGGACCAGCGTATAGCCAAGATCGGCATCGTGGTGGAGCAGGGGCCGGAAACGTAGCCACTGTATTAGCGATTCCCGATCAGGCGCATCAAGAATAGGGGTGAGGGTGTCATGCCGGCCCTGAGCACGAATTCCAGCAGCAACCGTCAATAAATGGAGGTCATGATTGCCGAGCACCGTCACGGCGCGATCCCCAAGATTCCGCACGAATCGTAGTGTCTCTAACGACGCAGGACCACGATTGACCAGATCACCGACGAACCAGAGTCGATCTACGACCGGATCGAAGCGTAGCTGATCGAGTAGCCTGCAAAGGCTATCGAAACAGCCCTGAATATCCCCAATTGCATATACTGCCATATCGTAATCTTCCGCTCCTTACCGTTCGGCCAGAGCGGCAAACTCCTCTAGGGTCAAGGTCTCGGGGCGTCGACTCGGATCGATGGTCGCTATCTCGAATTGCTGTGGATCAACCATCCCCTTGAGGCTATTGCGCAGCGTTTTGCGGCGTTGGGAGAAGGCGGTAGATACAATCTGTTTGAATCGTTCGATATCCGCGATCGATACCGGTGGTTGCTCCCATGGAGTAAGGCGTACCACTGCCGAATGGACTTTGGGAGGGGGATAAAAGGCCTCTGGGCCGAGGGTAAAAAGGGGTTCGACTCGACAATGGAGCTGTACCATTACCGACAGTCGACCATAGTTGCGATCTTCAGCGGTTGCTGCCAGCCGCTCGACCACCTCGAGTTGGAGCATGAAGTGCATATCCTGGAGCAGCTGTTGCTGCTGGAGGAGACGAAACAGCAGTGGAGTAGAGATGTTGTAAGGGAGATTTCCGACCACCCGTAACGGATGTTCTGACTTGAACAGTTTGGCGAAGTTGAACTGCAATACATCACGGTTGTGGATCGTAATCTCTCCTAGTGGAGCACACTGCTGCCGTAGAGAGGAGAGCAGATCGCGATCCAGTTCAATGGCATGGAGGTGGTGTAGTCGGGGTAATAACTGCGTCGTCAGCGCACCCATCCCGGGTCCGATTTCGACCATATTGTCATCGGGTTGAGGGTCAATGGCGGTAATGATCCGTGATATCGCCTCCTCATCCCGGAGAAAGTTTTGGCCAAACCGTTTTTTGGGGTGGTGGCTCATCGCTGTAGTGCCGTGGTGATCGCCTGCTGTAGGCTACCGAGTGAGGCCTGACCGGTTCCGGCGAGGTCGAGTGCGGTACCGTGATCGACCGATACTCGCAGAAAAGGGAGACCGAGGGTGATGTTGACCGCATTGCCAAATCCACGATGCTTCAGCACCGGTAGTCCCTGGTCATGGTACATTGCCACAGCAACATCTCCCTGCCGTAAGGTCGCGGGAGTAAATAGGGTATCGGCCGGCAATGGCCCAATCAGTTTCATCCCCTCCTGACGCAAATGTTCCAATACCGGTTCGATCACCTCGATCTCTTCTCGACCAAGATGACCCGCCTCCCCGGCGTGAGGGTTGAGTCCGGCCACCAACAAGGTGGGGTCGGGTAGATTGAAGTGTTCCCCAAGCCCGCGGTGAAGTGTGCGCAGGATAGGTTGCAGCTTGTCACGGCTGATCGCCGAGGGTACTGCGGCCAGTGGTAGATGTGTGGTGACCAGCGCAACCCGCAGTGGAGGGGTATCTGCCGTTAGCGATGTGGACAACATCATCACCACCTCATCTGCTTCACAGAGCGCCTGTAGATACTCGGTGTGTCCACTGAAGGGGATCTGCGCTACCCGTTGTGGCCCACAGTGATGGCAGAGTAGCCCCGCCGCTCCGGCCTCGTTGATGATCCCTTTGTGAATCGGGCCGGTCACCAGTGCAGAAAACTTCCCCTCCAGACATCCCATCGTCGCCTCGCGGATCGACTCCAGAACGTAGGCGGCACTGTTGGGGGTGAGTTGCCCGGGGGAGACCACCCCCTGCAGTGGAATGGGTTGGATTGCGAGAGCAGCAGAATCGCGGCTGCCGGGTTGTCCGGGATCGGTCAATCGTAGTGGCAGTCCCAGTCGTGCGGCACGTCTTCGTAGTAGTTCCGGGTCGGCAAAGGCGACCAGATCATACTCCCGGGGGTGTTGTGCCAGCATGACTGCCAGATCGGGACCGATTCCGGCCGGTTCACCCGGGGTGAAGGCGAGGGTCACCCGGTAGATCCTGTCGAGGCGTGTACGATGACAGCTAGACCCGTGGACCGTGTCGTACCGGGCTCGGAGTCAGATATCATCCAGTCGATACTCGATGTAGGCATCATCTC
Organism: uncultured Piscirickettsiaceae bacterium; assembly: GCA_964344735.1. Taxonomy (GTDB): domain Bacteria; phylum Pseudomonadota; class Gammaproteobacteria; genus Thiopontia. The sequence continues at coordinate 2,573 of CAYFOQ010000127.1, forward strand.
GCAGGCGGCGTAGCCAGGCCTCGGTCGCCTCGGACTCCTTGCGCTTACGGATCATGTTGCGAGCTTCGTTGAGTAGGTGGTCCTCGGTGTCATCCTGCTGTTTGCGACCGACCAGTTGTACCAGATGCCAGCCAAAGCGAGACTTGAAAACCGGACTGAGGTCACCGGATTGTTGCAGTTGTTCCATCTGTCGCACGAACTCCGGTACCAGGTTGACCGGGTTTTGCCACCCCAGATCCCCCCCTTCACTGGCGGAGCCGTCCTCGGAGTTGATTCGTGCCAACTCCTCAAACGACTCACCACCTATCACCCGTTCACGGATAAGCGCCAGCTTCTCTCGAAGCTTGTCATCACTGAGTAGTGGGGTGGGTTTGAGCAGGATATGGCGGGCTCGAGTCAGGGTGACGGAGTGTTTCAGGGTCTGCTCACGGCTATCGAGCAGTGAGAGCAGATGGAAGCCGCTGGCACTGCGTATCGGTCCCACCACTGCGGTAGATTGAAGTGCAGGTAGTTGGCGAGCGAAGAGCGTCGGCAGTTCGGCTCGGGTACGCCACTCCAGTACCCACCCCTCGAGTGCCTGGCTCCCGGCCGACTGTTTCATTGCAGTCTGTTGAAAGTCCTCCCCCTGCTGTAACTGCTGTAGCACCTTTTCAACCCGTTCCCGAGCCTCCTGAATCTGCTCGGGAGAGGCCCCCTCTGGAAGTGGGATCAAAATATGGCCCAACCGGTATTGCCGCAGCTCTTCACTATTATCGGCCGCAAGTTGCTGCGCCAACCGCTCGGCCTCGCCATCGGTCACAATGACACGGTTCTCGATCTGGCTCATCTTCAACTTCTCGAGGATGATCTCCTGGCGAATCCCCTCGCGAAACTGTTGAAATACCACCCCTTCTCGTTGTAGAGCATCTCGTAGCCCGGAGAGGGAGAGATTATTGCGCCGGGCGATACTCTCCAGGGCTTGATCGATCGTGAGTTCATCGGCCCGAATTCCGGCGCGATCAGCGGCCTGGAGTTGCAGTCGCTGCGAGATCATCTGCTCCAATACCTGCTGGGCCAGGGTCTGGATCGGAGGAACTGGCGAGCCGCGTTGCTGCAGTTTGGTGATGAAACTCGAGAGCTCACCCTCCAGCTCGCTTTTCATAATGATCTCATCGTTGACCAGGACCAGAATTCGGTCTACTCCGCTGATCTCCCCCGCCAGTAGCAGGGTGGGGAGTAGTAGCAGTAGCGACAGCAGACTACGGCGAGCAGACGAGGATACGAGTACGGAGCTGAAGAGGTAGTTGCTGGAAAATGGCATTTTTAGCGGTGCCTGGTCGTGGATCAATCCCGGCCATAGCCATGGATGGAGTGCTCCAGCATGTCGTAAAGCCGCTTCGACTGCCCCAGATTCCCGAGCCCCTTCAGTTCCAGTACCACAAACCAGGTGGTGTTGTACTGGTCATCACGCTGTAGGTAGTTTCGCCGCGAGAGGCTCAGTGACCAGCAGCAGCTATCGTAGTGGAGCCCGGCCAGATTCTCCAGGGTGTGGCTGTCACCGGTCTCATCTTCCAGTTCGTGATTGTAACGGGCGAACAGGGTCCAGTTCTGTCCCACCTTCCAGGCGGCAGAGAGGTCGACCTGTTTTTGGGTATCGCTTTCGTAAATGTAGTCGAGGTTGAGCAGGTTGTCGTCGTTATCGTAACGGTAGCGGGCCAGCAGCGAGTCACTCCAGCGACTGTAGTCATCATGGGGCT
>CAYFOQ010000127.1:4318-6320 GCA_964344735.1 uncultured Piscirickettsiaceae bacterium
TGAAGCGGGTCTCTACTCGAGCTAACAGATCGATCCAGTCCCGGGTTCGTGCCGAACGGAGATCCCGGCTGCCCTCCAGAGAGGCCGAAAGTACCTTATGGCCCGTGTGGTTTCTAATCAGCTCACTCTTGAGCCCCAGCGTAATCTGTTTGGTATGAGGGGCACTGTCGATTCCGTAGAAGCGGCTGGAGTGATCGCTGTTCTCCTCAAAGTCATACCCGGAGTCGCGATGGTCGGGAATGTAGTCGAGGCGAGCAAAGGGCTCCAGTGTCTGTAGATCCCCCTCTCCCATGGCCAGATTGCGTTCGAAAAAGATTCCCCCCTCGAGAGAGTAGTGGGGAATCGTCAAGGTACTGTTCTCCCCCACTTCGGGCCGGTAGCGGCTATGGGAGAGTTCGATCCCCGGGCGAAGATAGAGGGCATCGCCAGCCATCCGGTGGGTGTAGTCGAAGTGTGGACGCAACCACAGCCGCGAGGCATCCGCTTTGGTCTCGTGGCTGAATTGGGCCCATTGACCCTCGGCCCCGTAGTGGAGATCGCCCAGCTGATCCTGCCAGGAGAGGTCAAGTTGAGGGAGGCGGCGGTAGGGTTCATCGACGCCGCTCTTGATCATCTTGTGGTCAGAGAGCAGCAGGCTTCCTCGCCATTTGGGCTGACTGTAGTGAAAACGGATGCGCTGCTCCAGTAGATCGGTACTACTGGCGCCAAGGTGGCCACCAAAGTCATCGAGGTAGTCCCGGTCGGATACCTGCTGAAAATCGACTTGGTAGTCAATGGGATCCAGTGCGCCGAGTTCAAACTCTCCCCGACCGTCGAGATGAATCCGGAAACGGTCGTCGTGGTGGAGATCGTCGTCCGGCATCAGGTGGGCGGTGAGGCTCCCCTGGTGACCAATGGTAAGGTAGCGCAGCTCACTACCCAGCCCCACACCGCGCCGCGAGACCAGTTGTGGGGTCAGCGTAGCATCGAGGTTGGGGGCGATGTTCCAGTAGTAGGGGAGGGCTATTCCGGCACCGGCCCGATCATCGAAGTGCCAGGTGGGGGTGAGCAGCCCACTCTTGCGGCGCTCATCGATCGGGAAGTGGTAGGCCGGAGCATAGAGCAGGGGGATGCCTTGAAAACGGACCGTGGTCCCGGTTGCGGTGCCCCACCCCGAGAGTTGGTCGAGCTCGACATGGTCGGCTTGCAGCTCCCAGCTCCGAGACTGTTGTGGACAGGTGGAGTAGGTGGCCCCCTGATAGTGGCGACGATAGCGTCCCATCAGATCGATCTGACTAGCCTCTCCGGAGGCCCCGCTGGAGGCAAAGTGGTAGAACGCATCTTCGATACGCCCCTGATCGTTGCCGGTGTCGATCTGAAGACGGCTGCCACACATCTCCAGACCATCTTCCTGGTAGTGGATATTGCCCTCGGCCTCGATTTTCCCTTGGCGGTGGTCATAGGAGAGCCGGTCGGCCCGCAGCTGTTGATCCGCACGGGTCAGTACCACCTTGCCCTGATAACGAAAGAGCTGCTCGCCATCGATATCGAGCTGCTCGGCATCGATGGCGATTTCGGCATCATCACGGTTGGTCGATGACCGTGGTTGCTCACCGCGTAGCTCCCCCTCACCACCACAACGCCACTCCCCCTGCTGGTCGACACAGCGCATCGGTACTTCGTCCGCCGCTACGGGGGGGGTCGCAATGAGCGCGAGTATGAACGCGCGAGTCAGATTCTCTCGATTACCAATCATCGCTTAGGGTAGCTTCTCAGCAACTGAATTTGCTCGATTATACCCTGCAGCAGAGAGAGAAGACAAAGGGGCCCTCTCCCCCCGACCATTCACGCTACAATCCCCCGATCGGTCAGGGAGGACGGCATGGACCAACGTCTACAACAACTAAAAGATTGGCTGGAACAGGATTCAGAGAGCGTAGGTGCGCGCTGGAGTGACCACTACCAACTCCGTCCAGCCTCACAGGATGCCAGTTTTCGGCGCTATTTTCGTCTCGATCACCCC
>CAYFOQ010000128.1:0-876 GCA_964344735.1 uncultured Piscirickettsiaceae bacterium
GCCCCTGCGGGATGCGGCGAATAAGTGCGGGTTTACTCCGGTGTCAACAAGGGGGGACTGTAACGGGTTCAGATGGCCCCCCTCACACCTCCTGAATCGGGAATGGCATCACCGCACCAATCTCCCCCTCTCCCAGCGATAACATCATCAAACGCTCGACCCCAACCGCCACTCCGGAACAGTCGGGCAACCCCTGCTCCAGAGCTTGTAGCAACGATTCATCGATTGGAACCTCATCCAGCCCCTGCTGTTGCCGCAGTACGACCTCACGCTGGAAACGTTGACGCTGCTCGGCGGCATCGGCCAGTTCGTGAAAACCGTTGGCGATCTCCATTCCCCCCAGAATCAGCTCAAATCGCTCCGCCACTCGCGAATCCTCCGGACTGATACGGGCCAGCGCCGCTTGCGAGGCGGGATAGTGCGTGAGAAAGATGGCCGCGTGGGCATAGGCGGGGATGATTGCCAACACCATGAAGTAGTCGATCCAGCCATCCCAGTCAAGCACCATCTCCTGCGCCGATGGCAACCCCATCTCTACCGCCCGCTGCTGCAGCTGTTCCACGGTTGCAGCGTGAACGTCGGGAATCGCCACCACCTGTTGAAACGCTGCGGCTACGGTGACCCGTTCGATCGAGGGGAGGTCAACGAAGTTGCTCACCAACTCCTCTACCTCTGTCATCAACTGTTCCAGGGTGAAACCAGGACGGTACCACTCCAACAGAGTGAACTCCGGATTATGCATCGTACCGATCTCACCGGCACGGAAGGTCGGCGCCAGTTGATAGATCGGCCCACTGCCCGCCGCCAGCAACCGTTTCATGAAGAACTCAGGGGAGGTCTGGAGGTAGAGTCGCTCCGGTCCCTCCTCCTCACGCC
>CAYFOQ010000128.1:908-6268 GCA_964344735.1 uncultured Piscirickettsiaceae bacterium
ACAAAGGGGTCGACATGGGGATCTGGATTCGCAGCAGTAGAGAGCACCGGTGTCTGCACCTCCAGCACCTCACGCTCCTCGAAAAAGCGCCGTAATGCCCGGACGAATGTACTGCGCCGCTGTAGCAGCTCGACAATCTCCACGACTACTCTTTCACCCGGGAGACATATTCACTACTACGGGTATCCACCCGAATCACCTCTCCCTCCGAAACGAAAAGGGGAACCCGAACCACAGCACCGGTCTCCAGTGTTGCCGGCTTCCCCCCTCCACCGGAGGTATCTCCGCGCAACCCGGGGTCGGTCTCGGTAATCTGCAGTTCGACAAAATTGGGGGCGGTGACCGAGATCGGACTACCGTTCCAAAGGGTGAGTAGACACATCTCCTGCCCTTTGAGCCACTGGGCACTATCCCCCATGGCGGCACGATCGGCCCCAATCTGCTCGAAACTCACCGGGTGCATGAAGTAGTAGAGATCCCCGTCTGAGTAGGAGTACTGATACTCCTCTTCATGGATATCGGCCCGTTCCAGCGACTCCCCCGATTTGAAAGTCCGTTCCAGAGTACGCCCGGTCAACAACGCCTTGAGCTTGACCCGATTGAAGGCCTGCCCCTTACCGGGCTTCACCATTTCATTCTCGACGATGGTGCAAGGATCACCATCGATCATCACCTTTAGACCGTTTCTAAACTCATTTGTACTAACGATTGCCATAGCACCCTGCTCACAGATAGTGGAAAATGGGAACGTATGATACCTGCATCCCCCACCCTTGTGTATATGGATCGTGCGCCACAGTCGTGGCAACGGGAATTGGCTGCGGCCAATCTCCCTCTGGAGTCACTGTTGCAGCAACTTCAACTGCCACCAGAGCTACTGACGGGAATCAACACAACCGACAACCCCTTTCCACTACGGGTTCCTCCTCCATACCTCCGCCGAATCGAACCCGAGAACCCCGATGATCCACTGCTGCGACAGATTCTCCCCACAATAACGGAAGAAGATCCTCCGCCACCGGGCTACAGTCTCGACCCGGTAGGAGATCACGATGCCCACTGTACCCCAGGGGTGTTGCAGAAGTACCACGGCCGCGCACTACTGATCACCACCCCGGCCTGTGCCATCCATTGTCGCTACTGCTTTCGTCGCAACTTTCCCTATCACGATCGGGCCATCACCGCACGGACCATCGCCACCGCACTAGAGTGGTTGCGACAGCGACCACAGATCCAGGAGGTGATTCTCAGTGGTGGCGATCCGCTGATGCTTCCCGACAACCGCCTGTTCGAGCTACTCACCACCCTGGAGCAGATTCCTCATCTCACCACCGTACGACTCCACACCCGAATGCCCGTAGTGCTACCCAACCGGGTCACTCCAAGGTTAATACAACGGCTACAGCAAAGCCGCTGCTCGATTGTGGTGGTGATCCATTGCAATCACCCTCGAGAACTGGACCAGGAGACCTCGGTCACGTTGCAATCACTTCGCAACCATGGGATTACCCTGCTCAATCAAAGTGTACTGCTACGAGGCATCAATGATGATATCGATACGCTGGAGCTGTTGAGCCACAGCCTCTTCTCCCAAGGGGTGCTCCCCTACTACCTTCACCAGCTCGATCGTGCCGTCGGTAGCCACCATTTTGAGGTTTCCAGATCCCGGGCAATAGCACTGCAGCAGCAGTTACGTAGCCGCCTGCCAGGCTATCTGCTGCCACGACTGGTCGAGGAGATTGCCGGGGAGGCGGGAAAATCTCCATTGACGAGATCTGCTGGAGAATCCTGTGACCATACACAGAACAGAAGACCCACAACAGCTCTCAGCCCGCATAATAGCTCTTCACTTCAGAAAAGCATTGATCCACCGCTGGATGGTTCAAACTGACTGCTTCCCAATCTCCATCCTTGGCTGCATGCTCCAGCAACTCCATCAGATCACCCATTCTGATGGCACCAAAGGTGCGCACCGATGATTTTATCTTGTGCGCCTGTTCCCCATATTCGCTCTGTCGTCCATTTTTGAATAGCGCATTCAGTTCAGCGAGCATCGCTTCAGTCTTGGGGAGAAAGTCTGCAATCAGAGCTGCCTGCATATCTGGATCATCTCCCACCATGGAGCTCAGCGTAGTGGGATCAACCACGGGAACTGCTGCCCCCTTTTCTGCCTCATCTTCGATGATTTCGGTTTGAGATTCTGGTTGTCCATGAGGTAGCTGCTCGGATGTTTCTCTCGGTGGCATCCATTTCTCCAACGCCTCTTTCATTTTTTGTAGTTCCAGTGGTTTGATCAAATAGGCGTCCATCCCGATCTCAAAACAGCGCTCATCCTCCCCTTTGAGCACATTGGCGGTCAGGGCGATGATCGGCATGCGCACCCTTCTGCTCTCTCGCTCCCTTCTGCGCACCATGTTGGTGAGGTCATAGCCATCTTTGTTGGGCATGTGGAGGTCAGTGATCAGTAACCCATACTCCTCTTGCTCCCACTTCTGGTAGGCCTCGACACCATCCTTGGCGAAGTCTGCGGCATATCCAAGCAGATTCAGCTGGTTCTGGATCACTTCGAGGTTGGTCGGGTTGTCTTCAGCCACCAGGATCAGCTGTCCATTCTCTCTCGCCTCTTCCCGTGAAATCAGTTGTGCGGAGACCACCCGTTCTGATTTTATCGACCCACCCTCTTCGTATGCCTTGCGCCCGGTTGCGTAGGCAACCCCTTCGAGCAGGCGACGGCGTGTCAGTACCTCACGATCAAGCTGGTAGACCTTGTCATCCAACTGTCTGGCTCGGCGACGTTTGCCCCGCTCTACACTAAGATAGGTGATTTGGATAAAACGGAGATCCTGTTCATGCTGTCGGGTAAGCAGTCGATCAACGATCTCCTGGGCACTCTGTTGGGCAGGATCTTCAACCACAACCATACTGATCGGCTCTTTCAGTTTTTCTGATTTAGCCAATTCCCAAGCCTCTTCCAGCCGCTCTTCGGTGAAGATCTCAACGCCAGCATAGGTCAGATAACGATTGTAATCTTCTGAATAGACGGGGTCTTCACTAACAATGATGCCATTGAGCCCCTCCAGATTGTAGCCATCGGATGAGACTGTACGCTCCTGCTCCACCGTGAATGGGAGTTGGAGGGTGAAGGTGGAGCCCTTGTTGATCGCACTATTCAATGCAATCTCTCCCCCCATCAGCTCCGTCAGGTTCTTGGAGATAATCAGGCCGAGTCCGGTGCCACCATATTTACGTGTGGTGTTGCGATCGGCCTGTTCAAAAGCACTGAAGAGGCGAGCATGAGTCTCCTCATCGATACCGATGCCATTGTCGATGATACTGAAATCGATCCAGACCTGATTGCCGTCGCGCTGTTCCAACACAGCACGGAGTTGTACCCGACCAATCCGTTCCAATCCTGCTGAGAATTTGATGGCGTTGCTGACCAGATTAGTGAGCACCTGCCTCAGACGCAGGGCATCACCGACCACCCGCTGAGGGATCATGGGGTCGAAGAAGAGGGTCAGTTCAACCTGCTTCTCCATCATTAGCGATTCCAGCAATAAGGCGACCTGATCAAACTCATCTTCGATCTGCATCGGCTCTTCAGAGAGCGCCATCTTTCCCGCCTCAATCTTGGAGAAGTCGAGGATGTCGTTGATGATATCGAGCAGCGATAGTGCCGACTGTCGGGCAGTGGCAACCATCCGTTGATCATTATCCGAGAGCGCACTGTGAGAGAGCACATCCAGCATCCCTACCACACCATTCATTGGGGTGCGGATTTCATGGGACATGTTGGCCAAAAATTGAGATTTGGCTTCACTGGCCGCCTCCGCCTGAATGGAGTCAATCTTGGCCTGTTGCAGAAGATACTGGTTTTTCAGCTCTCTCTGCTCAGTCAGCTTCCTTTCCGTAACATCCTGACTAACCCCAATGATCACCTTTCGACCACTATCCGACTCAATACTCAGCTCGCCATTCGCAAAAATCCAGATCACCTCACCATCATCCCGGTAGTAGCGATACTCCACCAAGAGACGATCTCCGTCATATTGCAGCCCCTGCATGGCCTCCACTACATTTCTCCAGTCACCGGCATTACAACGGCTGCTGTATTGATCGAGAGAAAGTTCTACGGATTCTGAGTCGACATCTAGAATTGCACACAACTCTTTCGAGAGCCACATGGAGCCATCATCCAGACAGATTCTATGCCCTCCCAAACGGGCCACCTTCTGGGTCAGGGCCAACTCTAGATCACGTTTCTTCAGTGACTCTTCACTCCGTTTCCTCTCTGTGATGTCCTGAACAACGCCAACCAGTTTCCTGACCTTCCCCGCCTCATCTTGTTCAGCTCTAGCGGTACAATAGAGCCAGTGCTGACCACCTTTGAGCGTATTGACCCGGTATTCCGCCTCATGTTTGACCCCGTGCTCAATGGCGTTCATCATCGAATGTTCCAAGGCTGGCCAGTCCGCCTTTTCCACCATCGTTTTCAGAAAAGCGGGGCCAACCTCCTGCTCAGGGCTGGTTCCGAGGAGCTGATGAATGGAATTGGACCAGTGAGCCAGCATCGAGTCTGTATTCAGCTCCCAATATCCAACCTTGGCTGCCTGTTGGGCCTGTAGTAACTTGACCTGATTTTCACTTAATTCAACAGTTTTCAGCTCCAATCTAATCGTAACCACTCTCACCCACTGAATGGTAACCAGCCAGATTAACGCAAAGAGAAAATAAAAGAGTGGCCACCCCCACTGCTTTAACTCATCCAGTTGATAATAACCGTTTTCGATAATATCGATCGCTCGGTTCAAATAGGTTTCAAGCTTACGATAGAGCTTGTCGGTTTCGATATCGAATTTCGATCCTGGGCCACTATTAGAGACCGCATGAACTCTTTTCTCGATGTTCTCTTCAATCTGAAGCAGGGTTTCGTTGATCTTACCCAGCTCGTATCCAACGATGCTCTCTTGATATTCTTCAGCCATCGAATGAGCATGTGATCTAACCTGATCACCCAACCGGTTAAGCAACTTCTTCTCTGACTGGTCTCCCGCCATCACCTCTTCAAGCGCAAGATGGAGTGATAGCGACTCGTTTTTTAATGTAATGATCTCGACGATCAGCTCAGAGTAGAAGTGAGATCGCTTTTCAAAATATTGATACTGCCCATACCCAATACTGGAGGTAATCAAGAAGGTAATTAGCAGTATGACGGTTGGTTTTTGCATTATCGATACAGCTGCACCTGAAATAGGAACACAACGAAAAAGAGGCTACCGACCTCTCGATAACCTCTTGATTTTATTGGCTCGGGTGCATGGATTCGAACCACGATTAAAGGAGTCAGAGTCCTTTGTCCT
>CAYFOQ010000129.1:0-6208 GCA_964344735.1 uncultured Piscirickettsiaceae bacterium
TCGATACGTTTCCGTATACACACTTTCCAGGCGTGCGCCTTCGACCACTCGGCCACCTCTCCGTAAGGGGGCGAAAGGATATACCGAAGCGAGATAATTTACAATCACCGTAACTATTCAGCTCTCCCCCTCACCCCAACCCTCTACCTCTGGGAGAGGGTTGGGGTGAGGGGGGGGCGTTGGAGTAACGCGATGGCTAGAGATTTCTTGAGAACCAACGCCTCATTCTTTCCCATACCGACTTCTTACTGCCGTCGATCCCGCCTCCGTCTCGGCGTTGACGCTCTTTGACGGCGTGGATCAGAAGACCAACACCGGTGGCGTGGATTGGGGATTTGACGATATCGATCATGGTGTCGACATTACGGGGGATACCGAGACGCACCGGCTTGTGGAAGATCCCTTCCGCCAGTTCAATCGCCCCCTCCATCTTGGAGCTGCCACCGGTGAGAACAAAGCCGGCGTTGATCCGGTTTTCAAACCCGCTCTTGCGCAGTTCGGCCTGTACCAGGGTGAAAAGCTCTTCGTAACGGGGACCAACCACTTCGGCCAGGGCCTGCCGTCGTAACTTGCGTTCACGACGTTCGCCGATGCTGGGAACGGCAATTTCGTCATTGGGGTCGACCATCTCGGAGATAGCGCAGGCGTACTTCACCTTGATCTCTTCCGCATGTTCGGTGGGGGTGCGGAGAAATACGGCAATATCATTGGTCACCTGATCGCCGGCTACGGCGATCACTGCGGTGTGACGGATCGATCCCCCGGTGAAAACGGCGATATCGGTCGTTCCCCCACCGATATCGATCATGCAGACCCCGAGCTCTTTCTCATCCTTGGTCAGCACCGAATAGCTGGAGGCAAGCTGCTCCAGTACGATATCTTCAGCCTCCAGCCCACACTTGCGAATACACTTGACGATATTTTGGGCAGCACTCACCATGCCGGTGACGATATGGACCTTGGCTTCGAGACGAACCCCGGCCATTCCCAACGGTTCCAGGATCCCCTCCTGATTGTCGATCAGATACTCCTGCGGCAGGGTGTGAAGGATCTTGTGATCGGAGGGAATGGCGATCGCCTTGGCGGCATCGAGCACACGGTCGATATCGACGGCAGTCACCTCTCCGGTGCGGATCGCGATGATGCCATGGGAGTTTTTTCCCAAGATATGGCTACCGGCAATCCCGGCGGAGACCGACCCGATCTCGCACTCCGCCATGATCTCTGCCTCTTCCACCGCCCGCTTGATCGACTCCACGGTGGACTGGATATTGACGACCATCCCCTTGCGCAGCCCTTCAGAACGGTGTGTACCCATCCCGAGAATCTCCAGCGAACCATCAGGGTGTAGCGCTCCAACAATGGCGGCGATCTTGGTCGTGCCGATGTCGAGCCCAACGATCATTTCTTGCTCTTTATTTCGCATAGGTGGGGTGGTTCACTGGTTGAAGAGGGCACGGCATATCCGAGAGAGGTGGATTTTACGAGTTTTGTCCGCTTATTCCAACCAATACAGCGGATTGCGCCACCTATTCCTCCTCCTCTCGAGCTGCCGTAGTCGCCGACGATGCCTTAGCGGGGTGAAGCACCATACCGTGGAGGTAGCGTAGATCAACCCCACTCACCTCCCCCTCATAGCGGGCCAACAGTCGCGGTGACTGGTCAATCCAGCGCTGCAATCGCCGTTCAACCGAGCGCCGCCCCAGTCGAATCTGAAAATGGTCCTGCAACAACAGGGTCACCGCCCCCCGGCGATCGATCGACATCTCGGCGATTTCACTACCGGACTGCCGCTGCGCCATCATCTGCTGTAGCCTTAGTAACAGCTGGTAGATCGACTCGGTGTCACGCTGGGAGGAACGAATCATCACCAACTGCTCACCAGAAAGGGTTTCACCGGCTGCCGAAAAAAACTCCCCGGCAGGGTTGAGATAGCCCGCTTCCCCCCAACGTACCGCCGCCTGCTGCTCTTCGATTCTCAGCATCAACCGATGCCCCTTCCACATCTTGCGAACCGAGGCCAGATAGACCCAGGGGATCGCCTCCAGGTCGATCCGCAACGCCTCACTATCGAGTGCCAGCATCCCCAACTCACCGTGCTGACGGATCATCGTTTCGATCTCCAATGGCGAAACATGGTGCAGGGTACCGGTCAACATCACCTGTTCGGTCCGGATCGGGTCAGGTTTGATCTCGACCGGTGCACTTTTCAACATCACCAGCCAGTATCCCGCGCTCAATAGCAGCAGCGAGAGGAACAGATAAGCCAACAGCCGCAGCAACTGCCGCCTGGAGATTCGAGTCCGGGGCGGTGCTGGAGACCGGAAGCGGTTTCTGTTCTGCCGACGTGAGGCCATTTAGGAGACCGACTCAGTGATGATTCTCACAAGCTCTGCCGCAGAATCCGGAGAACCAGCTCATCAAATTCGATACCGGCGGCTCGCGCGGCCATCGGCACCAGACTATGGTCAGTCATTCCGGGAACGGTGTTGACCTCCAACAACCAGGGCTCCCCCTCACGGTCGATCATCAGGTCGACTCGTCCCCAACCACGACAACCCACAAGATCAAACGCCTGTAGCGCCAACTGCTGCACCCGCCGTTCCAACGGTGCCTCCAAGCCGCAGGGGCAGAGATAGCGGGTATCCTCGGCATGATACTTGGCATCGTAGTCATAAAAGTGGTGTGGGGTCTGTAGCCGGATCACCGGTAGCGGGGTACGATCGAGGATCGCCACCGTATACTCGGCGCCCTCGATCCAGCGCTCTGCCATTACCTCAGTGTCATACCCGTTTGCGGTACGATAAGCCTGCTGGAGCTGCTCCGCCCGTTCGACCCGACTCATCCCGATACTGGAGCCCTCGGCCACCGGCTTGACCATGAGCGGCACCCCCAAGGTCGTCACCACCTGTTGCAGGTCACTCTGCGGGGTCAGCATGGCAAAGGGGGGGGTGGGCAGCCCCGCCCCGAGCCACAACAGCTTGGTCCGGTGCTTGTCCATCGCCACCGCCGAGGCCTGTACCCCGGAGCCGGTATAGGGGAGACCGAGACTCTCCAGCACCCCCTGCATCACACCATCCTCTCCTCCCCGACCATGCAGGACGACAAAGGCCCGATCATACTGTCGCAACTGTTCGATCGGCCGTTCGCTGGGATCAAAAGGTTCCGCCATCACCCCACGAGCCTGCAGCCCGGCAGCGACAGCCGCACCACTCTGGAGTGAGATCGGCCGCTCTGAGGCCGCCCCCCCCATCAGTACGGCAACCCGTCCCAGCTTACTGATCAATTCATCCATCCCGTCCCTCTCACTCTTAAATGATTGAGTCGTTGCAATCAGGTTGACACCTCTGAATCGCAACCGTCTGCGGTCAGGGAGGACCGCAGCCGAGCGACACAGGGATGTGCTCGAGCGTGTTGCGATTCAGAGGTGTCAACCTGATTGCAACGATTGATACAACGGTTCACCCACCACTCGGACCTCAGGCTGCAAATCGACGCCACAGCGCTGCTTCACCTGCTGCTGCAGCCACCCCATCAATCTCTCGATCTCGGTTGCGGTGGCATCCCCATCATGCACAATGAAGTTGGCGTGCCGATCCGAAACCGCTACCCGCCCCATAGCGTATCCCTTCAGGCCAATCGACTCAATCAGCCGACCGGCATAATCGTTGGGGGGATTACGAAAGACTGAACCACAACTGCACTTCGCCATCGGCTGAGTACGATTCCGCCGTTCCAGTTGTTGACGATACTTTTCAGACCCGGTGGTCGGATCGGCCGCCGCAAAGAAGGTGGCCGCGACAAACCACCGCTCTCCCCCCTGAAGAGGCTCCACCAGCCGATAGCCGATGCGATACGCCTCAGGCGTAAGGGTGAACAACTGCCCCTTGCGATCGATCGTCTCCACCTCCACCACCCGCCCCCAGGTCTCCTCTCCGAATGCCCCGGCATTCATCGCCAGGGCACCCCCGACACTCCCCGGGATCCCCGCAAGAAAATCGAGACCATACCACTGCTGCCGACGGGCCCGTCGCACCAATCGCGACAGCGGCACTCCGGCGGTGGCACGGATACACTGCCGGGGCTGCAGCACCACCCCATCCGTCGGGGGATCGAGCAGAACGACGGTTCCACGAAACCCACCATCCCGGATCAACAGGTTACTACCGCGCCCCATCCACAGTAGGGGCTCAGCAGGATCCAGTGCGGCCAGCGTCGCTCCCAGCTGATCCGGCTCATCGGTTCGGATCAGACGGTCGGCGACCCCTCCCACTCGCCAGGTGGTAAAGGGGGCCAGCGGTACTCGCTCTTCAATCGTGATCATGCCAGCGCTCGGCAATACGCTCCGCCGCACGACCAATACTCCCGGCACCGGAGAGCAGTAGCAGATCCCCCTCCAACACGACTCCAGGCAACAGCTCGATCATCGCCTCCACCCCCTTGACCCAGATCGGTTCCAGCTCCCCCCGCAGCCGTATGGCACGACTGAGGCTACGGCCATCGGCCCCTGGAATCGGAGACTCTCCAGCCGGATAGACCTCCAGCAGCAGCAGTTGATCCACCTGGGACAACACTTCGACAAAGTCGTCGAAAAGATCCCGGGTACGACTGTAACGGTGAGGCTGAAATGCCAATACCAGACGGCGCTCAGGCCAGCTCTGGCGAATTGCGGTGATCGTGGCCGCCAGTTCAGTGGGGTGATGACCGTAATCATCCACCACCTCAACCAGACCCGCCGGAAAACGACAGTGACCGTAACTCTGAAACCGCCGCGCAATCCCCTCAAATCGCTCCAACCCCTGAGCAATCACCTCATCCGTCACCTCCAGATAGGTAGCCACGGAGATTGCCGCCAAGGCATTGAGGATGTTATGCCGTCCGGGGAGGTTGAGGCTGAGGGCAAGCGGTTCCTGTCCGGGCCGCACCAGCACGAACCTTGACCGTCCCGGCAGCAACTCCAGCTGCACGGCACCGAAATCGTGCCCACTGCCAAAGCCGTAGCGCAGCAAGGGGCGTGATAACCGCTCCACCACTCGAGCCACCCCGGGATCCTCGACACAGACCACTCCACAACCGTAGAAGGGGATATGGTGGATAAACTCGACAAAGGTCTCCTCCAATCGCCCCAGATCACCACAATAGGTGCTCATGTGATCCTGGTCGATGTTGGTGACCACCGCCACCATCGGCTGCAGATGGAGAAACGAGGCATCACTTTCGTCCGCCTCTGCTACCAGAATCCGACCCTGTCCCAACTGTGCCCCACTCCCCTCTTCACCGCCACCCTGCGAACGTTTGATGCGCCCGCCAATCACATAGGTGGGTTCAAGCCCGGCCTCCTCCAACAGGGTGGCGATGAGACTGGTGGTGGTGGTCTTGCCGTGTGTACCCGCCACCGCAATTCCGTAGCGAAAACGCATCAACTCCGCCAACATTTCGGCCCGAGGGATGACGGCGATCCCGTGCTGTCGGGCTGCAACCACCTCCGGATTGTCCTCATCGATGGCGCTGGAGACCACGACCACATCAGCACCGGCCACCTGGTCCTGATGGTGTCCACGCGCCACCACCGCACCCAACTGCCGCAACTGATTGATGACCGCCCCCTCCTGCAGATCGGAACCACTAATCTGAAACCCCAACTCCAATAACAGTCGGGCAATTCCGTTCATTCCGGAACCACCGATTCCCACCATGTGGATCCGTTGCATTCGTCGCATCGGCTCCTGGACATTGATCATGGGGATTGCACTCATCTATCTATGACTCCATTTTCGGCAGGTTGCCACCACCGCAGCCGTGGCCTCGGGTCGTGCCAGTTGCCGAGCTGCCGCCCCCATCTCGACCAACCGCTGTGGATAGTCGATCAACGCCTGTAACTGCTGCTGCAAATATTCGGTCTGCAGTTGCTGTTGGGGAATGAGGATGGCCGCCCCGGCCTGCTGCAGGTGGCGACCATTGACACGCTGATGATCATCGACCGCATGGGGATAGGGAACCAAAATCGCCCCCCGCCCCACCTGAGTCAACTCGGTCAAGGTCATCGCCCCGGCTCGACAGAGCACCAGATCGGCCCAACCGTAGGCTGCAGACATCTCTTCGATAAAGGGGGAGAGTCGGATCTGCTCACCGTCGATCTCCACCCCCTGTTGACGATAGAGTGCCGTGGTCTCCTGCAGCAACTTCTCCCCACACTGATGCCACACCT
>CAYFOQ010000130.1:0-4345 GCA_964344735.1 uncultured Piscirickettsiaceae bacterium
TGATCTTGGGCGCTACAGACGCGATTCAAATTACTCAGACTTGTTCAGAGGTTCCTTAGATTAGGTTGGGGTGAGGGGGGATAGAAGGGCCCCCAAAGTACCTAACGACCGCCCCCAGTCACCCTCTATCCAGAATGATCATTAGCGGCTGCCGCATAGATCTCCTCATCGCTCTCTACCTTGCCGCTCTCCAACTCCCCCGGGGTTGCCTCACGAATACTGACGACAACCAGATCAATATTGACCTCTTCACCGGCCAGAGGATGGTTACCATCGACCGTAACCTCCTCTTCATCCACGGCAGTGATGATAACCGGTAGATCGTTCCCGTTTTTATGGGTAAAAAATCGCTGGCCAACCCGCAGTGTCTCACTATCCTGGAATTGGCTTCTCGGAATCACCTTGACTCTGGATGCATGGTGTTCACCAAAACTCTCTTCAGGAGAGAGGGTGAAGGTGAGTCGTTCTCCCGCCTGGCACCCTTCGACACGCTTCTCGATGGCGGGGAGGAGCGTGCCAAGACCATGAATAAAGACAAGTGGGTCGGCGTGGTCCGAGCTATCGATTAGCGTCCCCTTTTTGTCGACCATCTTGTATTCCAGTGTAACCACACTATTGTTCTGAACTCTCACTACGCTGCCTCATGGTATTGAATGAATGGAGCTATTCAGGAACTCCCCCCCTCACCCCAACCCTCTCCCATGGGGAGATTGTTCTCCTCAATGACCGCAGACTCGAAGATTTGGCCTATCAGCGGAGCGTGGAGTAGCTGCTTGCGACTGGTGATTGCCAACAGATGATTGAGTAGTCCGGTATCACGAAAGATCCCTTTGAGCATCATGCATAAACAAACTTTACACAAGGATATTACTTGTGTAAAGCGGTGGCGGCCTACTAAAAATAGCTACTATTTACCCGCATATGGACCACAATGCTGGCAACATAACCCGTTGCCACGACGGGCATCCACCTCAAATGGCCGAAGAAGGTGTGCTGTCCTCAGGCCTGGCCCATCAGTGCCACACCCGCTGCTGAACCGATCGACAATAGACTGCCACCACGAGGTTCCTTAATGCTGGTATTTTGGATCTTGATCAGGATAATGGTGGGGAGGCAGATCAGTCGTCTGTTCGGTGGAACAACCTGGAGGAGGAGTACTATGTACAAGCAACTGGCCGCAGCGGTGATCGGTGTCGCTGCCATTGTCGCCTCGGTGGCGAATGCAGCGGAGCCCATCGTCATCAAATTTTCTCATGTGGTGGCCGAGAACACCCCGAAGGGGCAGATGGCCAACCGCTTCCGTGATCTGGTGGCGGAGCGGATGGGAGATCGGGTTCAGGTCGAGGTCTACCCCAACTCACAGCTCTTTGGTGACAATAAGGTCCTGGAGGCGATGCTGCTGGGAGATGTGCAACTGGCAGCCCCTTCACTCTCCAAGTTCAGTCGTTACACCAAAAAACTGGCACTCTACGATCTCCCTTTCCTGTTCAAGGATATGGCGGCAGTCGACCGTTTTCAGCAGGGCCCGGAAGGGCAGAGACTGCTCCATTCGGTGGAGCGTAAGGGGTTGTTGGGGCTAGGTTACCTCCACAATGGGATGAAGCAGCTCTCCGCCAGTCGGCCATTGCGCTCACCGGAGGATGCCGGTGGGCTGAAGTTCCGGATCATGTCTTCAGATGTGCTCGAGGCACAGTTCGAGGCACTGCGGGCGACACCGTTGAAGAAGCCCTTCTCCGAGGTGTTCACGCTGTTGCAGACCCGGGCGATCGATGGTCAGGAGAATACCTGGTCAAACATCTTCTCGAAGAAGTTCTTCGAGGTTCAGCCGACCATCACCGAGTCCAATCATGGTCTGCTTGACTACATGGTGGTCACCTCCCGGGAGTTCTGGAATGGGCTACCGGCGGATCTTCGTGATGAGGTGAAGCGGGCACTCGATGAGGCGATCGCTCACGGCAATAAAGTGGCGGCACAGAAGTCGGTGAGTGATCGTCAGAAGATTATCGACTCCGGACGTTCCGAGGTGTTGCCGCTCTCCGATGCCGAGCGTAATCAGTGGGTTGAGGTGATGAAGCCGGTCTGGAAGCGGTTCGAGGAGAAGATCGGAAAGGATCTGATCGAGGCTGCCTACGCCTCTAACCAATAGATTGAGGTTCCCCCCCATGAGGCGGCCGCTGTAATGGCTACCATGGGGGCGACCCAGGGGGAGTGATGTTGCTGAAGTGGTTGCAACAGATCGAGGAGGGCGTGATCTCGCTGTTGCTGGTGGCGATGACACTGCTGGTCTTTATCGAGGTGGTGTTGCGTTTCGGCTTCGGCACTGGCCTTACCTGGGGGCAGGAGCTGACGCTCCACCTTTCGGCCTGGTTCGTCCTCTTCGGGATCTCTTACGGGCTCAAGGTGGGTGCCCATATCAGTGTCGATGCCTTTGTGCGCCTCTTTTCCCCCGCAGTGCAGCGGCTGCTGTCGATCGTCGCCCTGTTGTTGGCACTGCTCTACTGCGCGCTTTTTCTCTACGGCTCCTGGGTCTACCTGCAGCGGATGTACACCATCGGGGTGACTCTGGAGGATCTCGAGTTTCCTCACTGGATGGTGGCGGGGATGTCGGAGAGCAGTCAGGAGCTGTTGAAGATCTGGGCCGATGAACCGTTGATACCACTCTGGTTGGCCCACGGTATTCTGCTATTGGGGCTGATTCTCTTCTCGATCCGGCTGCTGCAGTTGTTGTGGGCGGTGATCCAGGGGCGAGCGCTTGGTTTTACTCATCACGATGAGGTGGAAGATAGTCTCCATATCGCCGAGGAGCTCCAGCGTGAGGAGTCACGGCAGGAGCGTTCGGTCGAGCAGCCGGGAGTCTCCCGATGACGACGGCTGCACTCTTTTTGTTGCTCTTCGGCGGTATGTTGTTGGGGATGCCGATTGCGCTGGCGCTGGGGCTCTCCAGTATTACCACCATTCTGTTCTTCTCCGATGACTCCATGGCCTCGGTGGCGCTCAAGTTATTCGAGGCGCTATCGGAGCACTATACGTTACTGGCGATTCCCTTCTTTATCCTCTCCTCTGCTTTTCTCTCTACTGGTGGCGTGGCACGGCGGTTGATCCGTTTTGCCATCGATATCGTTGGTCACATTCGTGGTGGGTTGGCGATGGCCTCGGTGATGGCCTGTATGCTTTTCGCCGCCGTCTCCGGCTCCTCCCCTGCCACGGTGGCGGCGATCGGGACCATTGTCATTGCCGGTATGGTGAAGGCCGGTTATCCCAAAACCTTTGCAGCGGGGGTGATCACCAACGCTGGAACGCTGGGAATTCTCATCCCCCCCTCTATCGTGATGCTGGTCTATGCCGCTGCCACCGAGGTCTCGGCGGCACGGATGTTTATGGCCGGCTTCTTGCCAGGATTGATGATGGGGGGATTGTTGATGGTGGCGATCTATATCGTTGCCCGGATCAAGCAGCTTCCGGCCCAGCCCTTTCCGGGGTGGCGTGAAGTGGCGAGTAGTGGGCTCTCCGCTTCAGGGGGGATCATGTTGATCGTGGTGGTGCTGGGGTCGATCTATGGAGGGGTCGCCAGCCCAACCGAGGCGGCAGCGGTCTCTGCGGTCTATGCCTATCTGGTCTCGGTATTCTTCTATCGTGACATGGGGCCACTGAAGAGGCACCCCTGGAGAGAGCCGGGGGAGGGGGTGGGAGCACTGTTACTGCGTAATGGTTGGCAGATGGCGTTGGCTCTGCCACACTCCTTTGCCCATCCCGAAGTGCGCAAGGTGGTGCTCGATGGGGCCCGGGTCAGCATCATGCTGCTCTTCATTATCGCCAATGCGATGCTCTTCGCTCATGTGCTCACCACCGAGCGAATTCCTCATCAGATCGCCGAGGCGATCGTCTCCTGGGGGATGGAGGCCTGGATGTTCCTGATTGTGGTCAATATTCTGCTACTGGTTGCGGGAAACTTCATGGAACCCTCCGCCATTCTGCTGATCATGGCGCCGATTCTCTTTCCGATTGCGATGCAGTTGGAGATCGATCCGATCCATCTTGGTATCATCATGGTGGTCAATATGGAGATCGGGATGTTGACCCCGCCGGTGGGGCTCAACCTCTTTGTGACGGCAGGTATCACCGGTGAGTCGATGGGGTGGGTGATCCGTTCGGTATTGCCGTGGATGTTGTTGTTGCTCTTCTTCCTGATGTTGATCACCTATATTCCGCAGATATCCCTTTTCCTTCCGGAGTATGTTGATCAACTGAGGGGGTATCGGTAAGAGGCTCTGTTTGGTATGAACGGGAAGATTGTCGATGAGTGATGAGTTGAGAGAGAATGCGCTGCGCTATCACCGCTACCCAA
>CAYFOQ010000130.1:4355-6198 GCA_964344735.1 uncultured Piscirickettsiaceae bacterium
CCGGGAAAGTTGGAGATCCATGCGACCAAGCCGCTAGCAAATCAGCGTGACCTGGCCCTGGCCTACTCCCCCGGAGTGGCTGCGGCCTGTGAGGAGATCGTAAGAGACCCCCTCTCCGCCGCGGACTATACCGCTCGCGGCAATCTGGTTGCCGTGGTTACCAACGGCACCGCCGTGCTGGGGTTGGGGGCGATTGGTAGCCTGGCCGCCAAACCGGTGATGGAGGGGAAGGCGGTACTCTTCAAGCAGTTTGCCGGTATCGATGTCTTCGATATCGAGATCGATGAGCGTGACCCGGAACGGCTGATCGAAACCATTGCTCGACTCGAGCCCACCTTTGGCGGGATCAATCTAGAGGATATCGGTGCCCCGGACTGCTTCGTGGTGGAGCAGGCGTTGCGACAGCGAATGAATATTCCGATTTTTCATGATGATCAGCACGGTACCGCAATCGTGGTGAGTGCCGGTGTGATCAATGGTCTCAAGGTGGTGAAAAAGGAGATCGGTGAGGTCAAGCTGGTCGCCTCCGGCGCTGGAGCGGCTGCGCTGGCCTGTCTCGACCTGCTGGTGGAGTTGGGGTTGAAGCGGGAGAACATCATCGTTACCGACCGTCATGGGGTGGTCTATTCTGGACGCAAGGAGGATATGGATCCCTACAAGGGGCGCTATGCGGTCGATACCCCACTGCGAACACTGGAGCAGGCACTACAGGGGGCCGATATCTTCCTCGGACTCTCTGCCGCCGGAGTGCTGCAACCACAGTGGCTGCAGCAGATGTCCTCACAGCCCTTGGTGTTCGCACTGGCCAATCCGGTGCCGGAGATTTTGCCAGAGGCGGGTCAAGCGGTTCGTAGTGATGCCATCTTTGCGACGGGGCGTACCGATTATCCCAACCAGATCAACAATGTGCTCTGTTTCCCCTTTCTCTTTCGCGGTGCCCTCGATTGTGGTGCGACTGAGATCAACGGGGCGATGAAGCGGGCCTGTGTCGAGGCGATTGCAGCGTTGGCCCGGGCCCGTCCCTCAGAGATCGTTCGTCGTGCCTATGGCGGACTCGACCTCAAGTTTGGTCCCGACTACCTCATCCCCAAACCGTTCGACCCACGATTGATGGAGCATGTGGCTACCGCTGTGGCTCGCGCGGCGATGGCATCGGGAGTGGCGACACGGCCGATCGAGGATCTGGGACTCTATCGACAATCCTTGCAGAACCGGGTCTACCAGACCGGAATGACCATGAAGCCGGTATTCCACCAGGCCCGTTGTGCGTTACAGCGGGTGGTCTATGCCGAAGGGGATCAGGAAAAGGTGTTGCAGTGTGCCCAGCAGGCGGTGGAGCAGGAGATTGCCCACCCGATTCTGGTGGGAAGGCATCCAGTATTGTTGCAGAAGATCGAACAGCTTGGGCTCAATCTGGTACCCGGAAAGAACTGTACCCTGTTTGACCCCCATGACAATCCCGATCAAGAGGCCCATGTCGCCAGCTATTACCAGCGTACCAAACGGCGGGGCTACTCACTGGCGGAGGCGCAGGAGCAGATTCGTAATAATCCCACTGCGGTGGCGGCTACGCTGCTGTGGCGGGGAGAGGTGGATGCGATGATTTGCGGGGCCGTGGGGCGGTATATGAGGCATCTACAGCAGATCGAAATGGTGGAGCGGTTCTCGGCGATGGAGGCGGTGGTGATGCACGACTCCACACTCTTTTTTAGTGACACCTCGGTACAGGTCGAGCCCGACGCCGAGTCGCTGGCAGAGATCACTCGGCTCAGTGCTGAAGAGGTGCGGCGCTTCGGTATCGAGCCCAAGGTGGCGATGCTCTCCCACTCCAATTTTGGCAGTC
>CAYFOQ010000131.1:0-295 GCA_964344735.1 uncultured Piscirickettsiaceae bacterium
TAGGCTCGCCAGTCCTGACCCGCCACCGAGGTGACCGGAACCGGCTCTTCGGCATCGAGATCATCCCCCGGTTCCTCCACCGCTGTCGCCGTCACAGCAGCGGCAGGGGGGGGCGTTGCGTTGGAGTTGGAGTTGGAGTTGGAAGGTGACGACTGAACCGGCTCCTGTGGTGAAACTTCGCGGGTAGTCTGATACTCCAACAGACGCAGCAACCGCCGGTTGTCCTCCCGCAGATCATCCAGCTCCTCCCGCAGCTCATGGATCATCCCGCGCAGATCGGTCAACTCTCGAGCCG
>CAYFOQ010000131.1:398-6179 GCA_964344735.1 uncultured Piscirickettsiaceae bacterium
CCCGACGCTTACCATCCTTGCCAACGATGTAGGCCAGATCGCCCCGCCCAAACATACGATAGATACTGGAGCGACTGCGACCGGTCAGCTCACACACCTCTCTGATACTGTGCAACATCTCAAGCCGTCCCCTCAACACCCATCAATGAGAATGATGATACACCATGAGACAAAAAGTGGGAGCAAATCGCTAAAGATCGCATCAATCCCGCACCACCCTTCCATCGTCACAAGCCAGAATCTGACTCGGCAGACCACGACTCCCGGGAAGCCCCGGCAAGACCATTTCAACCCGCCCCTGAAACTGGCGACGAAGTGTGTAAGGTTGGCGTGGCGTCGGCCAACCGGAGAGGTTGGCACTGGTAGAGATCAAGGCTGACCCCACTGTCTCACAGAGTGATACAACTTCCGGAAACCGGCTCAGTCGTACTGCCACCGCGGCATGCTCACCTCGAATCCAGCGGGGGGTCTCAGCCGTTGCCGGCACCAGCCAGGTAGTGGGACGTTCACTGGGACGGCTGAGACACTCCCGCACACGGTCGGTCAAGACCACCCAGGGGGCCAACTGCGACCTGTCGCTGGCAATCAGAATCAACCCCTTGGATACGTCCCGCCCCTTCAGCGCCAGGAGCCGAGCAACCGCCACCCTATCGGCAGGATTACAGCCGAGACCGAATACCGTCTCAGTGGGATAGACAAAAAGTCCGCCCTCGGCAAAGGTTCGGGCAAAACGGCGTAATCGCCACGGTGTGTAGATCATTTCCGCAGTCTACCAGAGACCTGAAAAGATAGGCATCCTGCTGAAAAAAGGGGGAGCGGCCCGTAGCGTCTACTTCTACTGCTCTCGATGCAACCGCGATCACCACCCAAGAGATCGACCATGCTCACCCCTCTGCGCCACCTCCCGAACCTCCTTCAGCTATTACTGATACTACTACCACTCGGCCTCCGTGCCGAACCAAACACCCTGCTGGCACTCACCCCGCTGGAGCCACACCCCCCTCACCATGCCGTTCTCGCCCTGGAGCTGGAGCAGCCCGCACCGGTGCCCCGGTTACTGGTGCTGCAGCAGCCGCCACGACTGCTGATCGATCTGCCACAAACCACCGGGAACCCCGAACTGCCTGAGCCTCCACACCTTCCCCATGAGATCACTGCGATCGAGGTTGCTCAAAGCGCCAACACCACTCGCATCGTTCTGGATCTGCAAGCACCGCCACTCCCGACCATTATCCAGCAAGAGAATCGTCTATTGATCCAACTACAGCCCCCACCGGAGAACCCCATAGAGCCTGGTGAGATCTCCCTGGCCCTGGATGAACAGCCACTGTCGGTCGTACTGCAGCAACTCGGTGAGTCCGCTGGTGTAAACCTCATTGTCGACGGTGAGATCAACGCCACCACCTCACTGCGACTACAACGGGTAAACTGGCGCGAGGCCTTCAACCTGCTGGTGGCACAACACTCACTCCAGGTAATCGAACAGGATGGCATCGTTCTGGTCACGCCAGGAACAACGGCTGATTCCGGTGAAAGCGCTGATCCCGCTCCAGTAGTGGCCACGCCAAAGCTACAAACCGAGATGTTTACCCTACGTTATGCCGATGCAACCGAACTCAAAAAGACGCTTGAAAGCAGCAGTCAGAGCAATCCGCTACTCTCGAGTCGAGGGGTACTGGGCCTGGATGTACGTACCAACACCCTGCTGATTCAGGACGAGCCCCACAGACTGGAGTCCATTCGAGAGGTCATCCAGCAGCTCGATATCCCCTCCCGACAAGTACTGATCGAGTCCAGAATCATTATTGCCTCCAACGATTTCAGTCATGAGTTAGGTACCCGCCTCGGGGTCACCTCACTCCGATCCGAAGGAGAGCAGTGGAGCTACACCGCCCCCAATGAGTTGAACACACCAGGTGGTGTGAGCGGAAACGTCGGAAAACTTCTGGTCAACTTGCCGATCAGCAACCCCCTTGGAAGTGTCGGCCTGGCGCTGGCCAAACTCTCCAGTGATATTTTGATCGACCTGGAGCTGTCGGCTGCTGAACGGGAGGGTAAGAGTGAAACCGTCGCCAACCCTAGAATCATCACCTCAGACGGCTATGAGGCCTCGATTCAACAGGGAGTGGAGATCCCCTACCGCTCCGATACTGCCGGTGGCGGTACCGATGTCAGCTTTAAAGAGGCGGTGATGGAGCTACGAGTAACGCCACAGATTACCCCGGAACGCCAGATCATTCTCACCCTGCAGGTGAAGAAGGATGCGGTCGGCGCAACCTTCTGCAATAATTGCGAACCGAGTGTCGACACCCGTGAGATCCGAACCCGGGTGATGATCGGGGATGGTGAGACACTGGTTATCGGGGGAATCTATGAAGAGAGCGACCGTGCGATCGACAACCGCATCCCTGTCATTGCGGAATTG
This sequence comes from uncultured Piscirickettsiaceae bacterium, assembly GCA_964344735.1. Taxonomy (GTDB): domain Bacteria; phylum Pseudomonadota; class Gammaproteobacteria; genus Thiopontia. The sequence continues at coordinate 2,824 of CAYFOQ010000131.1, forward strand.
CCCATAATCGGTAGACTATTCAGTCAGGAGAATAGAAATCGAGGCAAAGATGAGTTGTTGATCTTCATCACCCCCTCGATCATCGAAGGATAGCAGGCTGTTACAGCTGTTCTCCTCCACCCCATCCAGCATAGTGGCGATCCATTGAGCAGAATCAAACAGAACATCTTTCTCATCGGTCTGATGGGGGCCGGAAAATCGACCATCGGCAGACGTCTGGCCGAGAGTATCGGGAGCCACTTTTGTGACAGCGATCAGGAGATCGAAAAACGGACCGGAGTCTCCATCTCCACCATCTTCGACATCGAGGGAGAGTCGGGCTTTCGAGATCGTGAAGCGACCGTGATCGACGACCTTACCCAGCAACAGAACATCGTTTTGGCCACCGGTGGTGGTGCAGTACTACGGCAGGAAAACCGTACCCGGCTGGCTGCTCGCGGTCTGGTCATCTATCTCTACGCCACTGCAGAACAGCTCTACCGACGGGTCCGTCTCGACCGGAGCCGACCACTTCTGCAAAACGGCGACCCGCAGGGAACCCTGCAACAACTGCTGCAACAGCGGGATCCCCTCTATCGAGAGATCGCAGACCTGGTGATCATGACGGACAACCGCTCGATTCCTCAGGCGATCCCGGATCTGATCGAACAGATTGAGAAGATGATATGAGCCACACCCTCAAAGTTGACCTTGGTGTACGCAGCTATCCAATTCATATTGGGCGCTCGTTATTACAGGACCCGACACTCATCACCCCGCACCTACTGGGCAACCAGGTGATGATCGTCACCAACGAGACCATCGCCCCACTCTACCTGGATCAGGTTCGTCATACCTTTGCCGGCTTCACGGTAGCCGAGGTGATCCTCCCCGACGGTGAGGTCTACAAGGATCTCGCTACCTGGCACCGGATCTTCGACGCCTTGCTACAACATCGATTCGACCGCAAATCCACCTTGGTCGCATTGGGCGGCGGGGTGATTGGGGATATCACCGGCTATGCTGCTGCCAGCTACCAACGGGGAGTCCCTTTCATCCAGATTCCCACAACCCTGCTGGCACAGGTCGACTCCTCAGTAGGGGGCAAGACCGGCATCAACCATCCACAGGGCAAAAACATGATCGGCGCCTTTCACCAGCCCCGCTGTGTGATTGCCGATACCGACACCCTCAATACCCTGGAGGATCGTCAACTCAGTGCCGGAATGGCCGAAGTGATCAAATATGGGTTGATCCGCGATGCTGAGCTATTCGTCTGGCTGGAGCAGAACATGGAGTCTTTGATGGCGCGTGATCCCGATGCCCTCGCCTACGCCATCCGTCGCTCCTGTGAAAACAAGGCTGAAGTGGTCGCCGCTGATGAACTCGAGGCGGGACAACGGGCCCTGCTCAACTCCGGACACACCTTTGGCCACGCCATCGAGGCAGGAATGGGATATGGAACCTGGCTTCACGGTGAAGCCGTGGCTGCCGGCATGGTCATGGCGTGTGACCTATCGTGTCGTGAGGGGTGGCTCGACCCCGCTGATCTGGGACGGCTACAGGCCCTGCTGCAACAGGCCCGTCTCCCGATTACCGGTCCGGATGAACTCTCACCGGAGCGCTATCTCGAGCTGATGGCGGTAGACAAAAAGGTGGAATCGGGGCGGATACGTCTGGTACTGCAACGTGGAATCGGCCAAGCCTTTCTCTGTGACCACTTCTCTTCGCAGCGATTGCGACAGACCTTGGAGGAGTGCCAATAGGTTTGCAACGGCGCATGAATCATGGCTGACCCCTGTAACCTCGCCCCTTATGCCGCCCACGACAGCTCTACACGGGGTCGTCATCACCCGGAAGAGCCCCCACGCTACCGTAGCGCCTTCCAACGTGACCGTGACCGCATTGTCCACTCCACCGCCTTTCGTCGACTGGAGTACAAGACTCAGGTGTTCGTCAACCATGAGGGAGATCTCTACCGCACCCGGCTAACCCACAGTATCGAGGTGGCTCAGATCAGCCGCTCCATCGCCCGTACGCTGCAGTTGAACGAAGATCTGACCGAGGCCATCGCGCTGGCCCACGACCTCGGGCACACCCCCTTCGGCCATGCCGGTCAAGATGCACTCAACCACTGCATGACGGAATACGGCGGCTTCGAACACAATTTTCAATCCCTGCGTGTGGTTGAACTGTTGGAGGAGAAGTATGCCCACTTCCCCGGCCTCAACCTCACCTTCGAGTCGCGGGAAGGTATTCTCAAACATTGCAGCCAAGCCAACGCCTTGGTCGCCGGAGAGATCGGCAAACGTTTTCTCGACAAGACCCAACCGAGCCTCGAGGCCCAACTGGTCAATCTGGCGGATCAGATCGCCTACAACAATCACGACATCGATGATGGTCTGCGTGCCGGGTTGCTCACCATCGAACAACTCCAGGAGGTGGAGCTTTTTACCAAACAGTACCAGCTGGTAGCAGCGAATCACCCGCAGCTGAGCCAGCGCCGTACCATTCACGAGGTGGTGAGGCGGATGATCAACCACCTGGTAATCGATCTGATCGAGACCAGCCGCGAGCAACTGCTCCAGGTCGCCCCCGAGACCATCGATGCAGTGCGACAGCATCCACAGCCGCTAATCGCCTTCAGCAATGAGCAGACCACTCTCAACCATCGACTCAAGCAGTTTCTTCGTGACAATCTCTACAACCACTATCGAGTCACCCGCATGACCCGTAAAGCGGAACGAATCGTCACCCAGCTCTTCAACGCCTTCATGGAGGAGCCGCGGATGCTCCCCAATGAGCAGTACCAACAGCTACAGGCACTTGATCCCCCTCAACGCCCACGCATCATAGCCGACTATATCGCCGGGATGACCGATCGCTACGCCCTCTCAGAGCATCAGAAGATCTTCAGCCCTCCAGCACCGACGGTCTAACCACCATTTGAATGTGAAACTTCTACAGCAGATCACCGCCGCACTTGCTGAGGCACAACAACGTTCGCTGCATTACCTGGGTCAGCACTCCGTCCATGGAGGCGACATCAATCAGAGTTACCAGTTGCAGACCCAGGAAGGGACCTTTTTTGTCAAGCTCAACCACACCGATCGACTCGCCATGTTCGAGGCCGAGGCTGCCGCACTGACAGAGATCGGGCGCACGGCTACCCTACGGGTACCCCAGCCGCTACTCTACGGCACCCTCGATACCCATGCCTATCTGGTACTGGAGCATATTGAGTTTGGCCCCGCTACCACTACGACCGAAGCGGCGCTGGGTCGACGACTTGCCCAACTTCATCGGGTAACGGCTGAACAATTTTGTTGACGCCGGAGGAAAAGCGCTGCTATTCGCCGCAGGCCTGTAGCAAACAG
>CAYFOQ010000132.1:0-6064 GCA_964344735.1 uncultured Piscirickettsiaceae bacterium
CCCCCGACATTCTGCTCCCAAAGCAGACGCGCTACCAGGCTGCGCTACACCCCGGGAATATCCAACACAGCGCGCGAATCATACCACCATCAGCGTTGGCGTCAAGGCAAGGTGATATAATCTTTTCATCTATTCACCCTGCCGTGTTGGGCAAGTCGTTACACGTTACAATCCATCAATCGTTGTAAAAGTTCTAGCCACTCCTGAATTGCAACCGTCTGCGGCCAGGGAAGGCCGCAGTCGAGCGACACCGGGATGTGCTTGAGCATGTTGCGGTTCAGGAGTGGCTAGAACTTTTGCAACGATTGATACCTTCACGAACAGGGTTACGTCACTCGAAAGAGGAGAGTGGGGATGAGCGCAACAATTTTGGATGGTAAGGCAGTCGCGGCTGAGGTTCGAGAAGAGGTTCGACAGCAAGTCGTCGCACGAGTCGCCGCGGGTGATCGCCCACCAGGGCTGGCGGTCATTTTGGTAGGGGAGGATCCCGCCTCGGCGGTCTATGTGCGAAACAAGCATACCGCCTGTGAGCGAGCCGGCATCCACTCTATCGAGATCCGTTTGCCGCAGCAGACCGAGGAGTCGACACTGATCCAGCAGGTGAAACGTCTCAACCAGGATCCTGTGATCGACGGTATTCTGGTGCAGTTACCCCTGCCACCGCAGATCGACCCGCAACGAGTGATCGAGGCGATCGATCCAGACAAGGATGTCGACGGCTTTCATCCCATCAATATGGGTCGGCTAGCCCTGAAGATGGCGCAATTACGTCCCTGTACCCCCTATGGCGTGATGAGGCTACTGAACCAGACCGGAGTTGACCTCAGCGGTCGAGAGGCGGTTGTGGTCGGGGCATCCAATATCGTCGGCCGTCCCATGGCATTGGAGCTTCTCGCCGCACGCTGTACGATCACAATCTGTCACAGCAAGACCGTTGACCTTGAATTCCATGTGCGCCGTGCTGAAATATTGGTGGTAGGGATCGGAATACCCAACCGGATACCCGGAGAGTGGATCCGGCCCGGTGCAATCGTGATCGATGTCGGGATCAACCGGCTGGCTGATGGTACTCTGACCGGAGATATCGATTTCGAAGGCGCCCGGGAACGGGCTGCCTGGATTACTCCGGTCCCCGGCGGGGTTGGACCGATGACCATTGCGATGTTGCTGCAGAACACCCTGACGGCAGCGAAGAGGGGGAGTCGCTAGCACGGACAGAGGAGAAATGGGGATGGTTTGCGGGGATGTTACTCAATTTAACATAATATACATTATGCGAAGTTAATCTTGATCTGGATCATGGCCGGAGTGGGCCTGTTACCAGGGAGAATCCCCCCCCCCGTTTTCTGAACGTTTCAGAACCTTCTGAAATTTTTTCTGAAATCCGGCCATAAAAAAACCCGCCGAAGCGGGTTTGTTTCATGTTTTTTTATGATGCTATTTTTTATGGGTGATCTTGTCCCCGATGTAGGCAATTGCAAGCAACCCTACCAGCATCACACCCGCCGCGATCATTACATCATATTCGCCCATTTTCATTTCCCCTTTGCTTTTCCCAGCAGATACCACGCAACCGCCTCGGAAGCCAGATACATCAATAGCGAACTGCCAAAAACCCGATAATCCATCGTTGCCGCTTTTATCTGAGCATAACCATAATGACCGAATTGCGCCATTCCGATAACCCTAGCACTGCTCGCCAGATGCTTTGCTTGGTCAATATTCATCATTTCAGTCTACCCCAAGAACCGACAAATTGTAAGGCAGCCGTACCCCTATCAAATCGTTGCAACCGATTGTGGTAGTGAGGGGCACCAATCGCTGTGGTATCCTTGCCGGCTCTGAAGTGAGGTCGCCTGACCAATTCGTGGAGAGCTATGGAGAAGAGAGATCCCGATCTGCTACTGCAGTCGGCGCCGCTACTGCGGCAGGGACTACAGGTTCCTGTGGCGATGCGGGATGTAATCATTGCACTATTACCGGCACTACTGGCTGCGATCTGGTTTTTTGGGATTAGCGCCCTGTTGGTGGTTGTGGCGACGATGATTGGTGCGGTAACGGTAGAGTGGATTTTCACTACACCCGCTCAACGCAGCGTGGTTTTGGGGGATGGCAGTGCACTGTTGACCGGCCTGCTGCTGGGGATGACACTGCCTCCGGCGTTGCCGTTGTGGATGGCGTGGCTGGGTGGAGTGGCGGCGATTGGACTGGGGAAGACGCTCTGGGGTGGGCTCGGCAGTAATCTCTTCAACCCCGCTATCGTTGGTCGAGCCTTTCTACTGGGAACTTTTCCGATCGCCATGACGACCTGGCACGGCGTTGGAAACATCGACTCCATCCTGACCCTCTATCCCGCTACTCTGACGTTCCCATTCCTTCAATCCCCACCACTGGATGGCATCAGTGCCGCCACCCCGCTCGGGCTGATGAAGTTTGAACAGACGCCGACCTCTTGGGATCTGCTGTTTCGGGGAGATACCGCCGGCTCTCTTGGCGAGACCAGTGGCGCACTACTGCTATTGGGAGGGGGCTATCTACTGCTACGAAAGGCGCTGGAGTGGCGCATACCGACCGCCATCTTCCTCTCTGCGGGACTCTTCTCTGGAGTACTGCATCAGTTTGACCCAACGCGCTTTCCCGACATCCCCTTCACCCTGCTCTCCGGAGGCATGCTACTCGGTGCCATCTACATGGCGACTGATCCGGTGACCTCGCCGGTCACACCACGTGGGGCCTGGATTTTTGGTATCGGGATCGGTTTTCTGGTGGTCTTGATTCGTAATTTTGGTGGTCTTCCGGAGGGGATGCTCTACGCAATATTGCTGATGAATGCTACGACCCCACTGATCAACCGAGTCTCCCAACCCCGTATCTTCGGCAGGAGAGCGGGATGAGTCCTGTTCCAACCTCGACCTCCTCCCCCTCCTCCTTTCGCCTGGCCTCTACACTAGCTGTGGCCGGGTTGATCTCCGGGGTTGCCATCGTTGCCGTCTATGAGGCTACCCTTCCAACGATCACCCAGAATAAGGCCGAAGAGTTGAAGGCGGCGGTGTTCAAAGTATTGCCGACAGCGGTGGAGATGCGCAAATACCAGTTCGATCCAGACAACGGTACGCTGCAGATCCGAACCGAAAAAGGGAGTGACGAATGGACCCTCTACGGTGGTTATGCGGCCAATGGAGAGTTCAGTGGTTACGCCATTCCCAGTGCAGGCCCTGGCTTTCAAGACACAATCGCCCTACTCTACGGCTACTTGCCTCAGCCCCGCAAGGTGGTGGGGATGGAGATCCTGGAGAGTCGAGAGACGCCAGGACTAGGGGACAAGATCTACAAGGATGCCTACTTTGTCTCCAATTTCCACTCACTTTCGATAGACCCTGAGATCGTCGTTGTAAAAAAGGGGCTTCGGAGTGCGGAGAATGAGGTCGATGCAATCACGGGGGCCACGATCTCATCCAAGGCGGTTGTACGGATTATCAACGAGGGGAATCAGCGCTGGTTGACGCGTATCCCTACAGATGGGGTGCCGTTTCCGGTCCCCCCCACTCATGAGATGGGAGAGTAGCATGGCGAAGAGTCCGACCACCTCCTATGAGGAGATGATGAAGGGGTTGTGGCGTGACAACCCGGTCTTTGTTCAGGTACTGGGAATGTGCCCCATGCTGGCGGTCACCAACACCGCCATCAACGCCCTTGCGATGGGGCTGGCGACCCTTTTCGTACTGGTCGGTTCCAGCTTTTTGGTATCACTGATGCGCCGTCTGATCCCGAAACAGGTACGGATCTCCAGCTATATCATCATCATCGCCACCTTTGTCACCATCATCGACTATACCCTGTTGGCGCTGGTGCCCAAGATTCATAAAGAGTTGGGAGCCTTCATTCCGTTGATTACCGCCAACTGCCTGATTCTTGGTCGACAAGAGGCGTTCGCCTCACGTAACGGAGTGGGTCGAGCGGTGATGGATGCCTTGGGAATGTCGGCCGGTTTTCTCTTCGCACTGTTGGCCCTGGGGGGGGTACGAGAGATCCTCGGTGAGGGGGCCCTCTTCGGGGTTGACCTCTTTGGACCTTCGTTCGAACCCTGGGTGATCATGATTCTGCCTCCAGGAGGGTTCCTTACCCTGGGGCTGATTCTACTACTCTTCAACTGGGTGAGTGAGCGACGCCAACAGGCCCGGGAACGGTACCAACTTGCTCAAGCGGAGGGACTGCTGTCATGACTGACGCCGTATTGCAAAATCTGCTGTGGATCTTCATCAGTGCCCTGCTGGTCAACAACTTCGTACTGGCCTACTTTCTGGGGCTCTGCCCCTTTCTCGGGGTTTCAGGAAAGCTGGAGACCTCCACCCGCCTGGGGTTGGCGACCACCTTCGTTCTGATCATCACTGCCATCTGCGCCTGGTTTCTCAATACCTATATCCTTCCCCATGCCCCCTACCTGCGTCTGATCAGTTTTATCGTGGTGATTGCCAGTACGGTACAGTTCATCGAGATGCTGATCAAAAAGTTGAGCCCTACCCTTTTCCGCTCACTCGGGATCTTCCTGCCGCTGATCACCACCAACTGTGCCATCCTCGGGTTAGCAATATTTGCAACCAACCGGGAGTATGGACTGCTGGAGAGCTTCGTCTACGCCCTCGGTGCAGGGGGTGGTTTCACTCTGGCACTGGTGCTGATGGCGGGATTACGAGAAGAGAGTGAGCTATCCAGTGTGCCAAAACTGATTCAGGGAACCGCCTTCAACCTCATCATTGCCGGTATTTTGTCAATGGCCTTTATGGGGTTTGCCGGACTCTTCAGCACATGAGTCATCTATTGTCCATTCTGGCACTGGCCGTGTTGCTGTTTGGCTGGGTACTGTTTCAGCAGTGGTTGCGACGCAATGATCCGGAACAGTTCTATCGTCCTGGGTGCGGCGCCTGTGGCAGTGGCAGTGGGAGTTGCAGCTCCTCTTCTCAAGCGGTGGTGGTGGATCGATGGGGTAATAAGAGGAAACGATCTCGTGCGGCTGAATCTGCTGCACCGATCCAACCAGTCTCCAGCAAGGGACAACAAATCGTAACTGTTCAGCTCACCTCTGAATAGTTACAACCAATCGAAGAATAGAGGATCATCCTGATGAGTCTGCAGTCACGAAAAATTGCCCTGGTGGGTGGGGGTCAGATCGGTATGGCACTAGCGCTGATGATCACACAGAAGGATCACGCCGAGGTGGTCGTGGTCGATCTTCCCGGGATGGTCGATCGAATTCGTGGTAAAGCACTCGACATCATGGCACTACGACCGCATGCCGGGGTTGATGTCGAGATCACCGCTACCAGTGATTACTCCGAGATTGCGGATGCCGAAGTGGTGATCGTCACCGCCGGTATTCCCCGTAAGGCGGGGATGAACCGCAACGATCTACTGGAGATCAACATGGGGGTGATCGAGTCGGTGGCAAAACAGGTGGCGATACATGCCCCCAACGCCTTTGTGGTACTCGCTACCAACCCGGTAGATACCATGTGCCAGCTCTTTCATCGCCACTCCGGTTTACCCAAGAGCCGGGTGATCGGCCTCTCCGGTGCCCTCGACAGCGGCCGCTTTCGACTCTTTATCGCCATGGAGACCCGCTTCTCCGCCAAGGATGTCTCCTGCATGGTGATGGGAGGCCATGGGCCGGCGATGATCCCGTTGAGTCGTACCGCCACAGTCGGCGGCATTCCTATTCAAACCCTGCTGAGTCGAGAACAGATTACGGCCATCGAAGAGCGTACCCGTCATGCCGGCACCGAGATTGTCACCCTACTGGGGCAAGGCAGTGCCCATATCAGTCCCGCCTCGGCAATTATGGAGATGGTAGAGGCCTACCTCTACGACAAGAAGCGACTCATCTCCTCTTCGGTTCTCTGTGAGGGAGAGTATGGGGTCGACGGCTGTTTTATCGGGGTTCCAGCGGTCATTGGATCGGGGGGAGTCGAACGCATTGTCGAGATGGAGCTGACCCCTTCCGAGCAACAACAGTTGCAGCACAACTATGAGATTCTGCGGGAGAACCTCTCTCGACTGAATGCCGACG
>CAYFOQ010000133.1:0-6017 GCA_964344735.1 uncultured Piscirickettsiaceae bacterium
CTTGATCATGGTGTAGATCTCGGCTGCGGCCGCACCAGCGACGGTCACGTCATCATTGACCCGAACCACCACCCGGCTACCATCGACGAAGTCGACCACTCCCCCCCGCCGAGCCACCACCGCCACCCCGGAATCAACCGCGACATCACGTTCGATACCGGTCCCCACCAGCGGCTTCTCAGCCCGCATGGTCGGTACCGCCTGGCGTTGCATGTTGGCTCCCATCAGTGCTCGGTTGGCATCGTCATGCTCCAGGAATGGGATCAATGAAGCTGCAACCGAAACGATCTGCCGTGGAGAGATGTCCATATACTCGATCATCTCCGGCGCAGCCATCGTAAACTCGTTCTGGTACCGGCAAGAGAGCAGGTCATCCGTCAGTCGTCCGGTCTCATCGGTATTGGCACTGGCCTGGGCGATATGGTGCTTGATTTCGTCATAGGCCGAGAGATAGACCACCTCATCCGTCACCTGGCTGTCGACCACCTTGCGATAGGGGGTCTCGAGAAATCCGTACTCATTGGTTCGGGCATAGACTGCCAAGGTGTTGATCAATCCAATATTGGGCCCCTCTGGGGTCTCGATCGGGCAGACCCGGCCGTAGTGGGTGGGGTGAACATCACGAACCTCGAAGCCGGCCCGCTCACGGGTCAACCCACCCGGGCCAAGCGCGGAGATTCTACGCTTGTGGGTCACCTCCGAGAGCGGATTGACCTGATCCATGAACTGTGACAACTGGCTGGACCCAAAAAACTCCTTCACCGCCGCCGAGATCGGTTTGGCGTTGATCAACTCCTTAGGCATGAGGTTATCTGACTCCGCCAGATTGAGGCGCTCCTTGACCGCACGTTCCACTCGCACCAGCCCGATACGGAACTGATTCTCAGCCATCTCCCCGACACTGCGAACCCGGCGATTCCCCAGGTTATCGATATCGTCCACCAGACCGTGACCATCCTTGATCTCGATCAGGGTCTTCATCACATCGACGATATCCTCCTTCGACAGCGTCCCCTCTCCCGTCATCTCCTCTCGAGAGAGACGGCGGTTGAATTTCATCCGACCTACCGTAGAGAGGTCATAACGATCGATACTAAAGAAGAGGCTATTGAAAAGCTGCTCCGCCGACTCCTGGGTCGGTGGCTCCCCGGGGCGCATCATCCGATAGATCTCGACTTGAGCCTCGAAAGGAGATTGGGTGGCATCGATCCGCAAGGTTCCGGAGAGGTAGTTGCCTCGATCAAGATCGTTGACATAGAGGGTATTGAAGCTCTTGATCTCGGCCTCGCTGATCTTCTCCAGCAACTCTGCGGTAATCTCGTCATTGGCCTGGGCCAGCTCCTCCCCGGTGTTGGTATCAATCAGGCCATGGGCCAGCGTCCTTCCGATCAAGAATTCGGTAGGCACCTCGAGCGCATTCAACCCGGCGCTCTCGAGCTGACGGACATGTCGCGCAGTGATCTTGCGGCCCGCCTCGACAATTTGCTCATCCCCTACCTTGATATCAAATGCGGCCACCTCACCGCGCAAACGCTCCGGCTTGAGTTCATAACGGAAACGCTCACCACCAGCCGAAGCGGTGAAGGTATCGGTCTCGAAAAAGAGGGCCAACATCTCCTCGACACTATATCCCAGAGCCCGCAACAGGATCGTTGCCGGCAACTTCCGCCGACGATCGATACGAACATAGAGCAGATCTTTGTGATCAAACTCAAAATCGAGCCAAGAACCACGATAAGGGATCACCCGGGCAGAGAAGAGCAACTTTCCGGAGTTGTGTGTCTTGCCCTTATCGTGTTCGAAAAACACACCGGGTGAACGGTGCAACTGCGAGACGATTACCCGTTCCGTACCGTTGACCACGAAGGTACCGTTGTCGGTCATCAGCGGGATATCCCCCATATAGACCTCATCCTCCCGCACCTCCTTCACCACTTTACCCTTGGCATTTTTATCAAAAATGACCAACCGAACCTTGACTCGAAGAGGGGCGGCATAGGTCATACCACGCTGCTGACACTCTTGAACATCGAACACCGGGGTATCGAGGCGGTAGCTGTCATACTCCAATGCCGCTGCCCCGGAATAGGCTTCGATCGGAAAGATCGAGGTGAAGGCTGCCTGTAACCCGGTGTTTTGCCGTGCCTCTGGGGCCAGGCCAATCTGGAGGAAGTCTCGAAAGGAGTCCAGCTGAATAGCCAGCAAGTAGGGCACCTCCATCACATCGGGTCGTTTACCAAAACTGTTGCGAATTCTCTTCTTTTCAGTAAATGCGTATGCCATGGGTAGCCTCTATCGTTCTGTAATCGTGCACCAGCACTCTTCAACAGCGCAAAAAGGCCGGCGACAGGGTGTCGCCAGCCAGATCACGCTGAGGTTATCGCTCAGTCAAGGTCGTGTTGTTACTTAACCTCAACCTTGGCACCAGCCTCTTCCAGCTGCTTCTGGAGCTCCTCGGCCTCGTCCTTGCTCACCGCCTCCTTGACTGGAGTCGGAGCAGACTCGACCAGCGCCTTGGCCTCCTTGAGACCGAGACCGGTAGCGGCACGGACCGCCTTGATGACGCCGACCTTATTATCACCGAAGCTGGCAAGCACGACGTCAAACTCAGTCTTCTCCTCGGCGGCTGGAGCGGCATCGCCCCCAGCTGGAGCAGCGGCTACTGCCACAGGAGCGGCGGCGGAGACACCGAACTTCTCCTCCATGTCAGAGATCAGTTCAACCACCTCCATCACGCTCATGTTGGAGATCGCCTCCAGAATATCCTCTTTTGTTACTGCCATTTGTAACTCTCCTAAATAACAATTAAATTCAAAACCTGTTGTGCCACTCGCCCCTTTTCGGAGCGATCCGGCAGACCAACACCTTCAACCGTCTATGCAGCCTCCTTGGCATCCCGTACCGCAGCCACGGTACGCACCAGCTTGGCATGGGGTTCAGCCAATGTACGGACAAACTTCTCGACCGGAGCTTTCATCACGCCCAGCAACATCGCCAGCGCCTGATCACGAGTCGGCAAGTCAGCCACAGCACCCAACTGCGAGCTATCCAGCAGGGTATCGCCAAGTGATAATGCCTTGACCACCAGCTTGTCATGGCTCTTGGTAAAATCCCGCATCACCCGAGCCGCACCACCGGGATCCTCTTGTGAGAATCCCAAAATCAGGGGTCCCACCAAGGCCTCGTTCATGCAAGCGTATCCAGTCCCTTCGAATGCACGACGTGCCAGCGAGTTTTTAACCACTCGAATCTGCACACCGGCCTCACGAGATTTGACACGCAACTCGGTTAGCTCTTCCACGGTGAGTCCACGATACTCAGCCGCAACGACGGAGAGTGCAGTGGCGGCAATTTCACCCACCTCTGCAACGACGGCCTGCTTCTGTTCAAGATTCAATGCCACGTTCACTTCTCCTTACAGTTCAGAGGCGGAGTTTCCTCTACCCCCGGCGCAACAACGCGCCCTTCGGATCTCACGTCCAACTCTGAACGCTCCATCCACCCACGGCACAACAGTCATGAATTACTCTTGCCTGAGTACCGTCTGCGCTGGCGCCACCTAAACGGCGACATTACCCCCTGCCTGAGCAGAGGTACCAGCGGTCTTTGACGACCACCCTCAGCACCAGATTGGATCGAGGGTAATGCAAAGTTCTATCGCTATCCCGCTCGCCACGGGGAGAGGAGACATAAGCTCGCCCCCCCGTGGGCAAGACAGCCCACTGCTCTACTTGTTCTCCAACGAGGTCTGATCCAGTGCGAGCCCCGGCCCCATAGTGGTCGAGACGGTCACCCGCTTCATGTAGATCCCCTTGGCACTACTCGGCTTCTTCTTATTGAGATCACTTAATAGTGCCTGCAGATTAACGATCAGATCTGCTGACTGGAACGAGACCTTACCGATCGAGGCGTGGATGATTCCCGCCTTGTCGGTACGGTAACGAACCTGTCCAGATTTGGCGTTGCGAACCGCTTCGGCCACATCCGTCGCCACGGTTCCCACCTTGGGATTGGGCATCAGACCGCGGGGCCCCAGAATTTGTCCCAATCGTCCCACTACACCCATCGCATCGGGAGAGGCGATCACCACATCAAAATTGAGGTCTCCGCCCTTGATGCTCTCGGCCAGATCATCCATGCCAACCACATCGGCACCCGCCTCAGTGGCGGCATCGACGTTGGCTCCTTGCGTAAAGACCGCGACCCGAACACTCTTACCGGTACCGTTGGGCAGTACAGTAGAGCCACGGACCACCTGATCCGACTTCCGCGGATCAACGCCAAGATTGATACTGACATCAACCGACTCTTCAAATTTGACTCCGCTCACCTCTTTCAGCAGTTCAAACGCCTCGGTTGCGGGATAGAGCTTGCCTGACTCTACCTTTTCGGCGATCGCCTTCGCTCGCTTGGTCATCTTCGCCATGCTATCAACCCTCCACGTTGAGGCCCATAGACTGGGCACTACCTTCAATGATTCGCACCGCCGCTTCGAGGTCATTGGCGTTGAGGTCGGCCATCTTGAGCGTGGCAATCTCTTCCAGCTGGGCCCGAGTTACGGTGCCCACCTTCTTCAGGTTAGGCTCACCGCTACCGGATTTGATCCCGGCCGCCTTTTTCAGCAACACCGAGGCCGGCGGGGTCTTGGTAATATAGGTAAAGCTGCGATCGCTATAGACCGTAATCACCACCGGAACAGGCATCCCCTGTTCCATACCTTGAGTCGCCGCATTAAACGCCTTGCAGAACTCCATGATATTGACCCCGTGCTGACCGAGCGCCGGTCCGACTGGAGGACTAGGATTGGCCTGGCCAGCAGGAACCTGCAGCTTGATATAGGCCTCAATCTTCTTTGCCATCGTTTACTCCTAAATGGGTACTAGCGCTGCTGTACTCCCGCTCCGGGAACAACTTACCAAGCTGCCACCAAAGCAGGGACGACCAGCTCCCCGTTACACTCCGTGATTGTGGATCACGCCAAAACCAAAATCGTCGATAACCGTTCAGTTACCGGTGAATCGTTACCTTACCCCTTGCTCACCTGGCCAAAATCGAGCTCCACCGGGGTAGAACGACCAAACACCTGCACCAGTACGGTGAGCTTGTTCTTCTCATAGCTGACATCCTCGACCACCCCATTGAAATCGGCAAAGGGGCCATCGATTACTCGCACCATCTCTCCCGCCTCATAGAGCACCTTTGGACGTGGTTTCTCGATCCCATCTTGCACCCGCTGCAGAATCGTCTCGGCCTCTTTGTCAGAGATCGGGGCGGGACGATCTGCCGTGCCACCGATAAAGCCCATCACCTTAGGCACATCCTTTACCAGGTGCCAGGCACGATCCCCCATCTCCATCTGCACCAGCACATAACCGGGAAAAAATTTGCGCTCACTCTTGCGTTTCTTGCCGTCCGGACGAATCTCTACCACCTCTTCACAAGGCACCATGATCTCTCCAAACGACTCCTCCATCGACTCTCGGGCGATCCGCTCTTTCAGAGAGCGGGAGACCTGATGTTCAAAACCGGAGTAGGCGTGAACCACATACCAACGCATTGCCATGATCGATTATGTTCCTGTAAATACCCGGACCGCAGAGACCAGCCCCATATCGAGCAGCCACAGCATGATCCCGACGATCACTACCATCACCACCACCATCAGCGTAGTCTGGCTCGTCTCCTTACGGGTGGGCCAGACCACCTTACGGGCCTCCTGTCGTGCACCAACCATGAATTCCCAGCCACTGCGCCCCTGCTCGGTCTGTAGTGCAATCAGCCCCCCCACGACCAGCAGTGCCAACAGTGCCAGGGTGCGTATCAGTGTCGAGACCTCGGGATAGAGATAGAATCCCACCATCCCTGCAGCCACGATCAGCAGTGCGATCGTCAGTTTGATCCTATCTGTCATAGAGTCCTGCTATCTATTCTTCCACATCGAAGAGCGGTAAAGTCTGCTGCCATAATGGCAGGCCAGGAGGGAATCGAACCCCCAACCTGCGGTTTTGGAGACCGCT
>CAYFOQ010000134.1:0-6002 GCA_964344735.1 uncultured Piscirickettsiaceae bacterium
TCTGCGGCCAGGGAAGGCCGCAGTCGAGCGACACAGGGATGTGCTTGAGCGTGTTTCGATCGAGGCGTGCCAACCCGGTTGCAACGATTGATATCGACACTGGATCACTCTCCGTCCTTCTCCGTCTGTGCGCTACCTCTCTTACTCTTCTTGCCCTTCTTCTTGCCCCTCTTCTTGCCCCTCTTCTTGCCCTTCTCCCCCTTCTTGTTTTTCCTCGACTTGGCCCCTCTCTTCTTGTTCTTGCCGCCGCCCCCTCTACTCACCACCTTGCCCTGATATTTTCCCTTGATATTCTCTTTGAAAAACTGAGCCTTATCTTCTGCCATCAATAATTTATCATAGGTAGAGAAGAGTACCGACTGGTACTGCACCACACGACCGTTCTTAAACTCCACCTCCATCATCTTACTCGCCTCATCGTAGCCGGCAGAGGCGATACCACCGGACCCAACCGGTGTTCGCTCCAGAGCTCCCGACGCTGCTGAAAAAAACAGTAAAAGCGGCAACAGCCAGCTCCATACCGTCTTGGTGGAGAGTAATCTTGCAATCATCGTCACCTCATCCTCCTTCTCTCTAAAACCCACCCAACATCATTTTCTACCGCCCCTTCGCCTGCACCGTTTCTGCGACGGAGTCTCCCCACTGCGGCGCTCTCCCTCCTGACCTCCACCACTCGCACTCGTCTTGGCTCTCCGCCGGGGCCTCTTCTGCCCCTGACGATCAGCATGATTGGCCAGGACAAAGTCGATCTTGCGTTCATCGAGATCGACTCGGGCCACCTGAACCTCGACCTGGTCACCCAGCCGATAGCTTCGACCACTCTGCTCCCCCTTGAGCAGGTGCCGAGTGGGGTCAAAGTGGTAGTAGTCATTCTCCAGTGAAGTAATATGAACCAAACCATCGACATAAAACTGATCCAGCGTGACAAAGATACCGAATCCGGTAACCCCGCTGATGACACCTCGGTAACGTTCCCCGACGTGATCCATCATATACTCGCACTTCAGCCACTCCATCACATCCCGGGTGGCATCATCGGCCCGGCGTTCGGTAGTAGAGCACTCCTCCCCCAGTTTCACCATCGCCGCGCGGTCATAGGGAAAAGACTCTTCCACCAACAGGTGGAGGATTGCCCGATGAACCAACAGGTCGGGATAGCGCCGGATGGGAGAGGTGAAATGGGCGTAGTGGGCGTGGGCCAGACCAAAGTGGCCCTCGGTCTCCGGGGAGTAGACCGCACGATTGAGACTGCGCAGTAGCACGGTCTGAATCAGACTGAACTCGGGTCGTTGGCGAGCCTGCTCCAACACTTGGGCATAATCTTTGGGTTGAGGCTGATCCCCTCCGGTGAGAGTAATTCCAAACTCCCGCAAAAACTGTCTAACCTCATCGAGACGATCACTATCGGGCCGTTCATGAACCCGGTAGAGGGTCGGTACCCGTTTACGCTTGAGCAACCGGGCGGCACAAACATTGGCCGCAATCATGAACTCCTCGATCATCCGGTGGGCATCGTTACGCTCCAGCGGATCGATCCGTTCGATCTTCTTGCCCTCCCCAAAGATGATTTTGGTCTCAGTGGTCTCGAACTCGATGGCTCCGCGCCGTTTTCTCGCCTGCAACAACGCCAGATAGAGCTGGTGCAGCTGTTGCAGTTGTGGCAGATAACGGCTATAGCTCGCATCCAGTGCCTCACTCCTCCCTTCCAGTGCCTGCGCCACCCCGGTGTAGGTCATCCTCGCCACCGAACGCATCACCCCGCGGTGAAAACGGGATCTTGATACCTCCCCCGACTGGTTGATCCACATTTCACACACCATACAGAGCCGTTCAACATCTGGATTGAGCGAACAGATGCCGTTGGAGAGGGATTCCGGCAACATCGGCACCACATGGTTGGGAAAGTAGACCGAGTTCCCTCGCCGTACCGCCTCCTGGTCGAGCGCACTCCCCGGCTGTACATAATGCGAAACATCGGCGATCGCCACCAACAACTTCCACCCCTTCGGAGTCCGCTTACAGCAGACTGCATCATCAAAATCACGAGCATCCTCACCATCGATGGTGAGCAGCGGCATTGAACGAAAGTCGGTCCGTTCGGCCGCTACTGCGGCCGGTACGGTCGAGGGGATCGCCGCAGCCTGGCGTTCGACCGCAACCGGCCACTGATGGGGGATCTCGAAGGCACGAATGGCGATATCGATCTCCATACCTGGAGCCATATGGTCTCCCAGTACCTCGACGACCCGACCGATCGGGGCACTATGACGCGACGGCTGCGCCACCAGCTCAACCAAAACGATCTGATCATGGCCAGCACCAGCCGCATCCTCAGGGGGAACCAGAATCTCATGGCTCAGCCGCCGATTGGTTGGCACCACCATTCCCACACCCTGCTCAATGAGATAACGTCCAACCACCTGGTGAGTTCCACGCTCCAGTACCTCGACCAACTGCCCCTCTCGTTTTCCTCGCTTGTTGATTCCGATGATGGAAACCAGTACCCGATCGCCATCCATCAGCGTGCGCATCTGCCGGGCATGAAGAAATAGGTCCTCCTCACCCTCATCATCCGGAATAACGAAGCCAAAACCATCCGGATGACCTTGCACCCGTCCCCGCACTAGATCCATGCGAGCGATCAAGCCATAGGCACCACGCCGATTACGAACGATCTCTCCATCCCGGCTCATCGCCACCAACCGTCGTCGCAATCCCTCTTCACGATCACCATCCTGCTGGTAGCCGAAGTGAGCCACCAGTTGCTCTAGGGTCTGAGGCCCCTGACACTGACCGAGACGCTGGATAATCTCCACCCGTTCGGCCACTGGAGTACGATATTTACTCGATTTCTGTCCCAAGTGTGATCCTTTGATAATAAATAGTCCACCACCGGCTCGATCCGGCTACTCCGGTTCGAACAGTTGCAGAATCTGCTGGTCGGTAAAGGGCTTACGAATCATCCGGTACCCCTCCGGCAACACCTTGCGAATCTGTTCATCCTCATAGTCCGTATAGGCGGAGACAAAGATGATCTCGATCTCCGGATCATTTTCACGCAGATACCGTGCAACCTCGAGGCCATCGATTCCAGGTGGCATACGCATATCCAGCAAGGCGTGAGAGAAGGGCTCTCCTCGTTCAGTAGCGGCACGTGCCTCCCGCACTGCATCCAGCCCCTGAGAGTGGAGTACGACCGGAAACTTTGGTTCACTCTGCTTCTCACGGTCACCGCCGAGCAGCGTCAGAATATCATTCAGGGTATCGTGAATCTCGTCCTGATCGTTGGGTAGCCCAAAGACGGTACGGTAGAGATCGAGAATGGCCAGATCATCGTCCGCCACCACGATACGAATCGGTCTGCTCATCGGTACATACTCCAGTGTCGGTTCCCTGTTCGTCGGGATCGCAGTATCACCCTGCCCTCATCGCAGCGTTGAGTCCTACGTCGTATCAACATGCTCGTCCTCCTCTCCACTCTCCATCTGTTGCGGCAAAATCACTCGCAGCGTCATTCCCTGATGCGGTCCATCACTATCGGCACGAATCGTCCCGCCAATACTCTCGACAAACTGCAGTGCTGAGTGGAGGCCGTAGCCACTCCCCCGTTGTTTAGTGGTATAACCGCTGTGAAACAGATGATCGAGGCGATCCTGATCATGCCCACAACCATTATCTTCGACGACAAACTCAAACTGCTGCGACGATAACATTCTAGTGGATAGGGTAATTTTGCCCACCAACGCCTCACGACTCAACATCTCCTCAATGATGGCCTCAAGACTGTTCTTGAGCAGATTGAGTAACAACTGCATCAACGGATTACGGGTCACCAACTCCACTTGACACTTCTCCATCAGGTCCTCGATCAAATTGACCGTATCCTCAACCAGCGTATTGAGGGTGAAAGAGGTGGCGTGAATGATCGGCCGAGAAGCGTTCTGCTGAATCGAGATGATATCACCGATATGATGAATCCCCTGATCGATCTTCTGCAGCAACGCCTTCTCTCCCACCTCCGAGGTGATATTCTTCAGTGCAGCAGCCGCCGCTTGCAGAATGCGCAACTGCTTCTCCCGAGTCTCTTCACACCCCCCTTCTGGATCAGGCTGATAGTGCTCGAGCCCCTGCCCAAGCCGATCCACCACTTTGAACAGGTTTCCCAGGCGGATGACATGACCACTCATCCCGGTAACCACATTACCAATATTGTGCAGAACCGCCGCTGCCATCTCCGCCACCCCAGACTGAAATCTGACCAACTCCTCCTGTTGCAAGGCTCGATGCTGATCGCGCAGATCATGAATGACCAGGACCGCCCCGGCACCCTCTCCACCAGCGGGATCGAGCCAGCCTCCACTGACGGTCACCGGAATCAACTCATCGGCTCCTCCTCGCAGCATTCGCTGTGGCTGGAACAGTGAGTCCCCCTGTTCGACGAAGAGGTTCTCCAATGGCCTGCCGATCCACTCCTGTTGCCCCCTATCCGTCAACCGCTCCAGCTTCTTGTTGATTCGCCGGATCTGCTGCTGCCCATCGACCACCACCAACCCCTCATTCATCGATTCCAGGATCTGTTCAATATGGTCATTGGCCCGAGTCAACTCGTTCGTGCGGATAGCAACCTGATGTTGGAGATTACGACTCCAGCCCCATATCAGTAATGTCAGCAACAGCAGGGCGACCATCCCCAACAACAGCGGTAACATCAACTCTTGCATCGTAGCACGCCCCCCCTGCATGCCAGCAATCCGCTCGCTGTAGAGGATTTCGCCAACTTCGACGGCTCGATCAAGAAAGCCGAGCTGACGGAAGGTATCCGCGATGTGGGTCAAACGCTCACGATGCATATAGACCAGATCGACCAACAGTGGCTGGATCATCTCCCGCATCTGTAACGCCTCATACTGGAGATGAGCTCGACTACGATTCTGGCTATTGTAGTGCTGCAGAATCAGGTCGATCACCTCTTCGTTATTGGCCATGGCATAAGACCACCCCTTGAGACTAGCCGCACGAAATCGCTCCACTCGCGCTGGATGATCCCGTAACTCCCGCTCGGTGGTGGTTAAAATATCGCTATAGAAGTCGATCCCATAACGGGACGGGTGGAGATAACGGCTAGCCACCCCCTGCTGATCAAGCAGAAACCCCTGATCAGTGATATAGGCATTAAAGGCATCAGTCTTACCGTTGATCAGATCGAGCGGATTATAACTGGTCTGCTGCAGGTCAAACTGATCCAGCGTCACCCCCGCCCGGTTGAGCATTGCCAGAATCGAGGCATCATGCGCACCATAGTCGAGCATCACCCGCTTTCCCCGAAGATCGGCTGGATGCGCTATCCCCGACTCTGCGGTCACCAGCAGGGCCAACGGATCGTGCTGAGTGATCGCTGCCAGTGCCACCAGCGGCGCACCCTCTGCCCGCGATATCAACAGGTCGCTCCCCATCACCACATAGTCGGCCTCTCCTGCCAGTAGCACCTCCAGTGGAGATCGGTCGAGTGGGTGTTCCAGCAGCTCCACCTCCAGTCCGGCATCACGGTAATAGCCTTGGGCGACGGCCGCATAGTAGCCTGCAAACTGAAACTGGTGACGCCACTTCAACTGCAAACGGACCTTTTCCAGCTCCTGCGGCTGTGCCGATACGCTTTCGTGTGGCAACACGAACAGCAGCATCAGCATTAGCGATACCAGCCAGTGCCCACCAGCACACAGATTACACCGGGCTCTCTGATTCATCAGCAACGGTTCTTGCGGATCTTGATCACGCCCCTCCAGACTCCTCGAATACAACAGGGGACGATCACCAACTGTGACTCTACAGTGGCTGGATCCATCCCCCAAAGTTCCCATTATATCCGGATTCTCACCACACTCATCCCTACGATGGCCAGAAAATGCCAATATATCCTGTAACTGTTCAGCTCACCCCTGAAATCCGCCATTTCTGCGTTCGAAAATGGTCATTTACACCTGTGACACTACGAGCAGTGCTCG
>CAYFOQ010000135.1:0-5940 GCA_964344735.1 uncultured Piscirickettsiaceae bacterium
GCGCTCTTGTTCTGCTCTCGCTCTTTCAATGCCGCCTTCTTCTCGGCCAACTTGCGCGCCTTCTCCTGCTGTTCTCGCGCTAGTCTGGCGGTACGGAACTCGTGTCGTTGGCGAGATTGCTCGGCCTTCCGTTGCTCCAGCTGCTGGTTTCTCAGTATCCCCTTGGCGTGGCGGTAGTAATCCACCAGTGGAATCTTGCTGGGACAGACATAACTGCAGCAGCCGCACTCGATACAGTCGAAAAGATGGAGCGCACGCGCCGCCTCGAAGTCGCGCCCCCGACTGAGCCAGTAGAGCTGTTGCGGCAGTAGGCGGGCGGGACAGGCATCACTGCAGGCACCACAGCGGATACAGTTCCGCGGTGGCTCCGGTGGTGGTGCCGGGGGTTCTATCAGAAGGCAGTTGACCACCTTGGTGATCGGGCTATCGAGGTGGCGCAGTGGATAGCCCATCATCGGCCCGCCGATCGTCACCTCGACCTGCTGGTTGACCCCGCAGTGGTGTAGTAGCTCCCGAATCGGAGTGCCGATCGCCACCTCGTAGTTGCCGGGGCGGGGTACCGCGCTGCCGGTGACGGTCACCACGCGGTGAGTGAGCGGGGATCCATGGAGGGCATCACAGATGGCGCCCATCGTGGCTACGTTCTGACACAGAACCCCGACATCCTGTGGAAGACCGCCACTGGGCACCTCCTGGCCGGTAAGAATTCGGATCAGTTGGCGCTCTCCGCCGGAGGGGTAGAGGGTCGGGCAGGTGACAATCTCGATCTCAACCGCGGAACGGGCAGCCGCCGCCGTCATTGCTGCGATTGCCTCCGGTTTGTTGTCCTCGATCCCGACCAGGAGCTGTTGGGGGCGGAATAGCCGTTCCACGACCTCGATCCCGCGGATGATTCGATCCGGACGCTCCCGCATCAGACGATCATCACAGGTGATTCCAGGCTCACACTCCATCCCGTTGACGATCAAGGCCTGCAGGGGTTGGTTGCGGCTACCGCGCAGCTTGGGCGCGGTCGGAAAGCCGGCACCACCCAGGCCGATTACACCGGCCATGCGGATCTGATTGATGATCTCCGGTGGTTCCAGCCCTGCCAGTAGTGCCGAAAGGGGTTGTAGTGGGGGGTGTTCGATCACGCCGCAGGCGGTGGCCTGCAGTACCAGTGTGGTGCTGAAGAGGCCCGAGGGGTGGGTGTAGGGACGATCTTCAATGGCGATCACCGTGGCATCACAGGGGGCATGAATCGGTACCGAGAGGGGGTTGTTACAGGCGCTCAGACGCTCTCCCGCTCTCACCTGATCACCGACAGCCACCACGGGACGGTTGACCGCCCGGATCCCTTGATTGAGGGGGATCACCACCAATCCCTGGTTGTGATAGGGGGTGATCGCCAGTGACTGGGTCTGCTCCTTCCGCTGTGGTGGATGGACGCCACCATGAAAGTGGTAGATTTTTCGGGTCACGGAATCGACTCCCGTTTGGTTGGGTCGGGCCAGACCCACTGGTCGATGGTCATGGCGACCAGCTCCATGGAGATGCAGTCCACCGGACACGGGGGGAGACAGAGTTCACACCCGGTACACTCCCGCTCGATCACGGTATGCATCTGCTTGGCCGCCCCCAGTATGGCATCGACCGGACAGGCCTGGATACAGAGGGTGCAGCCGATGCAGCTCTGCTCATCGATACGGGCGATCGAGGGGCCGCGGATATCCTTCTCCAGCGCCACCGGTTCACGATCGAGCAGATCGGCCAACGTCACCATCACGCTCTCTCCGCCTGGTGGACAGAGATTGATCTCCGCCCCTTCGTGCGCAATCGCTTCGGCATAGGGACGACAGCCGGGATAGCCACACTGGCCACATTGGGTTTGTGGTAGTACCTGGTCGATCTCATCGACGATCGGATCTCCCTCTACCCGGTAACGGACTGCGGCAAAACCAAGCAGTGCGCCAAAGCCGGCGGCCAGCAGCGTGATGGCGAGGATGGCGCTAACCATTATGTCAGCCCCGAGAATCCCATAAAGGCGATCGACATCAGCCCGGCCGTGATCATGGCGATCGATGTCCCCTGGAACGGCTGTGGTACGTCGGCCGTTGTGGTTCGCTCGCGAATCGCGGCGAAGGCGACCAGTACCAGTGAGAAGCCGATGGCAGCGCCAAAGCCGAAGGCGGCTGATTCAATGAAACTGTGTTGCTCCCGGGTATTGAGTAGGGCAACACCGAGTACTGCACAGTTGGTGGTGATCAGTGGCAGGAAGATCCCCAGTACCTGATAAAGCATCGGACTGGTTTTGTGGACAAACATTTCGGTGAAGTTGACCACGGTGGCGATGACCAGAATGAAGGCGATGGTGCGGAGATATTCCAGTCCCAGCGGTAATAGCAAGTAGTGGTTGACCAGATAACTGAGTGCTGCCGAGAGAGTGAGAACGAAGGTGGTGGCAAACCCCATGCCGATGGCGGTCTCGAGCTTGCGGGATACCCCCATGAAGGGGCAGAGCCCCAGAAACTTAACCAGAACGAAGTTGTTGACCAGAATGGTACTGATCAAAATCAGGGCGATTTCTGGCATCAGCGGATCCGCATGCCAGGCTGGGCACCCTCATCAGGTTGCAGCAGAAAGAGCCCCTCTTGTTCACCACTGGCGGCCAGCACCATCCCTTCAGAGAGACCGAAACGCATCTTGCGGGGGGCGAGGTTGGCTACCATCACCGTCAATCGCCCCTCCAGTTGCTCTGGGGAGTAGGCCGACTTGATCCCGGCGAAGACCTGGCGTTTCTCCTCCCCGAGGTCGAGGGTGAGCTGTAGCAGTCGATCGGCCCCCTCGACGGTGGTGGCAGAGACAATTCGGACCACCCGAAGGTCGAGTCGGGAGAAGGTGTCGTAGTCGATGGTCTCGGCAATCGGTTCCATGGTGTTCTCCTGTTTCGATTGGTGGTCATCATTCGCAGAGGGTTGATCCGTTACGGCCTGGAGCGACTCTCTCGATGCCTCCAACATCGCTGCGATAGCGCTCTCATCTACCCGTTGCAGTAGTGGGGTGAAACGTTCGATGGTGTGATCGAGGAGCGGTCGTTCGAGCGCCTGCCAGTCGAGTGGCGGTATGTTGAGGAATCGTTCCGATGCCGCCGCAATTCCCGGAAGTACCGGTTTGAGATAGGTGATCAACACTCGATAGAGGTTGAGGCCGACACTGCAGGCCTGCTGTACTTCCTGCTCCCGTCCAGCCTCTTTGGCCAGCACCCAGGGTTTCTTGTCGTCGATGTAGCGGTTGGCGCGATCGGCCAGTGCCATGATCTCACGAATGGCTCGACCAAAGGCTCGGCCCTCATAGTGGTGGGCAATCTCCTCACCCGCAGTGACGAAATCCTGGTAGAGCGCCGGTTCGCTGCACTCCGGGGTGAGTCTACCGTTGAACCGCTTGTTGATGAAACCGGCACAGCGGCTGGCAATGTTGATCACCTTGCCAACCAGATCGGCATTGACCCGAGCCTGAAAATCTTCCAGGTTGAGGTCGATGTCATCTACACCGTCTCCCAGTTTGGCGGCAAAGTAGTAGCGTAGCGTCTCGGGGTTGAGGTGATCGAGCCAGGTGCGAGCCTTGATGAAGGTGCCGCGGCTCTTGGACATCTTTTGACCGTTGACGGTAAGAAAGCCGTGGGCGTGGATTGCAGTCGGGGTGCGAAAGCCGGCACCGGAGAGCATGGCGGGCCAGAACAGGGCGTGAAAGTAGATGATATCCTTGCCGATGAAGTGGTAGAGCTCGCTGTCGCTCTCGGGGCCCCACCACTGCTCGAAGTCGATCCCTTCGCGGTCACAGAGCTGTTTGAAGCTGGCCATGTAGCCGATCGGGGCATCGAGCCAGACATAGAAGTACTTGCCCTCGGTATCGGGGATTTCAAAACCAAAGTAGGGGGAATCCCGGGAGATGTCCCACTGTTGTAGCCCCTGTTCAAACCACTCGTCAAGTTTGTGAGCCACCTCCGGCTGCAGGTGGCCGCCGTGCGTCCACTGGCGCAGCATCGCTTCGAAATCGGCCAGACGGAAAAAGTAGTGCTCTGACTCCCGGGTCACCGGAGTAGCACCCGAGATCGCAGAGACCGCATTCTTCAGCTCTGCCGGAGAGTAAGTGGCTCCACAAACCTCACAGTTATCGCCATACTGCTCTTCTGCGCCACAGCGTGGGCAACTGCCCTTGATGAAACGGTCGGGAAGGAATATCTCCCGCTCCGGATCGTAGGCCTGCTCGATCGTTCGGGAAACGATATGTCCCCCCTCCCGCAGGCGGCGGTAGATGGTGGTGGCGAGCTCGCGATTCTCATCGGAGTGGGTAGAGTGGTAGTTGTCGAATTCGATCAGAAAGTCGGCGAAATCCTGCTGATGTTCGGTACTCACCCGGTCGATCAGCGCTTCAGCAGAGATCCCTTCGTTCTGGGCCCGAAGCATGATTGGGGTGCCATGGGCATCATCGGCACAGACATAATGGCAGTGGTGCCCCCGCATTTTTTGAAACCGAGCCCAGATGTCGGTCTGCATATACTCCACCAAATGGCCAATGTGGATGCTTCCGTTGGCGTAGGGCAGGGCGCTGGTGATCAGAATTTTACGGGTCGCGGCCTCGGACATGGTAACGGCTCTCTGCTCAGGGGGTGGCGCCATATTTTAGCGGATTGGGCGCCACTCCACATCTGCTATCCCGACCTCAGTCAGAATTAGGGATTGCAGTGGTTGGTGTTAGCGGTAATAATACCCAACAATTTTTATCAAGAACAGGTAAAAACCTTCGATAAGCATGGAGAGTATAATCGATGTCTGAATTGAACCGTGATGTGGTGGAGGCTGCCCTCAAGCGTTTTGTTGATCCCTACATGGAGAGTGATCTGGTCTCCGCCAAGTGCATCCAGGAGATCGCCCTGGAGGGGGGGCAGGTTACCATAGCGGTTGAGCTGGGTTTCCCCGCGGCTGGCTACGTCGAAGAGCTTGCAGGACAGGTTCGGAGTGCGGTAGAGAAGCTGGATGGTGTGACGGCAGTAGAGGTCAAGGTAGCGTGGAGCGTAGCGGCTCATGCGGTGCAAAAGGGGGTTCAGACCATTCCCGGAGTGAAAAACATCATCGCCGTCGCCTCCGGGAAAGGGGGGGTGGGCAAGTCTACCACCGCGGTCAATCTGGCACTGGCGCTCTCTGCAGAGGGGGCCAAGGTCGGGATGCTCGATGCCGACATCTATGGTCCCAGCCAACCCCGTATGTTGGGGGCCCAAGGGGCCCGTCCTGAATCCCCCGATGGCAAGCGTCTCAAGCCGGTCAACTCCTATCATCTACAGTCGATGTCAATCGGTTATCTGGTGGAGGAGGATACCCCGATGATCTGGCGTGGACCGATGGTGACCCAGGCCCTGGAGCAGTTATTGAAGGAGACGATGTGGGAGGATCTGGACTATCTGGTGGTCGATCTGCCGCCCGGTACCGGTGATACTCAGCTTACACTGGCGCAGAAGATTCCGGTCAGCGGTGCGGTGATCGTCACGACTCCTCAGGATATCGCTCTGCTCGATGCGGTCAAGGGGTTGAAAATGTTCGAGAAGGTGGAGGTTCCGGTGTTAGGGGTGGTGGAGAATATGAGTATTCATATCTGTTCCAATTGTGGCCATGAAGAGCATATTTTTGCCGAGGGTGGGGGGCGCCGGATGGCGGAGCAGGAGCATATCGATTTCCTCGGTGGGCTGCCGCTGGATAAGCAGATCCGCAGTGATACCGATGGTGGCAAGCCAACGGTAGTGGCCGATCCGGAGGGGCAGGTGGCCCGAAGCTATCGTGAGATCGCCCGCCGGACCGCGGCTCGACTGGCGTTGCAGCGGAGGGAGTACACCACCAAGTTCCCCAATATCGTGATTCAGTAGCACGGTGGCGACCATCGAGTTACAGAAATGGGACCGCCGCTTTC
>CAYFOQ010000136.1:0-5867 GCA_964344735.1 uncultured Piscirickettsiaceae bacterium
GTAATGAATAGTGCCGGGTATAGTGATGCCAATGGGCTGGATGATGGTGATCTGCTGGTGGCTGGCTATTATAACAACCGTTTCCAGCGCTTCAGTGCCGATGGGGTGCACGAGCAGAGTGTCGGTGCCAGTAATCGCCTGGAGCAGGCCAAGAAGGTGATCAAGGCGGTGGTCTCTGACTCTGACCTCAATCAGGGGGCCAACTTTGGCTTGATGACCTGGGCCAGTTCGGCCGAGATGATCACCTGTATCAGTCGTGCGGGTGCTGGTGAGATTCGGGATAACATCGATGCCGTGACCGCCGGTGGTGGAACCGATCTGGAGGTGGCCATGAACGAGGCCCAAAGCCGGTTCAATACCCCCTGTTGGCCCTACGACGATACTCGCTGTACGGTAGGGGAGGAGAGTATCGATCTGCAGAAAAATTTTATGATCGTCATCAGTGACGGGGTCTGGAGTGGACATGAGGGGGCTCGCAATATCGTCACTACCCTGCAGCAGAACTATGGCGTCAAGACCTTTGTGATCGGTTTCATGCTCGGTGGTGGAACCAGCTTCAGTAATTACGAGGATCTGGCTGCAGCGGGTGATCCGGGCCGTACGCCACCCGCGGTTCCGCTCTATGCCGAGAACTGGGAAGAGCTCTATGCCAAGCTGGCACTGGCGATTCGCAAGGCGATCGACGAGCGGTTGGAGTTCTCTTTTACCTCACCCGTCACCATGCCGGCCCTGCGCAAGGGCAATAGCCTCTATCGCTCCCACTTTATCTACCACAAGGATCACCAGTGGGAGGGGCATCTCACCCGTTATGCGCTTTCCAACCAGGATGGGTCTCTGCTGGAGCCCCAGCTGTGGGATGCTGGTGAGCTGCTCAATCAACGGACTCCCGACAGTCGAAAACTCTTTACCGTCGACCCGACCCTGCCGGATGCGGTGGCCTCGGGCTACAACAACTTCACCCCGGATCGAGCCGAACTGCTGGCCACCACCCTCTATCCCGATGCCTCGTTGGGTGGTCTCGATCCCATTCCGGAGGCGGAGCGATTGATCCGGTTTATCCGGGGGGAAGATGCCTTTGATGAGTATGCCGTTGCCGGAACTCGACTCAATCCGGCCCCTACCGCAGAGTGGCGCTGGAAGCTGGGGGATATCTACCACGCCGAGGTGGCGGTGGTCTCGGCGCCGGCGGCGCAGTTGCATGATAACAGCCAGAGTTGGCGTGAGAGTGCCCACCGCTATCGGGCCGGCTATTCCGACTTCCAGGTGGCGCAGGCTCAACGTCGGGATGTGGTCTATGCGGCCAGCAATGATGGGATACTGCACGCCTTCGATGCCGCCGATGGTCACGAAATCTGGGGATTCATCCCCCCCGCTCTGTTGCCGCAGCTGCAGCAGATGGATGTCCATCACGCCTTTCCGGCGACCAGTAACGCCATTTTTGCGATCGATGGGGCCGTGGTGGTGAAGGATGTCGAGATCGATGGAGCGTGGCGCACCCTGTTGCTGGCTGGGCTCGGTGCCGGCGGCAATGGTTATTTCGCGCTCGATATCACTGACCCGGATGCCCCACGTCACCTCTTCTCCCTGGAGAATCAGCCGGAGCACGAAAGAGTCCGTTATTGGAACCATTCAGGGGAGATCACCGATCACTCCTACGCAGAGGGCGCCACCATCGATCCCCACTGGGACTATTCGAAGTTGGGGGAGGCGGTCTCGCGGCCGGTGATTACCCACTTGCAGACCAGTGCCGGTGGACGTTGGACCGCGGTATTTGGGAACGGCTACAATCAGAACCGCAGCGCGATCGACGGTGCGGCCCTCTATGTGATGGATCTGGAACAGGATGGGCGGTTGTTGTGGCGGGCCGATCTCGATGAGGTGGATGGGGCGGTGGTCAATTCGGTGGTGGCCGGACCAACGCTGATCGATGCCGATGCCGTCAGTGATTTTCGTCATGCCGGAGCGATCGCCTATGTGCCCGATATCGAGGGTACGCTGTGGAAGGTGGATCTCTCCGATGGGGTCGATCTTCCGTTAGCAACTACGGTCTCTCTGCCAGCAGCGCGGATCGGGAGACTATTTCGGGATGGGGCGATGACCAGCGCCAATGGTCGACTGGTCTATCACGGCGCGACTGCTGCCAGGGGCTCGCTCTGGCTCTACTACGCCACCAGCGATGAGGGGGATCTCTATGATCTCACCAGTCAGAATCGTCTCTACGGCATCGTCGATCCCGAATTCCCCTCGCCACGGGTTGGTCTGCCCCACGCCTCGATCACCACTGCACCGATCATCATCAATGCCACCGGTACCAGCAGCTGTCCCCCTGCACCGGTGCGGGGGTGGTACGCCCCGTTGGCTCTTGGAGTGAAGGTGACCGACCGCCCCAACGTTCGTCGTGGGGTGGCCTACTATCCGCTCTTTACCCCCGATGTCGACAACCGTTGTGCTTCGGGTAACGCTAGCCTGGTTGGGGTCGATATGTATTGTGGAGCGCCCCGCTTCAGCCGTCATGTGGGTCAAGGGGTGTTGAAAGGGGGGGTACACCACCGGGGACAGACCTACTACTCCCTGGGTGGCGTACTACAGAATATTGCGGCCAGTTCGGAGGATCCCTGGTCGGTTCAGAACAATGTGGTGGTGAGCCCAGCTCCGGGTAACCGACTGGTGATCGATGGTTGGCGTGAGGATTATTGAGAGCTGAGTATGGGACTGTTACAGCGTATTGCCCGTTCCCAGGAGCAGTTGGTTGCGGTCTATATCAGTGCGACCACCCTGGCGATTGCCGTGGTGGACGAGGGCCGTAGACTCCCCCGGGTTCGAGTCTACGACTTCATCCATCTGGAGAGTGAGACCGGAGCTGGTTCCTTTCTCGATGATCCCCAGCGATCTGGAGAGGCGTTGATGGAGCTGCTGCGTCGCAACGGAATCCGCAACCGTGATGCCGCACTTTCGATTCCTACCCACGATGTGATCATCCGCAAGACCGAGATGCCGCTGATGAGTGAAGAGGAGTTTCAGAGTGCCGCGAAGATGGGCGGGCTGTGGGATATCTTCTCCTGGATGCCCTCTCCGGCGGATGAGTATCTGGTCGACTTTCTCAGCTTCGGACGAGACTCTAGTGGTGAGACCATGCAGGCCTGTATGGTTGCCGCCCCTCGGCAGTTGGTGCAGCAACTGGTCGATATCGCTGCGTTGGCAGGGTTGAGGACGGTGATGGTGGATACCCACAACTTTTCGATCTGGCGGGCCTTGAACCGCTGGTTGCGGCGGAAGGAGAGGGGAGAGATCGCGATCTGTGAAATCGTCAAGGGGGGGGACTTCGTGACGGTCCTGGAGGAGGGGATTCCGGAGTTGACCGAGCTTTATGGCAATGAGCAGCTACGCCACAAGATGGTCCATGGTTTGGCCCTCGATGTTGATGAGGTGGAGCAGCTGTTCAGCGCTTATGCCACCCAGGTGAGTGGGGTCCTCCGCGGTGGTGGAGTGGAACCGGAGAGCCACTCGAACCACCATGTCCTGCTGCTGTCGGATATTCGCAATGTGGTCGAGCATGGAGAGGAGTTGCGCCAGTCGATGGCCAGTCAACAGCTCGAGGTCGGGGTGGTCAACGATATTTTTGATGCCCCGGCGATCGTGGCGGAACGATTCCAGCAGGAGCATGACCAGGAAGCACTGTTGGTGACCCTGGGGTTGGGGCTGCGGCGGTTAGAGCTGTTTCGGCCGGAGGGTCATCTGCTTTGGGGGAGCCGGGTAGTCAACCTGCTGCCAAACTACCGGTCGTTGAAACGGTCACGCAAGAGCCGATTTCTACTCCACTTCTGGAGTGCCCTGTTGGGGCTTCCGCTGTTGGCGGCAACACTCGGGGTCAATTACGACCAGCTCGAACAGCGTCAGCGACTGCAGTCAGCGGTGATCGAGGTGGAACGTGAAGAGCGGGCAATTTCCCAGACCAACCAGCAGTTGGAGCGATTGACCACGGAGATGGTGACGCTACAACTGCGCCTCGATGCAGCCGGGACCATGGAGAACAATCATGCCTCCAGTTTTCGGGTGTTACAGACGCTGGTACGACAGGTGCCTCTCGGGGTGCAGTTGGTCCGGGTCGAAAAACAGCCAGGCGAACAGTGGGTGGTTCAGGGGGTGGCAGCGCGGGATGAGGAGATCTTGGAGATGGTGGAGCGATTACGGGGAACCGGTCGTTTTAGTCGAGTCTCCTTGACCATGATCGCCAGCCAATCTCGTGACGGGCGCAGTTTTTTGCTGGAGTGTGCCGTTATCCGCTCCCCAGTGGAGCCGGCCGATCCGACAGCGGGGGAGCGTAATGGCCATTGACTGGAATGCCGATCTGGGAGACCTGCTGCGGCAGTGGCGTTCGGCGGATCCGGATCCGGGGCTACGGCACGACTCCGTCAGCGAGGGGGTAGGGTTGGCCTGGCTCTGGCCGGTGTTGGTGGTGGTGATGATCGTGGCCGATCTGTTCTGGCTGTTTCTACCGACCGATGCCGAGATTACCCGGTTACAACAGCAGTTGGAGCGGTTGCCGGTATTGCAGCAGGAGCGTGAGCGAGTACGGACTGTTCTGGAGCAGCGTCAGCAGCGGACTACGGAGGCCGGTGACCGGCTGCAACGGCTGATTGGCATGATGTATGCAGAACGGGAGATCGATCGCTTCTATCGTCAGGTGCACGAGATTGCACGGAGCAACCATGTCGAGGTGATCAAACTGAACAAAATGGGGGTGGAGCCGATTGTCGCAGCCGCGACCCCGGAGCGTGGGAGTGAAGAGGATCGTTTACCGCCTCTCTTCTACCGGATTCGGATCCACCTGCGGGCGCAGGGGGACTTTCTCGACTACCTGCGTCTGCGCGAGGCACTGCTGGAGTTTGGCAAAATGATTCATATCGATGAAGAGAAGATCGTCACCCTGATCGAGCCATCCGGAACGGGGAAGGCATCCACTAACCGGGATGAGGGGAGGGTGGTGGTGGAGGTACAGCTATCAACCTACCAGAGCGATCGTCACCGTATCGATCCAGCATCCGATAGTCGTGGTGCGTCAAAATGATGACGCTGACTGGGCGTTGGGTGCTCCCGCTGGTGCTGCTTTTTTCCGTTTCAGCATCGGTAGTCCTGGCTGAGGAGCTGCGTAACCCCTTTCGCAAGCCGACCCGTGTCGATCCCGTGACTCCTGCGGTTGCCGTTGCGGTTCCCGAAGAGCGTCCAACGGAGCGACAGTTGCCCCCATTACAGCGTGATGAGCTGAAGAGTTATCGTCTGATGGGGGTTATGTTATCCCAACAGCGGTCAATCGCCACCATTCGCAACCGCCTGGGAGAGCAGTACCTGATTCGGGTCGGTGAACCGTTGGGCATCGAGGGGGCGATCGTTGAGGAGATGGCACCGGGACGGCTGCAGTTACAGTTGGAGCAGCAGCCATGGATGATCGCCATCGGTTCGGTCGGGATTCCTTTGAGGCTGGTGGAAACCGCAAAGGGGCAGCCGTGATGAGTCCGCAACGGTGGGTGGTTGCACTACTCCTCTTCCACTCATTGAGTGGGTGTGTCGGTTCCTCCTGGGTTCAGCGTGAGGAGCGCCCCAACAACTTTGAGGAGGTGGTCGATCAGGTGGTGGAAGAGAGCATTGCACGGATGGAGCGCAATGCCGCGCTGGGTCCGCAGTTGCCGGAGCCGCAGCCCCGGACCGTGCGGCAGCAGCGTCGTACCTTTATCGGGAAGGAAGAGAAGAGTAACTATCTGGAGGTGGGGGAGCATGAGTCGCTCTTCCCGATTACGCTCGATCTTGAAGGGGTAGAGATCCGCCGGCTGTTCCAGATGTTTTCCGAGATCACCGGGCGCAATATCTTG
>CAYFOQ010000137.1:0-5767 GCA_964344735.1 uncultured Piscirickettsiaceae bacterium
TCATCCCGATCGAACGCCAACTCCACCCCCTCTGAACGTCCAATCCAGTTGGCCTGCATCGTTCTCACGGCACTCGGCCAACCCTCGAGTTGATCCAGTCCCTGCAGCAACTCCTCGGCATAGTCGGTAATCTTCATGAACCACTGCGGGATCTCTCTTCTCTCCACCGGAGCCCCAGAGCGCCAACCGCAACCATCAACCACCTGTTCATTGGCCAGAACGGTCTGATCTACCGGATCCCAGTTGACCACCGCGCTCTTCTTATAGACCAACCCCCGCTGCAACAGTCGAGTAAAAAGCCACTGCTCCCAACGGTAATATTCGGGATGACAGGTGGCGATCTCCCGATTCCAGTTATAACCATAACCCAGGCGCTGGAGCTGGCTGCGCATCTCATCGATATTACGATAGGTCCACTGTGCTGGCGGCACTCGATTCTGAATGGCAGCGTTCTCTGCCGGCAGGCCAAAGGCGTCCCACCCCATCGGCTGCAGCACATTCTTCCCCTGCATTCGCTGGAAGCGGGCGATCACATCGCCGATGGTGTAGTTACGCACATGCCCCATGTGGAGTTTGCCACTGGGGTAGGGAAACATCGACAACGCATAGAACTTCTCTCGCGTGTCATCCTCTTCAACCATAAAGGTTCGATTCTGCTCCCAGTAGTGCTGGGCCTCCTGCTCGATCTCCCGAGGGGTATATTGCTCTTCCATGAAGTGGTCTGATACCTGGAAATTTAAAAAGTGACGGTAACGATTCGGCCCCTATTATAGCCACATATTCGATGCGTTCGGCAGTAATGGTGCTAAGATTGGGGTAGAGAGACCCTGTCGGAGCCATCCCATGAATATGCACGATTCATCCCCCCTGATCGAGTTTTACCACGCCCTGCGGGATCGACTACAGCAACGTCTGGAAAAGCATGAGGAGGAGAGGAGCAGTGTGGCCCATTTGCTACAAGAGCTGCGGGAGAGCGGTAGTGAATGGAGTGAGCTGAGTCGTGAGGAGGTCGATGCGGTCGCTGGCTACCTGCAACGAGATCTTGAGAGCGCCGGTACTTTTTTGGCCGAGACCGGAGAGGATATCGAACGCTGGTTTCAACTGGAGGAGACCCTGCTGGAGGATCGCCTGCGCGACCTCTTCACCCAGCTGGCCGACCCCACTCGAGTGGCGCTGGACCGCCTCGATGCCGCTGCCCGTGCCGAGCAGATCTACCAGCAGGGCGAGCTGTTGGGAATGGGCAGCCTGGTCTGCACCGAGTGTGGTCACACCATGAACTTTGACGAAACGGTGATCATTCCTGCCTGTCCGCAATGTGGGGCCACCACCTTTCACCGAACCCCACAGTAACTGATCAATCGTTGCAAAAGTTTGGGCACTCCTGAATCGCAACACGCTCAAGCACATCCCTGTGTCGCTCGGCTGCGGCCTTCCCTGGCCGCAGACGGTTGCCATTCAGGAGTGCCCAAACTGTTGCAACGATTGATACTTCCTGTCGTAGCGCCGTGTTCTACCGGTAGTGATCCCGGATCATCTCCATGAAGCGAATCGCCTGGGGGGAGAGAAAACGACCACGGCGCCGGACGATGCCATAGGTCCGTTGGGGAAAATAGTCATCCAGAGGAAAACGGCAGACCGCCTCACTGCCGGTCAGGCAGACGTCGGTGACAATCGAAATGCCCATGCCGATCTCGACATATTTTTTAATGATCTCCCAACCTCCCGCCTCCAGTGCGACCCGATACTCCAGACCATTCTGCCGAAAGACCATGTCAACGATCCGCCAGGTGCTGAGATGGTGTGGAGGGAGAATGAGTCCATAGGGGCTGATATCGGCCAGCGTTACCTGCTGCTGCTGTGCCAACGGATGGTCGAGCGGAGTGATCAGCGTCGGATTGTAGGTGACGATCGGCTCGTAGACGATCTCATCGGGAACCTCCAGCATCGAACCGATGGCGAGATCGACCTCATCGGCATGGAGCATTGCCAGACCGTCTCGCCCGGTCACATTGGCCAATGTGAGGTGAATTCCCGGGTACTCCTCGGCATATTTTCGAATGGGTTCCGCCAGCACATAGAGGATGGTCGACTCCCCGGCGGCGATCTTCAACTCCCCGCTATCCATCTTGCCGTAGTGGGCCGTGAAGGTCTCGTGCAGCTTATCCATCCCCTGCACCAGGGGCTGTGCCAGCCGAAACAGAATCTCCCCCTCGGGGGTGAGCTTGATCCCACTTCCCTTGCGCTCGAACAGGATCACCTCGAACTCGTTCTCCAGCGCCTGGATCTGTAACGAGATGGTGGGCTGACTCATATTGAGATGGGTGGCAGCACCACTGAAACTACCGAGTTGGGCAGTGGCACAGAAGGCTCGCAACTTTTTCAGTCGATCCTTTTTGTAGTAGACCTGCTTTCCCCGTTTCATTTCGGCTCCTGATATTTATTTATTCAATACAAGCAATAGATACTATTTAATGGATAAATAATCAACCCTCCCCATAAAATAGATCCGAAATTAAAAAAACCAATGAAAGACTGGGAGGGTATTAAATTGGTTTCTCCA
Source organism: uncultured Piscirickettsiaceae bacterium (assembly GCA_964344735.1). Taxonomy (GTDB): domain Bacteria; phylum Pseudomonadota; class Gammaproteobacteria; genus Thiopontia. Next base: position 2,561 of record CAYFOQ010000137.1, read on the forward strand.
CTGCAGATTGCACCGGGTGTGGCGCAGAGCCTTTTCTCCGTTCCAGGAAGCCACCCGTGATCGCGCTACCGACCATTCCACTGGCAACTCTCTATATGCTGCTGCTGGGAGGAGGACTGGCCCTGCTGTTGGCCATCGCCAATCGTCGATTACAGATTGAAGAGGATCCCCGGCTCGATCTGATCGAGAGCCTGCTCCCCAATACCAACTGTGGGGCCTGCGGCTCCCCCGGATGTCGCCCTTTCGCCGAAGATCTACTGGCAGCCCGCAAAGATGCCGGGATGTGTACCGTCGGTACCCAGAGCCAGCTACAGCAGATCGCCCACTTTCTTGGCGGTGAACTACAACAACACGAGAAGCGGGTCGCTCGGCTCGCCTGTGCCGGCGGTGACCATGTGGCACGCATCCGGGCCAGTTACAGCGGAGTCGAGAGCTGTCGTGCTGCTGCCTTGGTAGCAGGAGGGGGCAAAGGGTGTGCCTGGGGCTGCCTCGGCATGGGAGATTGCGCCGTGGTCTGTGAATTCGACGCCATCCACCTCGATCACCACGGACTGCCGGTGGTGGATGAGTCTCGCTGCACCGCCTGTGGAGATTGCGTGGAGGTCTGTCCCAAGGATCTGTTCGAGATTCACCCGGTCTCACACCAACTTTTTATCGCCTGCAAGAACCTCGACCGTGGAGATGAGGCAGAAACCGAATGTGAGGTGATCTGTACCGCCTGTGAACGCTGTGCTGTCGACTCTCCCGAGAACTTGATCGAAATCCGCAACAACCTGGCGGTGATCGACTACAACAGAAACGAATTGGCCTCACGAGTGGCGATCGAACGCTGCCCTACCGGAGCCATTGTCTGGTTCTCCCGTCAGGGAGGTCTCCCGACCGTTGGCAAGGATGCCCGCAAAATTATCCGTAAGGAGTCCCTGCCGATCGGCTGACACTACAGTCGGATCAGTAGTCCCACGTAGCCGCAATGAGGTTTCATAGAAGAGAGGATGCATGATGTTTGGAAAGAAAAACAACGACGACAACAACCACCCATTCCAGTATCCCGGCAAACGGATGGCAATGGATGGAAACAGTGCGGTCATCCTCTGTGAACGCGAGGCCTCTGATGCCGCCGGGGCCTACCCCATCACCCCCTCCACCCAGATGGGGGAGTACTGGGCCGAAGAGAGCGCCAATGGCCACATCAACATCTCCGGTCGTCCGTTGATCTTCGTCGAGCCGGAGTCGGAACATGCCGCGGCTGCGGTCACTGCCGGAATGTCGATGACCGGTCTGCGGGCAACCAACTTCTCCTCTGCTCAAGGGGTCGCATTCATGCACGAGTCGCTCTATGCCGCCGTCGGTAAGCGCCTCCCCTATGTGCTCAATATCGGCACCCGGGCCATCACCAAGGCCTCGCTCAATCAATGTCCACTGTGGCCATGATGACTACCACTGCATCGACGACACCGGATTCTTTCAGGTTTTCGCCAACGACGCCCAAGAGGCGGCCGATCTCAATCTGATCGCCCGCAAGATTGCCGAACTCTCTCTGACTCCGGCGGCAGTGGGTCAGGACGGATTTCTCACCACCCATCTGATTGAACCACTACAGGTACCTGAGCGGGAGTTGATCGAGACCTTTCTCGGTCACCCTGACGACGTCATCCCCTGCCAGACACCGGCCCAGCAGATGATCTATGGCGACCACCGCCGCCGGGTTCCTGAGGTGTGGGATATCGATAATCCACTCACCTCCGGTTCGGTTCAAAACCAGGATGCCTATATGCAGGCGGTGGCAGCCCAACGCCCCTACTTCTTCGATCATATCAACCCCATCGCCGACGAGGTGATGGCAGAGTATTACCAGCTTACCGGCAGACGTTATCAGCGGGTGGGTCAATATCGAATGGAGGATGCCGATTATGTCATCGGTGGCCAAGGCTCGATGGTGGTACAGGCACAGGCGGTGACCGACTATCTACGCCAGAGCCGTGGACTCAAGGTGGGGGTGATCAATCTCACCTTCTACCGCCCTTTCCCGGGAGATCTGGTCGGTCGACTGCTCAAGGGGCGCAAAGGGGTGGCGATACTGGAGCGAACCGACCAGCCACTAGCCGAGGATCTGCCACTGATCCGGGAGATCCGGGCCGCTATCAACAAGTGCATCGAGAATGGCCGCAGCAGTGACGACAAACCCTATCCAGCCTACGACCGCTACCGTACCCTGCAGGAGGTCCCTCCACTCTACTCCGCCAGTTATGGTCTGGGATCCCGGGACCTACAACCGGAGGGGCTGATTGGTGCCATCGAGAATATGCTGCCCGAAGGTGCACAACGTAAGTTCTTCTATCTCGGTGTGGATTTTGTTCGGGATCACAACACCCCCAATGGAGAGATCCGTCAACAAGAGCTGCTCGACCACTATCCCCACATTGCCGAACTGGCGGTGAAGGGGTCAGAGAATCCGGATCTGCTACCACCCGGGGCGATCACCATGCGGATGCACTCGGTTGGGGGCTGGGGGGCGATCACCACGGGCAAAAATCTGGCCATGACCCTCTATGATCTACTGGGTTATGACATTCGCGCCAACCCCAAATATGGTTCAGAGAAGAAGGGACAGCCCACCACTTACTACCTCTCGGCCGCACCGGAGCGCATCCGTCTCAACTGTGAGTACCACTATGTCGATGTGGTGCTCTCTCCCGACCCCAACGTCTTTAGCCACTCCAATCCCCTTTATGGACTGAAGGACAACGGGTTCTTTATCATTCAGAGCAGCCTGGGGGACCAACAGGCGGTGTGGCAGCAGATTCCTCCCCACGCTCAGCAGTACATCATCGACCACGACATCCGCATCTACTTTGTCGACGGTTTCAAGGTTGCCCGCGAGGAGGCCTCCAATCCCGACCTACAGTTCCGGATGCAGGGCAACGCCTTTCAGGGAGCCTTTTTTGCCGCCTCTCCACTGCTGGAGCGAGCCAATCTGAGTGAGCAACAACTGTTCGCTGCCATTGAAGAGCAGCTCCGCAGCAAATTCGGCACCAAGGGGGAGAATGTGGTACAGGACAATCTCCGGGTGGTCCGGCGCGGCTACGACGAAATCGTCGAGATCACGACCCGGGAACGCACCACTGCCGAGACGGTTCTGCGACGTGAGAGCCGCCTTGTTGACACCGGAGTAAACCCGCACTTATTCGCCGCATCCCGCAGGGGCGG
>CAYFOQ010000138.1:0-5714 GCA_964344735.1 uncultured Piscirickettsiaceae bacterium
GGAAATACCCGGCCGCGTCGCCCTCCATGCGGGGGCGCGGATTGAAACAGTGTCCCAGTACAGCAGGATCACACTCTCTGGGTCGCCCTCCATGCGGGGGCGCGGATTGAAACGCACTGGCCCTAGTGGCCGGGAAATACACGGCCGGTCGCCCTCCATGCGGGGGCGCGGATTGAAACGAAGGGCGCCGCGGCGCCCTCCACGGATCGTGGGGTGTCGCCCTCCATGCGGGGGCGCGGATTGAAACCTACCGAAACGAACGTTTTCGACCGCCGCAAAAGTCGCCCTCCATGCGGGGGCGCGGATTGAAACACTAGCATCTGTGCTACACGGCGACCGATGAGCGTCGCCCTCCATGCGGGGGCGCGGATTGAAACATCAACTTTTTGTCGATGCTCAAACATCGACAAAGTCGCCCTCCATGCGGGGGCGCGGATTGAAACGAGACAGACATCACCACCAGACGCTGATTAAAAAAGGGCCGGATGCGATCATTAAACGTCTGGGACATCAAGGTACCCTGCTTCTACGTTTTTGTCACAATTGGTCTGCCCCCCCTACTCCAACCCCCCCTCCGCCATCGCTACCGCACGAAAAATGGCACGCCCCTTGTTCATGGTCTCCTTCCACTCCAGCCGAGGTATCGAGTCGTGAACTACGCCTGCGCCGGCCTGAATATGCAGCACCCCATCCTGGATTACTGCAGTACGGATGGCGATAGCGGTGTCCATGTTGCCGTTCCAGCCGATGTAGCCAACGGCTCCGGCATAGATCCCCCGTTTTACCGGCTCCAGCTCATCGATGATCTCCATCGCCCGAATCTTCGGAGCCCCACTGACGGTGCCGGCAGGGAAGGTGGCTCGCAGGGCGTCTATCGCACTCATCTCCGGGCGTAACTTTCCGGTCACATTGGAGACGATATGCATCACATGAGAGTAGCGTTCGACCTGCATCTTCTCTGTCAGTTCGACCGTTCCGGTCTCCGCGACCCGCCCCACATCATTGCGTCCAAGATCGATCAGCATGAGATGCTCTGCCAACTCTTTGGGGTCGGCCAAAAGTTCCTGTTCCAACGCCCGGTCTTCGACCTCATCGTCTCCCCGTCGACGCGTACCGGCAATCGGCCGTACGGTGATCATCCCATCCTCCACCCGAGTCAGGATCTCCGGGGAGGAGCCCACCACATGAAAGGACCCCAGATTGAGGAAGAACATATAGGGGGAAGGGTTGAGTGTGCGTAACGCCCGGTAGAGGTTGAGCGGAGGAGCCTGAAATGGAATCGAGAGCCGCTGTGACAACACCACCTGCATCACATCCCCCTCAACGATATACTGTCGGACCCGCTCCACCGCAGCCTCGAAACGATCTCGTGTGAACCCGGAGACAAAATCCTCCTCACTCACCTGACTGGAGCCAGCGTGATGCAGCGGTTTGACCGATGCAGCCAACCGGGCGGTAATCTGATCCAGACGCTCCTCTCCACGCTCCCAGGCCCCCTCCTCGGCAGGGTCGAGATGAATGACGATATGGAGCTTGCCGCTGAGGTTGTCAAAAACCAACACCTCATCAGAGACCAGCAGGATGATATCGGGAGTTCCCAGCCGATCCTCAGGCGCACTCTGTGCGACCCGCGCCTCGATCAACCGTACCGTATCGTATCCGAAACAACCGACCAGTCCACCAGTAAAACGGGGGAAACCCTCACAGCGGGCAACATGAAAACGTTTGCGGTACTGCTCAATCCACTCCAACGGATCGGCGCTCTCCACCTCCTCGACCACCTCCCCCTCCTGCTCCAGGGTAATCCGCTGCCCCGTCACCCGCAACAGGGTAGTGGCTGGCAACCCGATGATAGAGTAGCGTCCCCACTTCTCCCCCCCCTGAACCGATTCGAAGAGGTAGCTGTAGGGCCCCTCCGCCACCTTGCGGTAGGCCGAGAGCGGAGTCTCCATATCAGCCAGGATCTCCCGGGTCATCGGGATGCGGTTGTAGCCCTCGCTGGCAAGCTGTTGAAAGCGACTCCGCTCCATCATACCCCCGCAGTAAAGAGACCGGACAGTGCTGCCATGGAGTCGATCACTACATCGGGATGATAGTCACGAATATCCTCACCATGGTTGTAGCCATAGCTCATGCAGACGATCGTGAAACCGGCAGCCCGCGCCGCTTTGACATCGCTCATCGAGTCTCCCACCATGAGTGCATTCTCCGGGGGGACGCCAAAATGATTGGCCACATGGAGCAGTGGACCAGGATCCGGTTTTTTTGTCGCCAGGGTATCGCCACTCACCACGATCTCGAACCGTTCAAGCACCCCCAGATCGCGCAACAGCGGCAACGTATAACGTTCCGCCTTGTTGGTGACACAACCCAGTCGCACCGGCTGCCGTGCCAACCAGTCCAAACCCTCGACGACGCCGGGATAGAGCCGACTACGCTTACTGGTATTATCGGCATAGAGTGCAGAGAAGATCGGCATGGCCCGCTCGAACAGCTCCTGATCCGGCTCCCCTTCGAGGGCATTGACCAACGCCCGTCGCACCAGTCGCTCGACCCCATTGCCGACCCAGTGTCGCACCTGGGACTCCCCTCGTCGGGGCATCTCGAGCCGATCCATCATCTCATCGACACACCAGGCGAGATCGGGAACGGAGTCGACCAACGTACCATCGACATCGATCAACACCATTTGAGGTAGTGACAGCAACTAACTACCCGCCTTGGCCAGCTCGTCCCGCATCTCTTGAATGATGGAGTCATAGTGGTGGGGATCGGAATCCTTGCCGGCACCGAAGATCGCTGAACCGGCAACGAAGGTGTCGGCACCAGCCTCACGAATCTCACGGATATTGCCGGCCTTGACCCCACCGTCAATCTCCAGACGAATATCGTAGCCACTCTGGTCGATCCGAGCTCGAGCCTGACGCAACTTCTCCATGGTGGCGGGGATGAACTTCTGTCCACCGAAACCGGGGTTGACCGACATCAGCAAAATCATATCCACCTTGTCCATCACATAATCGAGATAGGAGAGCGGTGTAGCGGGATTGAATACCAACCCCGACTTGCAACCCTGTTCACGAATCAGCGCCAATGAACGATCGATATGGTCCGATGCCTCGGGATGGAAGGTGATATAGGTCGCTCCCGCCTTGGCAAAATCGGGGATGATGCGATCCACTGGAGAGACCATCATGTGAACGTAGTGGTTATCCATCACATCGAAATGGACGATATCGGCGCCGGCGGCAAGAACATTGTCCACCTCTTCACCCAAGCGGGCAAAATCGGCCGAGAGGATGGAGGGGGCGATCAGATTCTCTTTCATGGTGCTTCCTTTTCACTTTGGATTCAGGGGAACAGCGCTTTCGGAACCGGCAACTCTACAGGATGATCGTCCACTTTTCAGCCCCCATTCCCACTGCGGGGAACAAAACCGGAGGTGAGGGGAAAACGACGGTCACGACCAAAGGCCCGTGAGGTGACTCGCGCCCCTGGTGGGGCTTGGCGACGCTTGTACTCATTGCGATCGACCATACCCACCACCCGCGCCACCACCTCACGATCGAACCCGGCCGCGATGATCTCCTGAGGACACTGCTGACGCTCGACATAACGCTCGAGAATCGCATCGAGCTGATCATAAGGAGGGAGACTATCGGAGTCCTGCTGCCCAGGCGCCAGCTCCGCCGAGGGGGGGCGATCGATCACCCGTCGTGGAACCACCTCCAACTCGCCCGCCTCCTGGGCCTCACGGTTTCGCCATACCGCCAAACGGTAAACCAACCCCTTGGAGAGATCCTTGAGGGGGGCATACCCCCCGGCCATATCCCCATAGAGTGTGGCATAACCAACCGCCATCTCACTCTTATTGCCGGTGGTCAACACCATGGCATTACGCTTGTTGGCTAGAGCCATCAGAATCACCCCCCGACAGCGAGCCTGAATATTCTCTTCGGTCGAATCAACGACGGTCTCTGCAAAGGTATCTGCCAATGCACCAAGAAAGGCGCTGAAAAGAGGCTGGATCGGTATCAACTGAAACTCTACGCCCAAACGCTCGGCCTCGATCCGTGCATCCTCGACACTCATCGAGGCGGTATAGTCTGAAGGCATCGAGACTGCGGTCACCCGCTCCGCTCCCAGCGCATCGACCGCAATCGCCAGAGTCAATGCCGAATCGATCCCCCCGGAAAGACCGATCACCACCTCGGGAAAACGGTTTTTATCCACATAATCCCGTACCGCCAACACCACGGCGCGATAGAGCTCCGACTCCGGCGGCTCTTGCGGTCGTGGCGACCGCTCATCGATATCGGCGGTAGTATCATAAAACAGAAGCGACTCTTCGAAGGCAGGGGCTCGCAACCGGACCTCACCCGCTATTCCCATCACGAAGGAGCAACCATCGAACACCAGCTCGTCCTGCCCCCCCACTTGATTGACGTAGACCACGGTCAGCCGGTCTCCAGCGGCATGACGTCGGATCAGGGACTCGCGCTGCCCCTGTTTATCGAGCTGATAGGGTGAAGCGTTGAGATTGAGCACCACGGTAGCCCTGGCATCCACACACTGTCGGATCACTCGGTCGTGCCACAAATCCTCACAGATGGTGAGTGCGAAACGCTCTCCCGCAAGCGAAAATGACACCACCTCGGTACCGGGCTGAAAGTAGCGCTTCTCATCGAAGACCCCATAGTTGGGTAACTCCTGTTTATGGTAACGGGCGATCAACTCTCCTCGATAGAGTACCGAGGCCCCATTGTAGAGGACACCACCATCTCCCCGACAGGGGTGGCCCACCACCACCGCAATCCCGGGCAACTGCTGCCGCAGCCGTTCCAGTTGCTCCTCGATCTGATCCAGAAACCCCTGTCGTAGCAGCAGATCCTCGGGTGGATAACCACAGAGTGAGAGCTCCGGGGTTAGCACCAGGTCAGCTCCGGCCTCGATACTACGACGAGCCACAGTGAGAATACGATCCCCATTCTCCACAATCGCCCCTACATGGGGATTCAATTGGGCCAGCGCGATGGTCGCCATCGGTTAAGCCTCCCCCATTCGGGATTCAGCCCGAGCCAGCAACGCTTCCTGCTGCACCCTCATCACCTGACGTTCGATGATGGTGGAGTTGGACTTGGAGATGGCACGGAACTGTACGGCCATCTCGTAATGACCGAAGGGACACTCCTCCGCCTTGCGAATATCCCGCACCAGTGCCAATGCCAGAACCGTCTCCATGTTGCCGAAGCGAATCGAGATATCGATCGCCTCACGCAGGGAGTAGGCCTCATTGGTACAGAAGCGACAGCCGCCAACACTGAAGTTGATCGGCTGCGGCTCGGTCTGCTCCACCACCCCGCCTTGGGTCAGTTTCAGCATCTCATCGAGCTTGTCATTCAGCGCTTCGAGTGCGCGACCAACCGCGTGGTCGTGCTTCTTGACCACACTGATGGCCTCCAGCACATTGCGATTGGCCTCCACCATCCCCTCCAGTGCGCCCCCTTGGTAGATCTCCTCTGCCAGACGACGAATCTGGTTCCGGGGGACATAGTGGATACTGACCTGCGCCATCCCGTTGACACGAAAAAACTTACGTTGATTGTCTACCACAGCGATCCTCGGCTCTCACACTGAAAAAAATGCCCTTTTCCGGCAATTATCAATCGTTGCAAAAGTTTTGGCACTCCTGAATCGCAACCGTCTGCGGCCAG
>CAYFOQ010000139.1:0-5177 GCA_964344735.1 uncultured Piscirickettsiaceae bacterium
TATCGGGGTGTAAAGCTGTGTCCACCCCCCTTTTATCGTTGTCACTGCTGCGGTTGAGATGGACGGCTATGACTTGACGATCACCATTCGCCGCACTGAACAGCAGAAAAGACTGCAACCCACCCCGATTGTCGCACTAACCGCCAATGCGCTGAAAGGTGAAGAGGATCACTGCCTCGAAATTGGAATGAACGCCTACCTTTCCAAACCGATCGAACTGAAACGCATGAAGAAGACGCTTATGGAGTACCTCCCCGCCTTGAAGTCTACCCAAAGCGATCAAAACAAGGAACTTGACGACAATTCATCAACAAACCAACGGCAATCCGAAGCAGATGAAGCCACGGTAGATCTAACCGCCTTAAATGCCGTCCTAGGGGAAGACCCTACCTTACACAGACTGTTTCTGAAAAGTTTCATCCCTCAGTCCGAAGGGATCGTGCAGGAGATCCATGATGCATATTCAGCCGGCGAACTTAAACAGATTGGTGCGCTTGGACATAAGCTGAAATCGTCCGCTCGCACCATTGGTGCAAACGCGCTGGCTGACCTCTGTAACGAGCTGGAGAAATCAGGAAAGGCCGAAGAGCAGGAAGCCGTCGACAGATTACTCCCGTCGCTTACACCCAAATTTGAGGCTGTTCGGGAGTTTATTGATAACTTAGTAACGGCCATTTGACATCAATTTCGTCCCAAGGAACAAACACTTTACCATCGGAATCCTTCTCAATCACTCCCCACTCCAGTAATGCCTTAACATCACGGTGAACGTTGCTATAGTTTCGATCAGTCTCCTTGGCCAACTGATAGATGGATTCTGACCCATGATCTTTCAGGTGCTCAAGCAGTGACCAACGTACCGGAGAAAATACCTTTGAGAGCTGTTCCATAGTCTGAAATCCGACACCAAAAAATGGCTGCGGCTCTTTTCCTTCTTCAAGATCAGACATCGCTTGTCCCACCCTGTCAAGAGCGTTTTCTAGTGGCTCACCAACTCTAATATTAAATATTCTCATCTTCCCACCTCTCTATATCTGCAAGAAAATCATGCAATAGTTGTTGTGGATTTGAAAAGTTGTATCCGAACTCCTCATTATCGAGATGCTTGTGATCTCCTTTTCCTCGCTCATTGTCGTAACCAATTACTCGGTTGCCATCGACAACAAACGCTAACTGTTGACGCCGGAGGAAAAGCGTGGCTATTCGCCACTACTGCGGGATGCGGCGAATAAGTGCGGGTTTGCTCCGGTGTCAACACCAAGATTGGATGGCACGAACTTTTACAAAAAACAAAACCCCCTTAAAAACAAATGCTTAAAAGGGGGCTTCATTACTCCTGCTACTCCAAAAAAGAGTAGCGAATTTACATCATACCGCCCATACCACCCATACCACCACTCATATCCGGCATTGGAGCATCATCCTTCGGAATCTCTGCTACCATCGCTTCGGTAGTGATCATCAGGCCAGTAACGGAGGCCGCGTACTGTAATGCTGAACGGGTCACCTTGGCCGGGTCGAGAATACCCATGGCAATCATATCCCCAAACTCTCCACTCGCCGCGTTGTAGCCGTAGTTACCCTCACCCTCTTGTACTTTGTTGACCACAACAGAGGCCTCATCGCCAGCATTGGAGACGATCTGCCGCAACGGCTCCTCCATGGCCCGGCGCATGATGTTGATTCCCATATTCTGATCATGGTTGTCACCGGTGAGATCACTGATACCCGCACGGGCACGCAGTAGTGCGGCACCACCGCCGGGAACGACACCCTCTTCAACCGCCGCACGGGTGGCGTGCAGGGCATCCTCTACACGAGCCTTTTTCTCCTTCATCTCGACCTCGGTTGCTGCACCCACCTTGATCACCGCAACACCACCGGCAAGCTTGGCGACACGCTCCTGCAACTTCTCTTTGTCATAGTCGGAAGTCGTGGTTTCGATCTGCTGGCGAATCTGGGTAACCCGAGCCTCGATCTCCTCACCAGATCCAGCACCATCGATAATCGTGGTGTTCTCTTTCTCTACGACAATACGCTTGGCGGTACCGAGATCATCCAGTGTCGTCTTCTCCAGTGAAAGGCCGACCTCTTCAGAGATCACCTGACCACCAGTAAGGATAGCAATGTCCTGCAACATCGCCTTACGACGATCACCGAAGCCTGGGGCCTTAACCGCCGCCACCTTGACGATCCCACGCATGGTATTGACCACTAGAGTTGCCAGCGCTTCACCTTCGACATCTTCAGCGATGATCAGCAACGGCCGGCTAGCCTTAGCCACCCCCTCGAGGATCTGCAGCAGATCACGAATATTGGAGATTTTCTTGTCGAACAGGAGAACAAATGGATCCTCCAGCTCGGCACTCATGTTTTGCTGGTTATTGACGAAGTAAGGCGAGAGGTAACCGCGGTCGAACTGCATACCCTCGACCACATCGAGCTCGTTCTCGAAGGACTTGCCCTCTTCAACCGTAATGACCCCCTCTTTGCCCACCTTCTCCATCGCCTCGGCAATAATGCTACCAATCGACTCATCGGAGTTGGCTGAGATGGTGCCCACTTGGGCAATGGCACTGCTATCGGTACAGGGAGTAGAGATCTCCTTGACCTGGGCCACTGCCGCTACCACCGCCTTGTCGATACCACGCTTGAGATCCATCGGATTCATACCGGCAGCAACCGCTTTCATCCCCTCACGCATAATTGCCTGAGCCAGAACCGTTGCCGTGGTGGTGCCGTCACCGGCCACATCAGAGGTCTGCGATGCGACCTCTTTCACCATCTGTGCCCCCATATTCTCATACTTGTCCTCGAGCTCGATCTCTTTGGCAACCGAGACCCCATCCTTGGTGATGGTCGGTGCTCCAAATGACTTGTCGAGAACGACATTGCGTCCCTTCGGTCCCAGAGTAACCTTGACGGCATTGGCCAGAGTATTGACACCAGCCAGCATCAGGTGACGGGCATCATCGCTAAATTTAACTTCTTTTGCGCTCATCGTCTTCTATTCCTTCACTTCTCGTTATACTTAACCTTCGATGACGACCATGATGTCGCTTTCGCTCATCACAATCAGCTCTTCACCGTCCACCTTGACCTCGGTACCGGCATACTTGCCGAACAATACCTTGTCCCCCACCTTTACATCCATCTCCTGGCGACTACCGCTATCGAGCAGCTTGCCATTGCCTACGGCGATCACCTCACCCCGGCTGGGCTTCTCGGTAGCCGAATCCGGGATCACGATACCACCAGCGGACATCCGCTCTTCTTCCATACGGCGAACGACTACACGGTCGTGCAGAGGACGCAAATTCATAGACTTTTCTCCTTTGTCATCTAGTGTTGAATCTCATCGACCCGGGAAAGCACCCATTAGCACTCCCCCATTGGGAGTGCTAATCATAGGGGCGGACTTAAGGATGTCAAGAGCGACACCTGATCAGAAAAATCTATGGCGCAATAACAGGGTTGAGCAATCTACTTTGTAACTATTCAGGGGCCATCTGAATGCCGTTACGGCCCCCCCCCTGAATAGTCACACTACTTTTTCAGTTCTCGCTGCGTACGCTTCTCATGAAACTCCCCCTCGATCACAACTCCGCCTGGCCCTGATGTGGTCCCGGCCTTGACCCCGTGCGTCCCGATCTGGTGTGAGACGAAGCGGCGAATGACTCCACGGCGAATTGATGGGATCAACCCGGCAAATCCGAGTAGATCAGTGAAAAATCCGGGGGTGAGAAGCAACACACCGCAGATCAACAGGATCACCCCCTCAAGCAACTGCTGTGCTGGAACCTCCCCCGCCTCCAGTGCAGCACGTGCATTGAGTAGGGTTCCCTGTCCCTGTTGCCGCAACAAGGTGACCCCCACTACCGCCGTTACGATGACTAGCAGCAAGGTCGCTACGGTACCGATCGCACTACCAACACCGATAAAGAGTGAGATCTCCAGTATAGGAATGGCGATGAAGAACAACAACAGGATGGAAGGATTCATATCTGCTGAATTGTACTGTATCCTCGGGAATCATGTCGGTAGATGCTGCCAACCCAACTCACCCATTCTGTACGATCCTGGTTACCTGCCCCGATCGTCTACAGGGCGAGCGTATCGCCCGCGAACTAGTCTCTCGTCGTCTTGCGGCCTGTGTCAACCTGATCGACAACATCACCTCGATCTATCACTGGCAAGAGGGAATAGTGCAAGACCAGGAGACTCTATTGATTATCAAGAGTACATCCGAAAACTATGGGCGGGTGGAGCAGGCGGTTCATGCACTTCACCCCTACGAACTACCGGAGGTGATCTCACTACAGATCGAGCGGGGCTCTCACCGCTATCTACGCTGGATCGAAGAGTCCTCCCACCTCCCGCCAATCAACCCGGACCCAGCTGATGAAACTGAATCGTAGCCTCACCACTTCTCCACTGCTTCTGCTGCTCTTGCTGCTCTGCACCCCCCTCTCTGCAGAGATCCCCAGCCCGACCCAGGGACTGAATAACCTGATGAACTCCTTCGGGCTCGATGCTGGAAGTAGTGACGATCCCCTCCATCCTGACGAGGCGTTCCGCTTTACCCCCTCTCCAGCCGAGCCAAATGCGATTCTGCTGCAGTGGGAGATTGCGGAAGAACACTACCTCTACCGTAACAAGTTCCGTTTTCTGCTGGATGAGCCCAACAACCTTGCACTGGGAACCCCCGAACTCCCCCCGGGTGAGACCAAAGAGGACCCCTTCTTCGGCACATTGGAGGTCTACCACAATACCCAGCAGATCCGATTACCACTGATTCGACCTGAAAATGCGCCATCCAGCGGCATTCTCAAGGTGATCTATCAAGGGTGTGCCGAGCGTGGAATCTGCTACCCCCCGATCACCAAGAAGGTAACCATCACGCTACCCACGCCGCCGGTGGCGATTACCCCATCTCCGGCACCCATCCCCACCGCGGTGGATAGCGCGGAGCTGTCAGAGCAGGATCAGATCGCTGCCTCACTAAGAAGCGGCAACACCCTGCTCACACTGCTCAGCTTCTTCGGCTTCGGTCTGCTACTCGCCTTCACCCCCTGTATCTTTCCGATGATTCCGATACTCTCCGGCATCATCGTCGGCCAGGGTGAAGGGCTCACTACCCGTCGTGCCTTCACCATGTCACTGGTCTATGTCCTGGC
>CAYFOQ010000139.1:5206-5705 GCA_964344735.1 uncultured Piscirickettsiaceae bacterium
GGACTCTTTGGTCAAAACCTCCAAGCCGCCTTCCAGAACCCCTGGATTCTCTCCCTATTCAGCCTCATTTTCGTACTGCTGGCACTATCGATGTTCGGCTTCTACGATCTGCAGATGCCGGCCTCGATTCAGGGCCGACTGGCAACCCTGAGCAACCGCCAGCAGGGGGGATCGCTCACTGGAGTGGCCATTATGGGGCTGCTCTCGGCACTGATCGTCGGCCCTTGTGTCGCCGCGCCACTGGCGGGTGCCCTGATCTACATCGGACAGACCGGAGATGCCGTGCTGGGGGGAATGGCCCTGTTCGCCCTCAGTATCGGCATGGGAGCACCATTGATCGCCATTGGTACCTCAGCCGGCAAGCTGTTACCACGGGCCGGAAGCTGGATGGATGCGGTCAAATCCTTCTTCGGTGTGATGCTGCTGGCGGTAGCGGTCTGGATGCTGGAGCGCATCATTCCAGCGGCGGTCACCCTGCTGCTGTGGGCTGCACTGCTGA
>CAYFOQ010000140.1:0-5573 GCA_964344735.1 uncultured Piscirickettsiaceae bacterium
GGACGCTCAGGACGCTCAGGACGCTCAGGACGCTCAGGACGCTCAGGACGCTCAGATCGAACCTCCCCAACCCCATCCTCACGATCACCGCCCTGCTTGAGCAAGCCGTAGTGGTTTCCATTACCGGTATGTAGTGAGACATCCATTGCAATAGTACTCAATTAAAAATGGGAACATTTATACTGTTGTGGTCCACTGTCTGCCTACAGTGTAGTCCTCCAGTAAAGCCGATGCAACCAAATCTCCCCTCAGACCACCGGAAACAACGAAATATCCCTATGTTTATCAATGCTATTTTCTCAATTGCTACGGAGTGGAAAAACCCGCTATACTTGATTCTACTGAAGAGAGACCGAGGAGAGCAGACCATGACCCAGGCGATCGCCACACAGATATCCCCCTACGCCGTTGAGGTGACCGCCGGCCAGGAGTACTACTGGTGTGCCTGTGGCCGTAGCGCCACCCAACCCTTCTGCGACGGCTCCCATGAGGGGACCGAACTGCAGCCGGTCCCGTTTACCGCCAAACGGAGTGAAACCGTCTACCTCTGTGGTTGTCGAGCCACCGCCTCCGCCCCCTTCTGTGACGGCAGCCACAACGACTGAATGGGAAGGCACCGTACCGGGGTTCTGCTGACCAATCTCGGCACCCCTGACGAGGCAACACCGGCCGCACTACGCCGCTACCTGGCTCAGTTTCTCTGGGATCGACGGGTGGTCGATCTGCCTCGTTTGCCGTGGTGGCTGATCCTCCATGGAATCATCCTGCGCACCCGTCCATCCCGGGTGGCCCGGGCCTATCGTAAGGTGTGGACCAGAGAGGGAGGGCCGCTGCTGGTCATTTCCAAAGCTCAGCGTCAAGCTGTCGCTGAACGGCTGCAGGCGGTGCGAGGAGAACCGGTACCGGTTATGCTCGGCATGCGCTACGGCAACCCCTCGATCGCTTCGGCGTTGCAACAGCTTCGCCAGGAGCGGGTCGACCGCATCATCGTCCTACCCCTCTTTCCGCAATACTCTGCCGCCACTACCGGCTCCACCTTCGATGCGGTCAGTGCGGAACTACAACAGTGGCGCGACATCCCAGATCTCACCTTTATCCACGACTACCACGACCACCCTGGCTACATCGAGGCCCTGGCATCATCGATTCGGGAGCATCTGCAACAGCAGCCGCCTCAACCCTCCCCACTACTGCTCTCGTTCCATGGTCTGCCACAGCGCTACCACGACCTTGGTGACCCCTTCTGCAACCAGTGCGAGGCCACGGCCACGTTGGTGAGAGAGCGTTTGGGGCTGACGACAGAGGAGCTGATGGTGGTTTATCAGTCCCGATTCGGACGCGAGGAGTGGCTCCAGCCCTACACCGACGAAACCCTGCAACAGCTGGCCAGTCGTGGCACTGAGCGGGTAACCCTGGCCTGCCCCGGCTTCTCGGCCGACTGTGTCGAGACCCTGGAGGAGATCGCAATCCAGAATCGGGAACTTTTCCTACAGGCGGGTGGCCGTGACTTCAACTATATCCCGGCACTCAACCAGCGCCCCGACCATATCGATGCACTCACCACCCTACTACAACAACGATGGGGGGAGTGAGTACCCAGCCACGGATAGTGGTCAGCCGCTGCATTTTGGGGGACCCAGTTCGCTACGATGGGAGTGACAAGGGGGCTCCAGAACTGATCGCCCTACTCCGCCACCACTGTCAGCTGATCCCCCTCTGCCCCGAGGTCGCGGCAGGGATGACCGTTCCCCGCCCACTGCTCGAACGGGTACTTCCCCCTCCTCACGAACTACGACTACGTGGAAGAGAGAACCCCACACTCGACCCAACCGAACACCTGCTATTGGCCGCCAAAACCTTCATCACCCAACACCAACCACTCCACGGCGCACTACTCCAGAACCGCTCTCCGAGTTGTGGAGTTGGCGACACACCACTCTGGAGCCTGTCGGGAGAGGTGATTGATCACGGTGACGGTCTCTTTACCGCACTCTTACGACAATTTAGGCCCACATTACCGATCACCAGCCCCGAAGCGCTCTCCACACCTGGTGCAGTGGAACGGTTCGTCACTACCGTGAATTCGGTGGCAATCGAGTCGACCCGGTCCGACCAGGCGATGATTACTCCTGCGGAGTAACCGGGCGACTCGCCTCCCGTCGGATTCGATCCAACCCAAAGTAGTCCGCGACACAACGATTCCTCCAATACCGGGAGATCGGAAGAATATCGTTGAAGTAGATACTCTTCGGTGGCGGCGCGATAAAACCCGGCACCTGTACCACCCGCTCACCATCGGCAACCGTCTGCTCGATCAACCGGTAACGGGCCGTCATGTATTCATGAAAGAGGGGAGCCCGATGCAGTAGATCGCTATAGGCACGCTGGAACCGTGGTGCACTCCAGGTCGTCAGGGCAAAGGCGGCGGCCAGTGTAATCAACAACCAGAATCCTCGACCGGTAGCAGCCGGCTTCAGCTGCGGCCACCACTCGGTCGGAAGATAACGTAGCAGTAGCTGACTGAGGGTAACGATGGCACTGACGAGAAAGAGAAAGAAAATCGCGTCAACGGTTCGGGGAGGAGGCCACCCCCCCATAGCCCACCAGGCTGGAATCTGCAGGATAAACGGAAGCGAAAGAGTGATGGCGGCCAGTAGCACCAGTTGACCGTTCGAGAGGGTAGCGCGTGCAGTGGATCGGAGCCTGGCAACCGCAAAGGGTAGCAGCAGCACGGACAGCAGGACCAGTGGATGGGTGAGCCAGTTGATCAGGGTCCACCCTCCCATCTCCAGACTCCCCTGGAGAGTACGCAACAGATCGTGTCGCAAAGGGAATGTGCCCTCACGGACCGCATTACCCGGAGCAAAATAGACCATGGCAAAGCCGATCAAGTCGACGACGAGCAGACCAATCCAGGGGACGAGCGGTCGCCAACCGACACCGAGATGAACCGATACCGCTAACAGGATAATCGCTGTAATCGCCAACATGGCGGTTTCATTGGTGCCCACGGCAACCCATACCACAAGCAGCAGTAGAGACCAGACCATGCGATAAGGTTGAGCGTGGCGCTGTCGATCACGCAGAGTCAACATCAACCCAAGCATGATCAGAATGAGAATATTGGCCGACTGGTAAGAGAGCGAGCCGGCCATCCAGTAGATCGAGGTGGCACTACTGGCCATTCCCAGCAGATAGACCGACAGCAGTATCAGCGCCATCATCATCACTGTCGGATCGAACAGTCGGACCCGAAACAGTCTGGAGAGAAAATAGCTAGTCGCCACAAATAGCAACGGCAACAGGATCACCGGGAGCAGACCATATCCCGCAATCAGGCCAAAGAGGAGCGGATAGAGGGCGTAGAGGGCATTGCCACTGTAACGACCACTCCACTCCAGATAGTGGTTCCACAGATGCCGCCAAAGCCCCTCTTCACGAACCCCACTGGCCATACAGTAATCATCTGCCGAGGGGTGGGCATACGGTGCCAGTAACAGAAACAGGAGCAGTGTCGACAGCGTGGCCGCCAACAGCAGCAGCGGAACCAGCCACCCAACATCACAACACGACCGACCCCCTTCGGAACTACTCGTCACGACGCTCTCCTGATTCAGTCCCCCCCAGGATGACAACTTCAACCGCAGAGTGACATCACTTCTCGCAGGATAATAGGACTCCACACGGAATGACAGCACTTTGTGGTAACTATTCACCAGTCCACCAGGGAGGCGGGATATACTCTACCGATGGCTGCAATAACAGGGATCATACTGGCGGGCGGACGGGCACGGCGCATGGGTGGGGAGGATAAAGGGCTGACACTGCTGGGTGGAAAGCCGCTGATCTCCCATGTGATCGAGCGTTTGCAACCTCAGGTCGACAACCTGTTGATCAGTGCCAACCGCAACCTGGAGCAGTACCATTCGCTGGGCTATCCGGTGGTCAGCGATACCGACAGCACCGCCTTTCGGGGGCCGCTGGCCGGACTTGCCGCAACGCTGCGATGGATCGAGACTCCTCTGGTGATGGTGACCCCCTGCGATACCCCGCTGCTCCCAAACAACCTGGTGACCCGACTACAACAGGCGCTGGAACAGGAGGAGCGTGGTGTGGCGGTAGCCCGGGATCCCCAACAACTGCAACAGCTCTGTTTCCTCGCTCACCGCACCAGACTCACCTCGGTGGCACAGGCGCTGCAGCAGGACCGTCTGCGGGTGCGTGACTGGCTCGAGGCCCAACAACCGGTGGTCACCCCCTTCCCCGACCCCTTCGCTTTTACCAATATCAACACCCCGGAAGAGCGTCAACAGCTCGACCAGCAACTGGAGACGACCGAATGATCCACTCTCCAACCCCGCTGATCGGCTTTGCTGCATGGAGTGGAACCGGCAAAACCACACTGCTGAGCCAACTGATTCCACGATTGAGACAACTCGGGATACGTTGTGCCGCAATCAAGCACACCCACCATCAGGTCGACTTCGATCAGCCCGGCAAAGATAGCCACACCCTGCGCCATGCCGGGGCCGACCAGATTCTGGTAGCCTCTGCCCGCAGAACCATGTTGATCCGGGAGGAACCCGCGCCACACACCGAGCCCAACCTGCAGCAACTGTTACCTCGACTGGACCATGAGACTCTCGACCTGATCCTGGTCGAAGGGTTCAAACATGAACCGATCCCACGGATCGAGCTCTGGCGTCCCGAACTGGAACAGCCGCTACTCTACCCCGAGGATCCCCGAATCATTGCCATTGCGCTACCACAGTCTGCCGCGCTCGATGTTCCGTTACCGCGACTCGACCTCGACACCCCCGATACCATTGTCCAATTCATTACTGACCAGATCATCAGGAGATAACCCATCATGACCCCCCCCCCTGCCGAACTGCTCCCTTTCGAACAGGCCCTGGAGGCGATCTTTCAACAGATCACTCCGATCCAGGAGCTGGAGACCCTGCCCATTTCCGATGCCTTCGGGCGCACACTGGCAGCGGAGATCCACTCTCCGATTGCCGTTCCCGCCTACGACAACTCCGCGATGGATGGCTATGCCCTGCGGGGAGAGGATCTCCCCACCACAGGAGCATGCACCCTCGAGGTCATCGGTACCGCCTTCGCCGGCACCACTTTTTCCGGGGTGGTAACGACCGGAGAGGCGGTACGAATCATGACCGGGGCCGCCCTCCCGGAGGGGGCCGACACCGTCATCATGCAGGAGAAGGCGGTTCGCACTGGAGAGACTGTCACCTTCTCCAGCGCCGACCACCACACCCCGGGAGAGAATGTCCGTCGAGCCGGAGAGGATATCGCTCAGGGAGAGCGAGTACTGCAGCCGGGGGAGATCCTGGGAGCGGCGGAGATGGGGATGATTGCCTCACTCGGATACGGTACGGTCCAGGTGGTTCGTCGGGTGCGGGTGGCCCTCTTCTCCACCGGCGACGAACTGCGCCAGGCCGGAGAGGAGCTGGGTTCAGGACAGATTTATGACAGCAACCGCTACACCCTGTTCGGTCTGCTACAGCACCTCGGGGTAGAGCTGATCGATCTCGGGATCATCCCGGACCAAC
>CAYFOQ010000141.1:0-949 GCA_964344735.1 uncultured Piscirickettsiaceae bacterium
CCCTGTGTCGCTCGGCTGCGGCCTTCCCTGGCCGCAGACGGTTGCGATTCAGGACCGCCAATACGGGTGCAACGAATCCTATGACATTAGAGGAGATCAAATTCATGCAGCGCGAAATCATCTCTACCTCCAGTGCCCCTGCGGCGATCGGAACCTATTCCCAGGCCGTTCGGGTCGGCGATACCGTCTATCTCTCCGGGCAGATTCCGTTGGTGCCGGAAACGATGGAGATGGTGGAAGGGGGAATGGAGGCACAGGTCGTTCGGGTGTTTGACAATCTGGCGGCGGTAGCGGCGGCGGCGGGAGGGGGATTGAACGACCTGGTCAAACTCAATATCTATCTCACCGATCTGAATCACTTTGCCCTGGTCAATGAGGTGATGGCGCGATACTTTCAGCAACCCTATCCCGCTCGGGCCGCGATCCAGGCTGCGGCGCTTCCCCGGGGGGCGTTGGTAGAGATGGATGGGGTGATGAGCGGAAGAGCGGGGGGATGGTGAGCTCATCTTCATGTAGAGGCCGGAGCAAGTGAGAGACTACCGGGTAAGTGCAGCAAACAGTGTCGGTAACTTCTCGGGCAACCGCTCGACATGGTCGATCACCACAAACTGGTTACCAAAAATGTCCCGCACATACTCGTCGGCACGGGGGTCGAGGGAGATGCAGAAGGGGTAGATCCCCTTCTCATCCAGCTCTTGTACCGCCTTACGGGTGTCGTGAATCAATAGTTGATCATCACTGACATCGACATCGGCCGGTTCGCCGTCTGTCAGGATCAGCATCAGCTTTTTGTCGGCCTTCTGATGTTCGAGATAGTGGGCCGCGTGACGAATGGCCCCCCCCATGCGGGTGGAGTAGCCTGCCTCCATCCGTGCCAGCCGGGATTTCACCTCTTCCCCCCAATGTTCGCCATAGCCTTTGATGTGGTGGTAGCGGATATCATGTCGGG
>CAYFOQ010000141.1:977-2368 GCA_964344735.1 uncultured Piscirickettsiaceae bacterium
TTTATCTCCGAGTTGCTCGATGGTCCAGGCCAGTAGCGAAGTGGCCTCTCGACAGAGTTCGAGGATGGTCTGCTCTGCCCCCTCCGGACGCTGGTTGAGCGACTCGGATAGGTCGATCAGCAGCATCACTGCGATATCGCGACCATCGTGGCGGTGATCCATGTTGATGCGTGGGTCCGGGGTGGCACCACTCTTGAAGTCGATGAGAGAGCGCAGGGCGATATCGAGGTCGAGCTCGGCCCCCTCCTCTTGGTAACGGATGCGGACATAGTCCTGCGGCTTCAGCAGATCGAGGATCCGTTTCATCTGCTTCACTAACCCCTGATGCTTCTGCAGCAGTTGATCGATCACCTTGGGGTCGCCCGAAGCGTGGCGAGCCTCGTAGAGCGTGACCCAGTCGGGGTGATAGATTTTCGAGCGGTAGTCCCACTCCCGGTAGTGGCGAGGGGGGAGCCCCTCGACCTCATCTTCGGCCGAGACGCTGCGCTTCTCCTCGAACATCTCCTCTTCGTCACCCTCTTCGATGAAGCGCCACATATGGCGATTATCGTCACGGTAACTCACCTCGGTGTTATCGAAGCGGATATTGGGAAGTTGGTCCTCCTGTCGTCGAGTTTTGGCGACAAACAGAATGGCAAGATCGGCTATCTGCTTGGTGGTCTCTTCGCCCGAGGCCATCAACTGTTGGAAACGGTCGACAAAGTCGTTGATGACCGGGTTCTGGTAGCCGTGATCGGGGTCGAGAATTGCCCGTGAGAGCATGGCAATCCGGTGGCGGATACAGGATTCGTTGTGGTGGTCGCAGCTCCCCTCGACCGGTTTGGGGTGGAGTGCCAGGTAGAGGGTGCGCATTCCGGGATAGCGCTCCATCAACCGCTGTTCAACGCGGCAATCCTCCAACATTTCGATGGTGATACGCTGGAACGGGCTGTAGTTGTCGGCCACGATCCCCTCGGTCCAGATGCGGTGGGCCGCCATGTGGGCCAGTAGTGCGCGATAGCGACCGAGACCATCGACCCCGTTGAGTGGGTCGTAACTATCGGGTACACGAATGCCATCGGCGGAGTAGTAGGGGCGTTGCTGTCGCAGCAGATCACGTCCCCTGGAGTAGGGAACCAGCTGTTCCGGATCTTGCCACAGCGCTCGCATGTAGAGGTCGAGCGTGCGCTCGTTATCGATAAAGAGGGTTCCGCTGCGCTCCTTTTGCAACATCGCTCGACTATCTGCAGTCTCGAGACGGAAATACTCCTGCTGGCGTTCAGGATGGTTGTCGTAGTGTTTGATTCCGTAACGGACCCAGTTCCAGAGTCCATGAATGGAGACGTGGTGTAGCAGATAGGGGGCATGGTCGAGAAAGTGGGGGAGGCCGGGGCTGGGAATGGTGGCGTGGT
>CAYFOQ010000141.1:2421-5400 GCA_964344735.1 uncultured Piscirickettsiaceae bacterium
CATGGATCGATCCGGCGGTCTCTTGACCGAGGTGACGCACCAGCTTGAAGTATTCCGTCATCTGCTCCAGTGTGGGGAGACAGCGGCTCACCTCATTGAGGGAGTTGAGCAGGGGGATGATGGCGTGGCCGTTGGGGGAGCGTGACAACGCCCACACCTCAGCAGTGGTCTGGGCAATGATCTCTTCCCCGATACGGTCGGCGATTTCCGGCATCTCCTCAAGAAAGACCAGCACCGGATCGACCCCACGACCAATACCGCAGACGGTGGTCGCCCCTTCGAGATAGGCGTCGATTGCAGCGGGAGAGAGGTGGCGGCGATGGGCATCCTGCAGCACCTCCTCGAAGTGTTCGTCGATCTGTGAGAAGTTACAGCGCAGCTTCTCGCGGTAGAGCTCGATATCATCCATCAGCGGCTACTCCACGGTGTGATTTCGGAGAAGGCGATAGGCGATGGGCCATCACCTATCGCCTGGTTCCCTAATCAGGCAAAGATCGCATCGATCGAGTGGTCCAGGGTGGAGCGGATATCGGCATCATCGGTGATTGGCCGCACCAGTGCCATGCGACAGGCGGCCCGAACCTCGATGCCGCGGTTGATCAGTTGAGCCGCATAGACCAGTAGTCGGGTGGAGATTCCCTCGTCGAGACCGTGCCCCTTGAGGTTGCGGGCGGTCTCCGCCACCTGCACCAGCTTGCTGGCCAGGGCTTCATCGATCTCCCCCTCCCGAGAGACGATGGTGGCCTCCAGTGCAGACTCGGGATAGTCGAAATCGAGTGCAGTAAAACGCTGCTTGGTCGACTGCTTGAGATCCTTCATCAGGGTCTGATAACCGGGATTGTAGGAGATTACCAGTTGAAAATCGGGGTGTGCGTCGACCAGTTCTCCCTTTTTGTCCAGGGGCAGGGTTCGACGATGATCGGTTAGGGGATGGATGACCACGGTGGTGTCCTGACGGGCCTCGACGATCTCGTCGAGGTAGCAGATGGCACCGATTCGGGCCGCTACCGTGAGTGGACCATCGAGCCAGCGGGTGCCGTTGGCATCGAGCAGATAGCGACCCACCAGATCGGAGGCGGTCATATCCTCGTTACAGGCGACGGTGATCAGCGGCTTGCCCAGTTTCCACGCCATATGTTCGATAAAACGAGACTTTCCGCAGCCGGTCGGCCCCTTTACCATGACCGGTAGACGGGAACCGTAGGCGGCCTCGTAGAGGGCAACCTCGTCCGCGAGTGGCTCATAGTAGGGTTGGTCCTGGATCAGGTACTGTTCGATATCGATCTCGCTCATGGTGATCTGCTCCGCAGTTTTCTGGAAGGAAGAGAAAGAAGACCCCCACGAGGGGGGTCTATGGTTTTAGCTGGGATTACTTGTGTACACCCAGCTTGTCCCGCCATCCCGGGAAGATCGCATCGGCATCATGGGGGAAGGACTCGAAGGCACGGGCAAACTCCTTGTGCTCCTTGGCCCACTCGATTGGGTCGGCTCCCGCCTTCCAGCACTCGTAGGACTGACGCAGAGAGATCGCACCGGCTGCCGGGCTATCGATATGGCCATAAGAGCCGCCCCCAGAGGTGTTGATGACGTTGCCGTGGCCGAGATTCTCGAAGAATCCAGGTAGACGCAGGGCATTCATACCACCGGAGATGATCGGGGTGGTGGGCTTCATGCCATACCACTCCTGGTGATAGACCGGACCCTGGCAGCTGTCACGCTCGATCATGTAGGCGATGATCTTGTCAGAGGCGTCTCCCTCCATCTTGCCATACCCCATCGTTCCGACGTGGATACCGGAGGCACCCTGCAGCCGGGACATCTTGGCCAGAACAAAGGCGGTGTAGCCACGGTTGGAGGAGGGGGAGGTGACGGCACCATGACCGGCACGGTGGTAGTGGAGGTACTGATTGGGATATTGACGACGGGCCGTGGTGACCATGCCGGGGCCACCGACATAGCCGTCCACCAGGAAGGCCACCTTGTCGGCATCAGGACCAAAGGTCTCGAGAATGAAGTCTGCCCGAGCACACATCTCGTGGTAGTCGTCGGCGGTGATGTTGGCGGAGAAGAGCTTGGCCTCACCGGTCTCATCCATGGCACGCTTCATCGAATCGTAGACCAGTGGATATACCTTTTTCGCGGGGCAGAAGACCTGATTGCCCTGAGGCTCATCATTCTTGATGAAGTCGCCACCGAGCCAGAACTGGTAGGCGGCCTCGGCGAACGGCTCGGGACGCAGCCCCAGCTTGGGTTTGATGATGGTGCCGGCAATGTAGCCCCCATTCTCCACCGGTCGACCCAACATCCGCCACATATCGGAGATATCCTTGGCCGGGCCGTCGAAGAGTTGAATGGCGCGCGGTGGCACGAAGAAGTCGATCATCTTGCCGTATTCGACATCGCCCATCCCCTGATTGTTACCAATACAGAGCGTGAGGAAAGAGACCAGCATCATACGGCCGTCGGTGACGTTACGGTCGAACAGCTCGAGTGGATAGGCGATACGCATATCCTCGGTCGCCTCATCGATATGGTAGACCAGCGCATCGACCCCCTTGGTGAAGTCATCCGTGGTAGAGACCTCTACATTGGTGCCGGTCGAGGACTCTGCCGCAAAGTGTGCGGCCACCTCGAGATAGCCGTAACCGGATGCCGGCTTCATCTTGTAGGCCACAAGAATATGTTGGCCACCGGCAATCAGATCCTCCTCTTTGAGGCTGAGGTCGGCATAGCGTGCTGATTGATCCATTCTGTTCTCCTGCGTTCTAAATAGGTTGATCAACGATCCGAAGTGCTGACATCACTTCGGGTGGAGCAGACTGTAGAGGGGATGATGTATAATTTACAGTCAATATTATTGATACAACCCATAATACATCTCTTATACTTCTATGCAGTTATCAATCGTTGCAAAAGTTTTGGCACTCCTGAATCGCAACACGCTCAAGCACCTCCCTGTGTCGCTCGGCTGCGGCCTTC
>CAYFOQ010000142.1:0-5321 GCA_964344735.1 uncultured Piscirickettsiaceae bacterium
CGCCGCCCCTGCGGGATGCGGCGAATAAGTGCGGGTTTACTCCGGTGTCAACAACTGAAATACAGTGGCTTTTTTATTGGCTGTTTACCACAATAGTCACAGGAGGCAATGGTTGAAATAGCAGCAGACTTAGTGATAGAGTCAGAACCGGTGTCTTGTAGCTGACTAGGTGGTAACGTCATGAAACAACAATCTTTACTGCGAATGTTTCGCCTATCAGCTCGTTGGCGACCACGACTGTTCTCCGTTGTGGGGCTCAGCCTGCTCTCGTTGTTGCAACCGGTGCAGGCCTATACTCTCACGGACTATATTGAACGTAAGTGCATGGGTGAGATCAATGTAGAGCTGGAAGATGGCTCTATCGCACAGTGTCTCACTCCCGATCAGGCCGTGGTGTTTGCGCCTGCCAAGCACTGGGTTGAGGCGTTACAGGAGGCGATTGAGCTGGGGGAAAAGACCAATCGTCTCGGTACGGTCTACCTGATTGGTCATCGTCGTGACCCCGGTTATCGTAAGGCTAGACGGTTGGTTTATGAGGCCCCTCTACCGATTGAGATCGATCTGCTTTTCCCCTTTCCACAGGGGATATGAGTATAAGGAGCCTTAAAGGATCAGCTTGAGTACCAGGTAGGGAACGGCGTTTAGGATTAGTACCGCAAGTTTGTAGTAGGCGATGGCGCGATAGTGGATGGCATCGAACTGTTGTGGTGAGATTTCAAACCAGCGGCTGTGGAGGTGATAGATCCAGTCATGGGCCAGTAATAGAACGAGCAGCCACCAGAGCAGGATTGCAAGATGGATCAGCGTAGACCAGCCGAGAAAGGATGTGAGTAGTTCGTGTGGCATTCGCTGAAGGCTCCCTCTCCAAGTATGCGGAGGGTATCGTTTGGAAGCAAGCAGTCGACGGCGGTATCAGCAGATGTTAGCGTGGAGATCGTGTGAAAAATTACTAATTACTCTATTGCGTCATGATTTTTTCGATCTCACAGTGTATGATGCTGCCTCTTTGAGATGAAACGGGTCGTTAGCTCAGCCGGTAGAGCAGTTGGCTTTTAACCAATTGGTCGAGCGTTCGAATCGCTCACGACCCACCATTATTTTGGCACCACGACAGATCTTGTCATGCATGGCGGGAACGAAGTGGCCAAAAAAAGACCGGGCAGTTGCCCGGTCTTTTTCCTATTTCCGTTTCAGGGATCAGGAGCAGCCTCCGGCCGAGCCACAGGTGCCGCAGCCGCCACCGGCAGGTGCCTTGGTGTTGTTGAAGACAAAGCTGGGCCCTTGTGGGCCATTGATGTAGTCAATCTCAACACCGTCCAGCGTAGCCAGACACTGGGGGTCGACATAGATATTGAGGTCGTCTGATGCCATCACCGAGTCACTCTCGGTAATCGTATCAGCAAAGGTCATGCCCCACTGGATGCCACTGCAGCCACTACCGGCAACGTAGATCCGTACCCCTTTGATGTCGTCGTTCTCCTCTGACTGAAGCAGTGCCGTCAGCTGCTGCTGTGCATCTGTGGAGATTTTGAATTCGTCAGTAATTGCGTTAGCCATTGTTCCATAAACCTCGTATGAAAGATTGAAGTGCCGAAGCAGTGGGGGGATGATAGCACACCTCAATTTTCTATGTTGACTATTTTAGTTGGTATTATTCGGGAAGACCGGCTGTTAGAATCTCACCTATGAACGAGAGTGAGATCGCTTTTATCGGTGGTGGCAATATGGCGATGAGCCTGATTGGTGGGCTGGTGGCGAATGGTCACCTGGCGGCACAGATTCGGGTGAGCGATATTCGTTCCGAGCCGCTGGACTCTCTGCAGCAACAGTTCGGGGTGAAGGTTTATCTTGATGATGGTGCGGAGGCCGTGGCTGGAGCTGATGCCGTGGTACTGGCAGTGAAGCCACAAGGGGTGGCCGCAGTGGCACAAGAGCTCGGAGAGTCATTGCGACAACGATCACAACCGCCACTGTTGATCTCTATCGCCGCAGGGGTACGTAGTGCCGATCTATTGCGATGGTTGGGAGGGGCGCTGCCGGTAGTGCGCACCATGCCAAACACCCCAGCACTGCTGCGTAGCGGTGTTACCGGCCTCTATGCCGGCTCGGATGTAAGTCCTGATCAGCGTGAGCTGGCGACGGCGATTATGGGCGCGGTGGGGGTTACGGTTTGGGTGGGGAGTGAGGCGGAGCTGGATGCGGTGACGGCAATTTCCGGTAGTGGTCCGGCCTACTTCTTTCTGTTGATGGAGGCGATCGAGGCCACAGCGTGTCGATTAGGGCTGTCATCGGATACGGCGCGGGTGTTGACGTTGCAGACTGCCTTGGGGGCCGCTCGAATGGCACTGGAGACCACCGATGGCAGTGGGGTGTTGCGCCGACGGGTCACCTCCCCGGGAGGGACGACCGAACGCGCGATTGCTACAACAGGGTGGACTGGAGCAGCTGGTGGATGAGGCGTTGACTGCCGCTCGGGATCGCTCTGTCGAGTTGGCTGAGCAGATTGGTTCTGACGCTGGTTGAGAGCGATGGAGAAACCGTAATGATGCACACCTCCAATGCGGGGATCTTCTTTATTCAGGCGCTCTTCAGTCTGGTCATTCTGTTGGTTCTACTCCGATTTTTGTTGCAGTTGATGCGGGTTGACTACTATAACCCGATTTCGAAGATGGTTACCCGTTTCAGTGATCCCCTGCTGGGTCCACTGCGTCGGTTACTGCCCGTTACCCGTCGGATCGACGGCGCCTCGTTACTGGCACTTTTTCTACTACAGTATCTGCAGATTGTAATGATCGCGGGTATTCGAGGATTGGCGGTCGACCCCGTTGCACTCTCGCTGTTGGCCGTGGCAGAGATCCTCTCGCTGATCGTCAGTATTCTGTTCTGGGCCATACTGATTTTGGCCGTTCTGAGTTGGTTCCAGCCCTCCACCCACCATCCCGGGGTGGCTCTGCTGCAACAGCTTACCGATCCACTGATCGAACCGGTTCGGCGCTGGGTTCCCCCCTCTGGTGGGGTTGACTTCTCGCCCATCGTGGCACTCATGGCACTGAAATTGGCGGAGTTCATTGTGATTGCGCCGCTCAAGGATATCGTCTCGATGATGTTGGGGAGATGAGCTTTTATCAGTGGCAGGGGGAGTCGTTACTGCTTGTGCTACAGGTTCAGCCCCGTGCTTCACGCGATGAGATTATTGGTCCTCATGGGGAGGCGTTGAAGATCCGGATCATTGCACCACCTGTTGAGGGGAAGGCCAACCGCTATCTTCGGCGTCAGCTGGCAGAATGGTTTGGGGTTCGTGAACGGGATATCGAGCTGCTTCAGGGGGAGGGTAGCCGTCATAAACGGGTGATGATTCACGCCCCCACGCAGATTCCAGCAATTATTGCGCCGTTGATCCCGACTCATTAGACTCTGCCCATGCCACAGGAGATTCCCGCTGATAGTGTTGGTCTGGTCACTCCCCGTGCGGACCATTTTGATGAGCCGCTGGAGCTGGCGTGTGGGCAGACACTTTCCGGTTATGATCTTGTCTACGAGACCTACGGTAGACTGAATGAAGACCACAGCAATGCGGTGCTGATTTGTCACGCACTCTCTGGTAACCACCATGCTGCTGGGTACCATTCGGTGGAGGATCGCAAGCCGGGGTGGTGGGAGAACGCCATTGGCCCGGGTAAGGCGATCGACACCGAGCGCTTTTTTGTGGTGAGTCTCAATAATCTGGGTGGTTGTGATGGTTCCACCGGACCTACTACCACCAATCCTGAAAGTGGGCTCCCCTATGGCCCTGATTTCCCCCTGGTAACGGTAGAGGATTGGGTCCATAGCCAGGCACGGTTGATGGAACGCCTGGGGATCGAACGTTGGGCCGCCGTGGTGGGGGGCAGTCTCGGCGGAATGCAGGCGCTACAGTGGTCGATCAGCTATCCCGAACGGTTGGGGCATGCGGTGGTCATTGCGGCGGCGCCCAAGCTGACAGCACAGAACATCGCCTTCAACGAGGTAGCGCGACAGGCGATTCGCTCTGATCCCGACTTCTTTGAGGGACACTATCAGCAGCATGAGGTGTTACCAGCACGAGGATTACGATTGGCGCGTATGCTGGGACACATCACCTACCTTTCGGATGAGTCGATGGGGAAGAAGTTCGGGCGAGAGCTGCGTGGAGAGCAGCTTAACTACAGCTTTGGGGTAGAGTTCCAGGTCGAGAGTTATCTACGTTATCAGGCAGACTCCTTTGTCGGTAAGTTTGACGCCAACACCTATCTGAGGATGACTAAGGCGCTGGATTATTTCGACCCGGCTGCCCAATATGGTGATGACTTGTCCGCAGCACTGCGAGGTGTTCAAGCTGATTTCTGTGTCATTTCGTTCACCAGCGATTGGCGTTTCTCTCCAGCACGATCGAAAGAGCTGGTGCGGGCACTGCTCGACAACGACCTGCGGGTGAGTTACGCCGAGGTCGCTGCGAACCAAGGCCATGATGCCTTCTTGATGAAGATCCCGCACTATCTCAACATCTTCAGTGCTTATATGCAACGGATCGCTGTTGCTGGAGGGTTCTGATATGTTGCGTCCTGATCAAGAGATCATCTGTGAATGGATTCAGACTGGTAGCAGAATACTTGACCTTGGTTGTGGTGACGGCGCTTTGTTACGTCACTTGATGGATCACCATCAGGTCGAGGGGTATGGACTGGAGCTGGATGATGATCGGGTACTCTCCAGTTTGGAGAACGGCATTAGCGTGATTCAGTCCGACCTGGATCATGGACTCAGCGACTACTTCGATGATGACTCCTTCGATTATGTGATCATGAGTCTCACCCTACAGGCAATGAATTACCCGGATCACCTGCTGGAAGAGATGTTGCGAGTCGGGCGTCAGGGAATCATCACCTTCCCCAACTTTGGCCATTGGCACAACCGCCTGCAGCTGCTACTGAGGGGGCGGATGCCGGTGACTCGGGCGCTCCCTAATGCGTGGTACAACACCCCGAACATCCACCTCTGTACCGTTAACGATTTCGAGCGTCTTTGTGAGCAGAAGGGTATTCGTATCCTCGAACGTGCCGTAGTCGATCGCCAGCATCGTCAACCGGCCCTGCTGAGGCTCAATCCCAATCTGCTGGGAGAGATTGCACTCTACCGCTTCGAACGACTTCCTTACCACGGTAGATGAGGGTTTACAGGGGCGGTGGTTACAGGAATATGTGGTGTTTTGGGCTGGAATCGGTATACTACACCGCGCTGTAGGATACAGTGAACGGGGCGTAGCGCAGCCTGGTAGCGCACCGCAATGGGGTTGCGGTGGTCGG
>CAYFOQ010000143.1:0-5244 GCA_964344735.1 uncultured Piscirickettsiaceae bacterium
GCCGCCCCTGCGGGATGCGGCGAATAAGTGCGGGTTTACTCCGGTGTCAACAGCTGATTCAGATTGCCCCTGAAATCCGTTGGTTATCGTACTACTACTCGCGCGAACTTACGCTTCCCGACCTGATAGACTGCAGTAGTCCCGGTCTCGATCTGGAGCTGGGTGTCGGTCACCTTCTCGCCATCGATGCGAACCGCTTGCTGACGGATCATCCGTATGGCTTCGCTGGTGCTGGAGGAGAGTCCTGCGGCCTTCAATAGATGTGCGATCGGTGTCGTCCCCGATAGTACCACCTCATCCATCTCCTCCGGGATCGCCCCTTTGCGGAACCGGTCGATAAAACGTTGCTCGGCCTTTTCTGCCGCTGTCTCGTCATGGAATCGGGCCACAATCTCCTTGGCCAACCGTACTTTGGTATCCCTGGGGTTGGCACCGGCCTCCACTTCACTACGAAATGCGCGGATCTCATCCAGGGAGCGGAAGCTGAGTAGTTCATAGTAACGCCACATCAGATCATCGGAGATCGACATGATCTTGCCGAACATCTCGTCGGGAGAGTCGGTCACACCGATATAGTTATCGAGAGATTTCGACATCTTCTGCACACCATCGAGCCCCTCCAGGATCGGCATGGTCAGAATGACTTGGGGCGTCTGTCCCTGCTGCTTCTGTAGTTCACGTCCCATCAACAGATTGAATTTCTGATCGGTCCCTCCCAGTTCGAGGTCGGCCTGCAGTTCGACAGAGTCCCACCCTTGTACCAGTGGGTAGAGAAACTCATGTATCGCGATCGGTTGCCCCCCTCGGTAGCGCTTGTCAAAGTCATCCCGTTCAAGCATCCGGGCCACGGTCTGGCGTGAGGCCAGTTGGATCAGATCGGCGGCAGATTTCTCCCCCATCCAGGAGGAGTTGAAGACGATGGTCGTCTGGCTCGGATCCAGGATTTTGAAAACCTGGTGTTCGTAGCTCTTGGCATTGGCCATCACCTGTTCCCGAGTCAATGGCTTGCGAGTGATGTTCTTGCCGGTAGGGTCGCCAATCATGCCGGTAAAATCACCGATCAGAAAGATGATCTCATGTCCGAGCTGCTGCAGTTGACGCAGTTTGTTGAGCAGTACGGTGTGTCCTAGGTGGAGATCGGGAGCGGTCGGATCGAACCCCGCCTTGACCCGCAGTGGACGCCCAAGTTTGAGTTTCTCGATCAACTCCTCCTTGACCAGAATCTCATCCGTGCCACGTTCAATCTGTTCCAGAATGGCATCCAGTGTCATCACGGTAACCTCATTATCATAATCGTTGTGTAACTATCAATCGTTGCAAAAGTTTTGGCACTCCTGAATCGCAACACGCTCAAGCTCCTCCCTCCAAAACTTTTGTGTAACTATCCAGGGGCGCTTGTAACTGAATTGTATCACTACGCTCGTGTCGACTGTTCGGCTCGTTGCCAGCTTCCTTGACACTCCAGCTGGATTCCAACAGAATCATCGGCCCCAATGGACTCCTGGATTGAACAGGGATAGAGACTCATGGAGATAGCACTAAACGGTTCTTCTCATACGGTTGCATCTGGTGCCACGGCTGCCGATCTGGTGGAGTCGCTGCAGCTGGGAGAGCGACGCGTGGCAATGGAGATCAATCGTGAAATTGTTCCCCGTAGCCGCTATGGTGAACAGCTCCTCAATGAGGGGGATCAGGTGGAGATCGTCCACGCCATTGGTGGGGGTTGACGGGCTGTTTAAGCGTCCTCTCTCTCTTTCTTTCAAGAGAGAACGTCGCCCCCATAGTAACGACTCATATCAGTGACACTGAGTTAGCCACACAGGGAAGAGAACGAGATGCAGGATAGAGATACCTTTACCATCGCCGGCAAGGAGTACAGCTCCCGATTGCTAGTGGGAACGGGCAAGTACAAGGATTTGACAGAGACCCGGGAGGCGACCGAGGCCAGTGGGGCCGAGATCGTTACGGTGGCGATTCGCCGTTCCAATATTGGACAGAACCCGGATGAGCCCAATCTACTGGAGGCGATCCCACCTGAGCGTTATACCATACTGCCCAATACCGCCGGCTGTTACAGCACTGAAGATGCGGTGCGAACCTGTCGACTTGCTCGGGAGTTGCTGGATGGACACAATCTGGTCAAGTTGGAGGTGTTGGGGGATGAGAAGAGCCTCTATCCCGATATCACCGCCACACTGGAGGCGGCCGAGATATTGATTGGCGAAGGATTCGAGGTGATGGTCTATACCACGGACGACCCGATCATCGCCAAGCGCCTGGAGGAGATGGGGTGTGTTGCGGTAATGCCGCTGGCGGCTCCAATCGGATCCGGTTTAGGGATTCGCAACCCCTACAATATCCGCATGATCGTGGAGAATGCTCGGGTGCCGATTCTGGTCGACGCCGGTGTCGGCACCGCTTCGGATGCCGCCATTGCCATGGAGTTGGGGTGTGATGGGGTCCTGATGAATACCGCTATTGCTGCCGCCCGGGATCCGGTGCTGATGGCTTCGGCGATGAAGAAGGGGATCGAAGCGGGGCGTGAGGCTTACCGTGCCGGACGGATGGCCAAGCGCGCTTATGCCAGCGCCTCATCACCGATTGATGGAACCTTCTTCTAGCCACGACCAGGGGGTGCGGCGGGTGCGCTCATTCGTGCTCCGAGAGGGGCGGATGACCACGGCACAACGCCAGGCACTCGAACGGCTTTGGGGGCGGTATGGAGTGGATCCGGGAGAGAGGGTTCGGCCCGCTGAGCTGTTTGGTCGGGAGGCTCCGGTGGAGCTGGAGATCGGTATTGGTCGAGGAGATCTGCTACTGCAACTAGCGACCACCCATCCTGAGCGTGACTTCCTCGGAGTCGAGGTGCATCGTCCGGGTATCGGTCGGGTCTTGAATGAGATCGAGCGTGCTGGACTGGAGAATATACGGCTTTTCAAGCACGATGCAGTGGAGGTTCTGGAGAATCAGATCGAACCGGGAACCATCGATCGAGTGATGCTCTTCTTTCCCGATCCCTGGCCCAAAAAACGCCACCATAAACGACGGATCGTGCAACCGACATTTATCCGTCAGGTATCCCGGTTATTGAAGCCGGGAGGACTATTTCATCTGGCCACCGATTGGGAGGAGTATGCCGAGTGGATGTTGCACCGGTTGGAGCACTTTCCTGGGCTGCGTAATCGGGCCACGACGGGGGGCTATATCGAGCGCCCGGAGAGCAGGCCGCTGACCCGATTCGAGCGGCGTGGGACCGACCTCGGGCACTCCATTCACGATCTTCTGTTCGAAAAGATCGAGGAGGCGTGATGTCGGATTGGCGGCAGTGGCTATCCCGACAACACCCGTTTATCGTGGTGCTCTATCTCACCGCTGCCGCAGTTTTTGCTGTGGTCCTGGGCCAAGGATTCTATCCTGTTGCTGAGTCGGATGAGACGGTCCCTCTAGTCGAGGGGCGGCTGACGCTTCCCGGTGGAGTGACCCGGGTTGATCAACTGCCACCACTACGATTGAGTGGTATTGATGGTCGAGAGCACGCACTGTCGGAGTGGCAGGGGCGGGTGATTCTGCTTAACTTTTGGGCCACTTGGTGCCCCCCCTGCAAATATGAGATCCCGGACTTCATCGAGTATCAGGCGGAGTATGAGGAGGAGGGGTTACAGTTGGTCGGAGTCGGGGTCGATGCGTTTGAGAAGGTTCGGGATTATAGTGAATTGATGGGGATCAACTACCCGGTTCTGCATACCGATGACAGCATGATCATGAATCCCTGGGGCAACCAGCGGCAGGTGCTCCCTTACTCTGTAGTGATTGATCGTCAGGGTCAGATTCGATACCTTCATGAAGGTCTGCTCTTTCCCGAGGTGTTCCAGAGTCGTGTGTTGCCGCTGTTGCAAGAGCAGATCAACGATTGATAGCAATGGAGGATGTAATGGATAGTGGTTCTACCCGGATAGTGATTATCGGTGCCGGATTTGCCGCACTGGCTGCGGTAAGGCGGTTGCGAAAGGAGGGGTTCAGCGGCCGGATCACCCTGATCTCACCGACGGCCACTTTTGCCTATCTTCCCAGTACCATCTGGATTCCCTCCGGGAGGCGTAGCCGGGAAGATCTGGAGATTCCCCTGGAGAACTATTTCCGGCGGTTTACCGTGGAGCACTTCCCGGGGCGGGTTAGTGGTCTCGATCCGGTGGCCCGTATCATCGAGACCGATAACGGTCAGGTTGAGTACGATCGTCTGTTGATCGCATCCGGTGCCCGATTTATCCAAAAGCTGCCGGGAATTCAGGAGCATGTCATCATCCCTTGTGATGGCATCGAGGCCGGAGAGAAGATTCGAGATCGGCTCCAAACCATGGAGGGGGGGACTATCGCCATGGGCTTTGCCGGTAACCCCAAGGAGCCGGCAGCGATGCGTGGTGGCCCGGTTTTCGAGTTTCTTTTCGGTATCGACACCTTGTTGAAGCAGCAACGGCGGCGAGACCGTTTTCGCTTGATCTTCTTCAGTCCTGCCCCCGAGCCTGGCAAGCGGATGGGGCCCAATGCCGTAAAAGGGTTGTTGCGGGAGATGGCAAAGCGTGGAATAGAGACCCATCTGGGCTACAAGATGAAGGGGTTCGAGGCACGCAAGGTGATGACCGAAGGGGGAGAGTTTGAGAGTGATCTGACCCTGTTCATGCCTGGACTGACTGGGCCGGCCTGGCTAACCGCAAGTGGCCTGCCGCTCTCGGCAGGAGGTTTTGTGGTGGCGGATCAAGGTGGGCGTATCGCTGGCTTTCCCGAGGTCTATGTGGCTGGAGACAGCGGCAGCTTTCCCGGACCGGAGTGGTTACCAAAACAGGCACACATGGCGGATCTACAGGCAGTCGCGGTGGTGCGTAATCTGCTTGCTGATCTGCGGGGAGAAACGGCTAGCCACCATTTTCGTCCGGAGCTGATCTGTATCGTCGACTCCATCTCTACCGGGGTGCTGGTCTATCGGGACATGAAGCGAGCCATTACCCTCAAGGGGGCCCTGTTCCACTGGGCGAAGGTGCTATTCGAAAAGCTCTACCTCCGTGGAATCCGCTAACCTCCTCTCCCACTGGCGTATCTCTTCTGGCTCCTAGTGCTCCCTCTCCCTCTGGGAGAGGATTGGGGTGAGGGTAGGGGTAATATCCGCAGTAACTATCAATCGTTGCAAAAGTTTTGGCACTCCTGAATGGCAACACGCTCAAGCACATCCCTGTGTCGCTCGGCTGCGGC
>CAYFOQ010000144.1:0-1624 GCA_964344735.1 uncultured Piscirickettsiaceae bacterium
CCGCCCCTGCGGGATGCGGCGAATAAGTGCGGGTTTACTCCGGTGTCAACACTGGCCAAGACCCAAGAGGAGATGGATCTTTTTTCCCGTAATATCGAGGAAACCCAGGGTATGATGCGTAGTCGTCGGGAGCAGTTGCGTGGTTTGGCCGATGATGAGGGTAAACGTATGTTGGATGATTTCGCCTCGACCTGGGACCAGTTCCTCAAGGTGGATGAGGATGTACGCGCACTCTCCCGCCTCAACTCCAATGTTCGGGCGATGGCGCTCTCCACCGGAGAGGCGCGGGACAAGTTTGATCGTGCCCAGGCGGAGATGTTGTCTCTGGTCAGAAAAGCGGATGAAGATGGAACCCAATTCACCCGAATTGCCGATGATGCCGGTACCAAGGTAAAGCTGGCGGCCCGAATCCGTCAGGATCTACTGACCATCGGGCGGGCAGAGAAGAATCTGTTGCTGGCCAAGAGTCAGGAGGATATGGATGTTTTTGCCCGTAACATCGAGGAGACTCGGGATGCTATGCGCAGTCGGCGGGAGCAGCTCCGAGGGTTGGTGGATGATGAGGGAAAACGTTCTATCGATGAGTTTGCCCGAGTTTGGGATGAGTACATGAAGGTGGGTGAGGAGGTGCGGGGACTCTCCCGACTCAACTCCAATGTGCGGGCACAGTCGCTATCGGCTGGAGAGGGTCGTAACCGCCTTGACAAGGCCCAGGTGGCGATGGCGGAGTTGGTGGAGAAGGTGGATCAGGATATGGAGCGTGCCACGACTCTGGAGGAGGCGGCGGTGGCCGGGAACAAGGTGAAGTTGGCGGCCCGGATCAACCGTAACCTGGTGGAGATCCAGCGTGGCGAGAAGGATATGATCCTGGCCGATACCCAGGAGGAGATGGACCGCTACGCCGAGGCGATCGAGGAGTTGGCCGCAGACCTGGAGACACGGCTGGAGGAGCTGAATGGTCAGGTAGACCAGGAAGGGCGAGGGTTGATCACCCGTTTCCAGCGCAACTATCAGGAGTATATCAAGACCCACAATGAGGTTCGGCAGATCAGTAGGGAGAACGGGGACAAACGTGGGTTTGATCTGGCCCAGAGCAAGGGGCGGCCGCTGGCCGACCAGGCCGAGGAGCTGCTGGCGGCGATCGTCCAGAAGAATGATGACGACCGGACTGCGGCGCTCAAGGCGGCGACCGATGCCCAGACCAAGATCAAACTGGCGGCGCAGATCAACCGTAACCTGGTGGAGATTCAGCGGGGTGAGAAGAATGTGATCCTTTCCGATACCCAGGAGGAGATGGACCAGTTTGCCACTGCCATCGAGGGGGTGGTCACAGGTATTCAGGGGCGTCTCGATGAGATCAATGGGATGGTCGATAATGAGGGCAAGACGCTGGTACGTAACTTCCAATCGGCCTACAACGACTATATGACGTTACATCGCAAGGTGCGTGAGATCAGTCGGGAGAATGGCAATACTCGCGCCTTTGCCATGGCGCAGGAGAAGGGGCGGCCACTGGCAGATAAGGCCGAAGAGCTGCTGGCAGCCATCACCCGGAAGAACGATGATGACCAGACTGCAGCACTCAAGGCTGCAGCTGATGCCCAGACCAAGATCAAACTGGCGA
>CAYFOQ010000144.1:1697-5056 GCA_964344735.1 uncultured Piscirickettsiaceae bacterium
TGAGAAGAATGTGATCCTTTCCGATACCCAGGATGAGATGGATCAGTTCGCCACCGCCATCGAGGGGGTGGTCTCCGGACTCGAGGATCGTCTCGATGAACTCAACCGGCTGGTGGATGACGAGGGCAAGGCGCTAGTGCGTAATTTCCGCTCTACCTATGATGAGTATATGGGGTTACACCGCAAGGTACGGGAGATCAGTCGGGAGAACGGTAATAAGCTGGCCTTCGACCTGGCCGAGGGCAAGGGGCGGCCGCTGGCGGACAAGGCCGAGGAGCTGTTGCGAGCCATCGTTACCAAGTCTGATGGTGAGATGGAGGAGGATAAGGCCTCTTCCGATACCGATTACAACACTGCCCGGAATCTGTTGATCATCCTCACCGCGGTGGCGGCGGTGATCGGGATGGGAATCGCCTACTGGATTGCGACCAGTCTCACTCGTCAGCTCGGTGGTGAACCGGAAGAGGCGGCGGAGCTGGCCGAGGCGGTGGCTGGTGGTGATCTTACGGTCCATGTGGGAGACCGCTACGCGGGCAGCATCATGGCCAGTCTGGGGGATATGATTAGCCGACTGCGTGGTGTGGTGAACGAGATCTCGGTCGCTACCGATAATGTGGCCGCCGGGGCCGAGGAGCTCAGCTCCAGTTCTGAGGAGCTGGCGCAGGGGGCCAACGAGCAGGCCTCCTCTTCGGAAGAGGCCAGTTCATCGATGGAGGAGATGGCCTCCAACATCAAGCAGAATGCCGATAACGCCCAGCAGACCGACAAGATCGCTACCAAATCCTCCGGCAGTGCCAAGGAGAGTGGTGATGCGGTCAACGAGGCGGTCGAGGCGATGAAGACCATCGCCGAGAAGATCGGCATCATCCAGGAGATCGCCCGCCAGACCGACCTGTTGGCCCTCAACGCCGCGATCGAGGCGGCCCGTGCCGGAGAGCATGGCCGGGGCTTTGCGGTGGTGGCCTCGGAGGTTCGCAAGCTGGCCGAGCGTAGCCAGACCGCAGCGACCGAGATCAATGACCTCTCTGGTTCTACCGTCGATGTGGCGGAGCGGGCCGGCAAGATGTTGACTGAGCTGGTGCCTGATATTCAGCGTACTGCCGAGCTGGTACAGGAGATCAATGCCGCCAGTAATGAGCAGAATGCCGGTGCCGAGCAGGTCAACAAGGCGATCCAGCAGCTCGATCAGGTGACCCAGCAGAACGCCTCTGCCGCAGAGGAGATGTCCTCTACTTCCGAGGAGATGAATGCACAGGCGGAGCAGCTCCAGGCCTCGATCGCCTTCTTCAAGGTGGACCACACTGGATCGAGTGCGGCATCGATCTCGCGCAGCGGTGGTGGTAGCAAGTTGGGGAAGTCTAGTGCCAAGCCCAAGTCCAAGTCCAAGAGTGGTGCGGTGGCCCACATCCAGAAGGAGTCCACCGCAGCTCCGGCTAGCTCCGGGGGCTTCTCTCTCGATATGGATGAAGAGGGAGGGGAGTTCGAACGCTACTGATCACCGTAGTGGCCCCTGCCTCTCATGAGGCGGGGGCGAGCAGTAGGTAACCGCGTTTGAGCGAACCAGGAGTTAAGGAGTCAACAACCTATGGAAGAGCAGGTGAAACAACAGGGCAAGCGGGTCGCCGATACTCTGGCCGAGCAGTACCTCACCTTCCGTCTCGACAGTGAGGTGTTTGCGGTCGAGGTGTTTCGGGTACGTGAGGTGCTCGATATCGTCGATATTACCCGGGTTCCCAATGCCCCCCACTACATGCGCGGGATGATCAATGTCCGTGGTAATGTGGTGCCGGTGATGGATATGCGACTCAAGTTTGGCATGAGTGCGATCGAGACCACCCTCGATACCCGAATCATTGTGCTCGAGGTGATCGATAGTGATGGCGACAACATCGTGGTCGGGGCTCTGGCCGATGGGGTTTATGAAGTGACCGAGCTGGAGGAGGCCGATGTCGAAGCGGCCCCGAAGATCGGCACGCGCTGGAATACCGATTTCATTCATGGCATCGGCAAACGGGGCGAGCAGTTTATCGTCATTCTCAATATCGACCGGGTATTCTCCACTCGTGAGCTCAATGAGATGGCGAGGTTCCAGGGAGAACAGCATGAGCAGGTCGCTCTGGAGAGTGATGGTTGATCATTAACGACACGCTCAGTGACAAACTCTTTAAGCGGTTTGGAGAGTTTGTCGAGAGCGAGCTGGGCATCAAGATGCCCCCAGCAAAGAAGACGATGTTGACCGGACGGCTGATGAAGCTGTTGCGTCAGCTCAAGATTCCCACCTTTCAGGAGTATTACAACTACGTATTTAGCGAGGAGGGCAGAGAACACGAACTCTCTTTCCTGATGGATGTGGTCACCACCAACAAGACCGACTTCTATCGAGAGAAGGGCCATTTCGAGGTGATGGTGCAAGATCTGGTGCCACAGATACGAGCTGAGCATGGCAATCTGATTAAAGTCTGGAGTGCCCCCTGCTCTCGTGGACATGAGCCCTACACCATCGCCATGGAGTTGGCCGAGTACGCCTTGAATCATCGGCCGTTCGACTTCTGGATTCTGGCAACCGACCTCAGTACCGAGGTGTTGGCGATCGGCCAGCGCGGGGTCTATCCCCACAGTGCGATCGAGCCGGTGCCGATGGCGCTGCGGAAGAAGTATCTGTTACGGGGGCGGGTGAATGGGGATGAGATGGTGCAGGTGGTGCGGCCGCTGCGAAGCCGAGTCGCCTTTCATCGGATGAATTTTATGGATGAGCGCTATAGCGTGCGAGAAAAGTTTCATATTGTCTTCTGTCGCAATATGCTGATCTATTTTCAGAAAGAGGTACAAGAGGCGGTAGTGAGAAAGATCAGTCGGCATATCGTCCCCGGTGGCTATCTCTTTACCGGCCACTCCGAGTCCCTCAATGGGCTCGATGTACCGGTGGAGCAGGTGAAGGGGACCCTCTATCGGGTTCCGGAGTACCGCTGAGTCGGCTGTTTGCAAGGAGGGGAGTGGTTCGATGGCGAGAAACATTAAGGTATTGATCGTGGATGACTCTGCGGTGGTACGCCAGACGCTGAGCTCAATACTCGGGACGGCGCCAGGAATCGAGGTGATGGATACTGCTGCCGATCCCTACTACGCTTCCCAGAAGATCTCCCACGAAATTCCCGATGTCATCACCCTCGATGTGGAGATGCCACGGATGGATGGGATCACCTTTCTGCAGAAGATCATGTCGCAACGTCCGATTCCCATTGTGATCTGCTCCAGTTTGGCGGGGGCGGGGACCGAGACCGCACTGCGGGCACTGGAGTATGGTGCAGTCGATATCATCACCAAGCCCCGTTTGGGGGCGAAGAAGTATCTCGAGGATG
>CAYFOQ010000145.1:0-4204 GCA_964344735.1 uncultured Piscirickettsiaceae bacterium
GTTTGCTACAGGCCTGCGGCGAATAGCAGCGCTTTTCCTCCGGCGTCAACAAGAGGATGAGCGTTTTATCCAGGATCACCTGCTCGACCGCACTCACGCCCTCTTTATCGACCGGGTACGAACGGGTCGACAGGGACGACTGGATACCAAGAGCGGTGAGACCGAGCTATTCAGTGGCCTGATCTGGATCGCTGAAGAGGCGCTCACACTCGGATTGATCGACGGCTTTGAATCCCCCAATGAGATCGCAGAACGCCTCGAGGTCTCTCGACAGGTGGACTACACCCCACAGGTCGACCTACTCGAGCAGTACGCCCATCGCCTGTCGATCCATCTCTCCGCACTCTGGAACGGTGTAAGGTGGATGTAACGAGAGTTACCGATGATTTTCGTTACGATAGGGAGCAGCAACCGTCTCGATTTCGACCAGAGCAGAGAGCATACTCTCCGTCTGCAGGGTGAGCTCCGCCTCGTTGCCACCCTGGTCAATCAGGTTACAGAGAATCTCCCCCTGGCGTGACAGTTCTGGATAGCCAAAGTTACCCCCACTCCCCTTGAGGTTGTGAGCCACACTCCGTACCTCCTCCCATCGCCGATGCTGCAGGGCGGACTGTAACCGCTCGCGGTTGAGTGGAATCTGCTCCTGAAATAGCTGATAGAGTTCGGCACTGATCGCCATCACCCGCTCCCTTCGGGCCAGTAATCCACTGCGTTCCGCCTCATCGGGAGAGATAGCGTCGAGATAGCGAGCCACGACCGCCTCGAGTGCCTCCTGCTCCACCGGCTTGGAGAGAAAATCATCACAACCGGCGGTAGTGAAACGGGCTCGAAAAGTCTGAGAGAGGTTGGCGCTGATCGCCACGATCGGGGCAGGACACCCCCCAGCCTTCAGTAGTCGAGTGGCTTCGATACCATCCATCACTGGCATCTGCATATCCATCAGAATCAGATCAAACGACTCCGACAACCCCAGTTGCAGTGCCTGCTCTCCATCCCTGGCCAACGCTACGGTCACCCCATGCTGCTCCAACAGCCGCTGTAACAGTAACTGCACCTCAGTAGTATCCTCGACGACCAGCACCCGGCCATGATACCAACCCACTCCATGTGCCCCCTCCCGAAGTAAAATCGGTTGTCCAGAGATAACCCACCCTCGATGAAGCTGCAAATCCAGTTCGAAACGGGATCGCTCTTCGGGACCACAGTGAGCCCGGAAGGTACCCGCCATGCGTTCGATCAGTAGCGCACTAACCGCCAGCCCCAACCCCGGCCGTGAACGACGTTGGGGGAGTGGAGCTCCCACCTGCTGAAATGGATCGAAGAGCTGCTCGACCTGAACCTGATCGAGCTCACAGCCGGGAAACTCTACCGTAATCTGCAACCAACAGTGGTCTGGATCAGTTTGGGGCCGCTGTACCAACTCGGCCACAACCACGATCTCTCCCGATTCGGTGTAGTCGGCGGCAAGTCCACACAAATTGAGCACCACTTGGCGAATTCTCCGCGGGTCACCTTCCAGCAGAGTCTCGAATACCCCCCGAGTCTCAGTACGCAGGGTGAGTCCATGATCCGCTGCACGCCGGGGGAAAAGCACCGACCGCCCGGCCAGTAGTTCGAAGATGGTGAAGGGGGCACGCTGCAGGCTTGCCTCGCCCGACCGTAACGCCACCAGATCGATCATCTCGTGGGTCAGGTGAATCAGGTGGTGCCCTGAATGGTCGATCTCATCCAACCACTCGACCTGTTCTGCGGTAAGCTGGCTCTCCCGTAGCAGCTCACACCAACTCAGCAACTGCTGCAGGGGGATTCGCAATTGATGACTAAAGAGCGACTGTTGCTCATACTGGAACTGACACCGCAGCTGACATTTGATGCGATCCAGATGGTGGCGGTGTAGCAACGGTTCAACCACGATATCCTGCAGTGCACTCCAGACCAGGGCCACGGCCGCCAGCAACAGCAACAGCGCAATCACCACGATCTCCGGCAGATAGTGCTCGATAAAAGGGGCATCCATCAGCTTCAGCCCGATAATGACCAATAGCAACAGGGGGGACAAGGTAAAAACCAGTCGCCACAGCAATCGCCGTAACGCTCCCGGTGGCCAGGCCGGACTCACCGCTCCCCCCGCTGCTGTTGCAGTAGCTGCTCGATCCGTCCCAGGCGCAACTCCATTCTCTCGGTGTGCTGCCGAATCCAGTGAACTTCACCAGCCTCCCCCTCACCAGTTTCTTGATCGTAACGCTGATGCTCTCGAGTGAGGACATCGAGCACAATCCCGGCCAAAATATTGAGAAACGCAAAAGGGGTCAGAACAAAGAAACTGAGGTAATAGATCCAACTCAACGGATAGTGGGTCATGGTCTCATACATGACATCGGTCCAGTCCTCGAAGGTAGCCACCCGAAACAGAGTCAACATCGAGATCGCCACATCCCCCCAGAGCTGTTCATTGACCCGCTCGAACAAGATACTACCGATGGCACCATAAATGTAGAAGATCACAAACATCAACAGCACCACATATCCCATCCGGGGAATCGCCTTGAACAGGGCACTGACCAGGAT
Source organism: uncultured Piscirickettsiaceae bacterium (assembly GCA_964344735.1). GTDB lineage: Bacteria > Pseudomonadota > Gammaproteobacteria > Thiopontia. Next base: position 2,569 of record CAYFOQ010000145.1, read on the forward strand.
ACGCAGCTCCGGAATGAGTGAAACCAAACGTAGCACCCGAAAAATCCGCAGCAGTCGTGCCAACAGCACCAATTCACTATCCTCCAGTGGAACCAGACTGGCCACGACGATGGTAAAGTCGAACAGATTCCATCCGGAACGGAAGAACTGCAACGGGCGACGTTCAGCCAGAATTCGCACCGTGATCTCCAACACGAAAAAGAGCGTCACCCCATGATCGAGCCACTCCAGCAACTGGGTGAACTCTGGACTGAGGCTATAGGTCTTGGCACCAATGGTGAGTGCCGAGAGTACGATAATGGCAATGACTGCCGACTCGAAAAACTTGTTGCGCTGGAGCCGCTCGACCCATTGTTGAAAGCGGCTTAGAGCACCGCTCTCCGACCATTCAACCGACACGTCGGTGACCCTCCCCCCAGGCCGGAAGTAGCTGCTGCTCCAGTCCGAGTTGATCGAGAATGCGGGCCACCACGAAATCGACCAGATCCTCCACTGAACCGGGTTGATGATAAAAACCGGGGCTAGCCGGCAGTAACACCGCCCCCAACCGGGATAGTCGCGTCATGTTCTCCAGATGGATGGTGGAATAGGGGCTCTCTCGCGGAACCAAAATCAACTGTCGCCGCTCCTTCAGCATCACATCGGCCGCACGTTCCAACAGGTGATCACTGTTACCATGGGCGATCGCCGCCAGACTGCCCATGGAGCAAGGACAGACCACCATCGCCCGTGGAGCCCCACTGCCACTGGCGACCGGGGCCAGCCACTCCTCTCGACCGAAGAGCTGCAGTTGCCCCTCAGCAGCACCGCTCCACTGCTGTAGCTGGCGCTCGGCCTCGACCAGATCGGTCGAAAGCTGCCACCCTACCTCCATTGCCAACACCGTCCGGGCCGCATCGGAGAGCATCACCCAGATCTGCTGTTCTGTCATCGCCAACTGCTGCAGCAAGCGCACCGCATAGGGGGCTCCCGATGCTCCGGTCATTGCGACCGTTACGGTTTCCGACCGATTTCGAACGGTAGTCATGGTTGCAACCGTTCCAATAGCCGTCGATGAATACCGGAAAAACCACCATTACTCATCACCAGCAGATGATCCCCGGGGCGACTCCAGGTCACCGCATCGTCGATGATCTCCTCTACGGTAGTACAGACTCGGGTCGAAATCGTAGCAGTGGCCAGGGCCGCGGAAAGGTTCCACTCCACACCAGGGTCCAGCACCAACGCTCGGTCAGCACGTGCTAACGAAGCTGCCAAACTCTCCTGGTGAACCCCCAGACGCATCGTGTTGGAGCGGGGTTCCAGAATCGCCAGAACACGCCCCTCTCCAACCCACTCCCGTAGTGCTGCGAGCGTTGACGAGATCGCCGTGGGGTGGTGGGCAAAATCATCATAAATGGTCACTCCAGCTGCTTCTCCAACCCGCTCCAGTCGCCGCCTTACCCCCTCGAATCGACAGAGTGCCGCAATCGCATGGTGCACCGGTACTCCGACGTTACGGGCAGCGGCAATCGCAGCGAGGCCATTGCAGCGATTATGCCAACCGATCAGCACCCACTCCACCTCCCCGACCACCTCCCCCTCACAGGTCACCTCGAACTGATCCCAAGAGGCCGAGTGACGGTGCGTATTCCAG
>CAYFOQ010000145.1:4252-4996 GCA_964344735.1 uncultured Piscirickettsiaceae bacterium
TTGGAAAAAATATCGGCATGATCAAACTCCAGGTTGTTGATCACCAGTGTCCGGGGACGGTAGTGGACAAACTTCGAACGCTTATCGAAGAAGGCGGTGTCATACTCGTCAGCCTCAACCACAAAGAATGGACTCTCTCCTGCCCGGGCGGAACAGCCGAAGTTATGCGGGACTCCACCGATCAGGAAGCCCGGTTTGAGACCGGCATACTCCAGAATCCAGGCCAACATACTGGCGGTAGAGGTCTTGCCGTGGGTACCGGCAACGGCCAACACCCAACTCTGTGAGAGCAGCTGATCTGCGAGCCACTGTGGCCCCGAGGTGTAAGGGAGCTGGTGATCCAGCAGATACTCCACCATCGGGTTACCACGACTCATGGCATTACCCACGACCACCAGGTCAGGATGGGGTTCGAGATGTCGAGGATCATACCCCTCGTACAGGACGATCCCGGCCTCCTCGAGCTGTGTACTCATCGGAGGATAGACGTTGGCATCGGTACCAGAGACGGTGTGACCAGCCGCCTTTGCCAATAGCGCGACGCCACCCATGAAGGTACCACAGATCCCGAGGATATGAATATGCATAGCGCAGGTATGTTATCTCATGCATCAGAAATGGTCGATGTATGATCGAGAGCATCATGGAACAATCGTATTCAATGAGCCGTTGAAAAGTTTTGGCACGCTTTGAATCGCAACACGCTCGAGCACATCCCTGTGTCGCTCGACTGCGGCCTTCCAT
>CAYFOQ010000146.1:0-4244 GCA_964344735.1 uncultured Piscirickettsiaceae bacterium
AACTGACGAATTTCAGGGGCAATCTGAATCAGTTACAGACCTTCTGAATAGTTACCAATAAAGTATGCATACTCGTAACTGTTTAGTTACAGGCACCCCTGAATAGTTACACAGACTCAAAGGCACCTCTAAAAATCTCCTTTCCCAGAAATTCCCCCACCAACGGGCTGCAACTGCTGCTCCAACGCCACGATCAACCGTTCGATATCGGCCGAGTCGGTATCCCGGCAGAGCGAGATTCGGATCGCATTTCGGGCCCGTTCCGGGGGGACCCCCATCGCTTGTAACACCGGGTTGGCCGTACGCTTGCCGGCCTGGCAGGCTGATCCACTGGAGAGCGCAATTCCCTGGCGGTCCAACAGCAGCAGTAGGGTCCCCCCCTCCAGGGAGGTGGTGAGACACATCACCGTATTGGGTAAACGCTCGACAGAACGGGCAACGATCTCTACCCCCGTCATACGCTCCAGCGCCTGCTCCAGCGTATTCCGTAACGACAACAGCCGGGTGGCCGTGGTCTCCAGATCGCTCAAAGCCAACGCTGCCGCCTCTCCGAAACCGACGATAGCCGGAACATTCTCGGTACCGGCACGCACCCCCCGCTCCTGCCCTCCCCCCAGCAGCAGTGGCTGCAGGGTGACATCCGGTGCCTTGATCACCGCTCCGATCCCCTTGGGACCATAGATTTTGTGAGCCGAAAGGGTGACAACATCGGCCCTCAGCCGATCGAACTGCAGTGGTATTTTCCCTGCCGCCTGCGTTGCATCGAGATGGAGACGGCCACCATAGCGCTGTAGTCGTTGCTGCAGTGGGGCCAACGGCTGAATCACCCCCGTCTCGTTGTTGGCCACCATGACCGAGACCAGTTCGGGCCGTTGTCGCTCCAATTGATCCAGTGCTGCTGTGGTCAACCAGCCGTTGTGATCCACTTCCAGGATCAGCAGCTTCCACCCCTGACGCTGTAACATCTCGGCTGCACCGCGCAGACTGGCATGTTCCGTGGCTCCGATGGCGACCGTGCCGCAGCGATCGGCAGCAAACAGCCCACGGAGCGCGAGATGGTTGGCCTCGGTTCCACTGGCGGTAAAGAGCACGTGATCTCCGCCGACCCCCAACAGCGCCCCCACCTGTGATCGAGCCTGTTCCACGACATGGTGTGCTCGTCGGCCGGCACGATGAAGTGACGAGGGGTTCCCTGCCAGATCACGCCAACAGGGGGCCATCGCCGCAACCACCTCCGCAGCAACCGGAGTGGTGGCATTACAATCCAGATAGAGTTCCATCTCTCTCAATCCGTACACTCAGGGCCTCAAGAGCCTCTCATTCCCTCGATGGTCGCCCCCTGGAAACAGCAGCAGTCGTCTCTCAGGCCGCAGCCTGCTCGGCACGGAAGCGGGTAGCCGGGCTGGCGCAGTTCTTGGCCTTGTTAATCTGCTCTTCACTAGTCAGTGAGGCCAGAGAGATACCAGCCAGAAAGTCCTGAATCTGCTCGCTGAGATCACTCCAGAGGTCGTGGGTCAGGCAGCTGTGATCCCCCTGACATTTCCCCCCCCCCTTACAACGGCGCACATCGATCACCTCATCCACTGCGAGAATGATCTGTGAGACCGAGATCTGCTGAGCCTCCTGGGCGAGTTGATACCCTCCGCCCGGACCCCGGGAACTCTTGACCAGCCCCTGCTTTCTCAATTTCGAGAAAAGCTGCTCCAGATAGGAGAGCGAGATCTCCTGTCGACCAGAGATCTCCGAGAGTGTGATCGGCCCCCGGCTCTGATTGATCGCCAGATCGAGCATCGCCGTTACCGCATACCTTCCTTTTGTTGTCAACCGCATAACTTCACTTCCCCTCTGTTTCTCCACGCCCAGAAATAACCTCACCTACAGGTATGGTTATACTCTGCAATAACAGAGAAAAAAGGTCAAGTTATATTTTCTACCCGAAACGGAACCTCCTGACGAATGGTCTCACTATCCACCTGAACCGAGCAGTTCTCCTTGTCACATTCGGTCTCACAATCCTGCTTACGGATGGAGCAAGAGACCTTCAGCTCCGGTAGATTCACCCCCTCGACCTCCCCGCCGATCTGCTTGATGGCATCACACATCTGCTCCATTTGACTATCCATGGCATGGACATGATCGAGTATGCAGTTGATGGCGTTGGCCACCGGATCGGGCATCTCGCTGGAGGTACCGTAGGCATCAAAACCGATACGTTCCGCGAACGCCTTCACCTGAGGATCGAGCGAGCGTTTGCGTTGAATGATCCGTCCAGGAATCCCCACTACCGTGGCCCCACTGGGAATATCCTTGACCACAACGGAATTGGAACCGATTCGCACCCCACTGGATAGGGTGATCGGCCCCAGCACCTTGGCGCCAGCCCCAACCACCACATTATCCTCCAGCGTAGGGTGACGCTTCCCCTTGTTCCAGCTCGTCCCTCCCAGCGTGACCCCATGATAGAGAGTACAGTCATCTCCGATCTCGGTGGTCTCACCGATCACCACCCCCATGCCATGATCAATAAAGAACCGACGGCCGATCTGGGCTCCGGGGTGAATCTCAATACCGGTAATCCAACGGGCCCAGGTAGAAAGCCAGCGCGCCAGCCACTTCAACCCCAGGCTCCAAAGTCGATGATTGAGTCGGTGAGCCACCACCGCAAAAACCCCAGGATAGGCCGTAAGAATTTCAAAACGGTTACGTGCCGACGGATCTCGACCAAAGACACAGTCGATATCTTCCCTGATTCGATCAAACATGAGGACAGTGCTCCTGTAACGGCAGAGAACACAGAATTATACGCTCAACGTAACTATTCGGGGGGGAGTGTAATGGATTCAGATGGTCTCTCCTCACCCCAATCCTCTCCCAGAGGGAGAGGGGGTGTAGTCGGAGGGCCAGAATAAAAGTGGCCTCCGGTCAAAGCGTTCTAAATCACTCTCCTCTCTGCCGCTGCATCGACGAGAGAATTCCACGCAGAATGTTGACCTCATTACGATCAACCGCCGCCCGATTGAAGAGCCGCCGTAACCGTCGCATCACCTGCCCAGGATTGTCCGGATCGAGAAAACCGCTGGCGATGATGCTCTCCTCGATATGATCATAGAGCCCTGCCATCTCACCCGCAGTAGCTGGAGGATAACGTCGTGACTCCGCACCGATCGGGCGTGACAGCAGGGACTCTCCCCGCTGCAGCATCAACTCATAGGCCAGCACCTGAACTGCAGCGGCAAGATTGAGTGAACTGTAGCGATCACTGGTTGGAATTCGCAACAACAGCTGGCAGTGGTCGAGTTCAGCATTGGTGAGCCCGGATCGCTCCCGACCAAAGAGCACCCCGACCGGCCCTTGTTCGGCTGCACGCAACATCTCGGCCGCACAACTCCGTGGATCCTGCTCCGGGAGATAGAGCCCACGAGGGCGGGCACTGGTCCCCACCACGAGGGTACAATCGGCTATCGCCTCTTCGACACGATCACACAGCCGCGCCTGCATCAGCAGATCGTCTGCTCCAGAGGCTCGAGCCGTGGCTTCGGCCGAGGGGAAACGTGTCTGTGGCCGCACCAGGGTGAGCTGACTCAGCGCCATATTCTTCAGCGCCCGTGCTGCCCCTCCGATATTACCGGCATGGGAACTCTCCACCAGGATAAAGCGGATATTGGGTTCGTTACGATCCGGTGTAGTGGGTAACACTGTGCTATCAACCATAACTGCGGGGAAGATCGAAAATGGTATCACGCCCCGAGAACGGAGAGGGAGAGCGGGAGATATCGATCGTTGCAAAAGTTTGGGCACGCCTGAATCGCAACCGTCTGCGGCCAGGGAAGGCCGCAGCCGAGCGACACAGGGATGTGCTTGAGCGTGTTGCGATTCAGGCGTGCCCAAACTTTTGCAACGATGGATAGCGCTGCAGAAGAGCAGGCACTGCGGTACTATCCGCACCCTACTACCCACACCATCACCCCTCACGCTGAGCGATCAGGATCCTATCTATGAGTGTCATGAACCCCATGCTCAACACCGCCATCAAGGCGGCTCGCCGTGCCGGCAACGTCATTTTGCGCTCGATCGACCGCCTCGATCGACTGCAGATCGAGACCAAATCAAAAAACGACTTCGTCTCCGAAATAGACCGTCAGGCCGAGCGTGAGATCATTACCCTCTTGCGTCAAGCCTATCCCAGTCACGCCATACTGGCGGAGGAGAGTGGGGAGATCGCGGGGGATCAGTTTCAGTGGATC
>CAYFOQ010000146.1:4254-4942 GCA_964344735.1 uncultured Piscirickettsiaceae bacterium
CGGCGTCATCGCCGGCAGCGACGTTTCCAACCGGTGGATCATCGACCCGCTCGATGGCACCACCAACTATCTCCACCAATTTCCAGCCTATGCGGTCTCCATCGCACTACGTCAGCGGGACCGACTTGCCGTGGCCGTGATCTACGACCCACTGCGCGATGAGCTGTTCACCGCCAGTCGTGGCGATGGTGCCATGCTCAACAACCGCCGTATCCGCACCACCTCTCGCAACGGACTGGAGGGGGCGCTGCTCGGTACCGGCTTCCCCTTCAAGTCGACCCAATACCTTCCGCTCTATCTCCAGACCTTCGAACGAATGATGGTCGATACCGCCGGAATTCGTCGAGCCGGATCTGCTGCAATCGATCTGGCCTACGTCGCCGCAGGACGACTCGACGGCTTCTGGGAGTTCGCTCTCAACCCCTGGGATATGGCGGCCGGCGCCCTGCTAATAGAGGAGGCGGGAGGGGTCTGCTGTGACTTCCATGGGGAAGGAAAGTTCCTCGAGAGCGGTAATGTGATTGCTGGTGGAATCAAGCTACAACAGGCCCTGCTGAAGGAGTTGCAACCACTGGCCAAAGCGGCCGGGGTAGAGCGGTAACGGACCGCCCAGGGAGCTACCGGCGGGAGGTATTTGCTCATGACTTATTCCTGAATCCGTGACTTCAAGTAACCCTAAATTGACGCA
>CAYFOQ010000147.1:0-4924 GCA_964344735.1 uncultured Piscirickettsiaceae bacterium
CTCCAGTTCTACCATTGAACTACACCCGCAATCTGGCACTGACAGAATAAAACAGAGCCGAAGCGATAACGCGGCGCTATTTAACCACCGATACCGATCCACAAGCAAGGGAAAAGTTGGTTGGTCTTCATTCTGATAGAATGGATCGGGCGTGAGGCATTTACTCATGACTTATTCAGAGGTTCCATAGCCAGGGAGTAGGAGATGAACGATTCAGACCAATATGGCTTTTCCACTCGAGCGATTCGGACCGGTCACCATCGTACCGCTGAAGGGGAGCATGGGGAGCCGATCTTTCCCACCTCCAGTTTTGTTTTTGATTCCGCTGCCCAGGCAGCCGCTCGCTTCTCCGGGAAAGAGCCGGGGAATATCTATGCCCGTTTTACCAATCCAACGGTGCGGGCATTTGAAGAGCGGTTGGCGGCACTGGAGGGGGGCGAACGTGCCGTGGCATTCGCCTCGGGCATGGCGGCGATCCTGGCTACCTGTATGGGGCTGTTGCGGGCGGGGGACCATGTGGTGGTCTCGCGCAGCGTCTTTGGTACTACGGTCGTGCTCTTCAACCAATTCCTGGCCCGCTTTGGGGTCGAAGTGACCTTTGTGGCTCTGACCGATCTGACGGCGTGGGAGTCCGCGATACAAGCGAACACTCGGTTGCTCTTCATGGAGACCCCGGCCAACCCCCTCACCGAGGTGGGGGATATCACCGCACTGGCCGAATTGGCCCACGCCCACGATGCCCTGCTGGTGGTCGATAATGTCTTCTGTACCCCGGCACTACAGCAACCGTTGCAGCTCGGTGCCGATATCGTCACCCACTCCGCCACCAAGTATCTCGATGGTCAGGGGCGGGCAGTAGGGGGGGCAGTCGTGGGGAGTGAGGCCCTGGTGGGTGAGGGGGTCTTTGGTTTCCTTCGTACGGCAGGTCCCACCCTGAGCCCCTTCAACGCCTGGATCTTTCTCAAGGGGCTGGAGACCTTGAAGTTACGAATGGAGGCTCACACCCATAACGCTACCGCCCTGGCTCATTGGTTGCAACAGCGCCCTGAGGTAGAGCGGGTCTACTATCCGGGATTGGAGAGTCACCCTCAGTATGAGCTGGCAAGTCGTCAGCAGTCGGCGGCGGGAGGCATCCTCTCCTTCGTCGTGCGTGGCGGTCAGGCGGCGGCCTGGCGGGTGATCGACTCCACCCGGATGATATCGATCACCGCCAATCTTGGTGATACCCGCACCACGATCACCCACCCGGCCACCACCACCCATGGGCGCCTCACCCCGGAGGCACGAGCGGAGGCTGGAATCGGTGACGGGCTGATCAGAATTTCGGTGGGGCTGGAAGAGCAGGATGATCTGCAGCGGGACCTGGGGCGTGGGCTCTGATCTCTTCTCAGCCACTGCAGCGGTTCTCCAGTGTAGTGACCTGCAACAGAAGCTGTCGGGCACGACCCGACTGTTGCAGCGCTGGCGTGCTGGAGAGCTCGATCTCGAGGAGACCGCATCACCACAAATAACGCTGACGGCCGGTCGTCCAGCACAACCGGAACTGGTTGCCCCCCGGCGACTACGATCGCGGCGACTGGGTACGGCGGCGGGTCATGCGGCCATGATCCATGCCATTGCCCACATCGAGTTCAACGCCATCAATCTGGCACTCGATGCCGTCTACCGCTTTCGTCAGCTACCGCGAGACTACTACGATGACTGGTTGCGAATCGCGGATGAAGAGCGCCACCATTTTCAGTTGATTACCGAACGGCTACAGCAGCTCGGCTACCACTATGGGGATTTTCCGGCCCACAATGGACTTTGGGAGCGTGCCGAAGAGACCGCCACCGATCCGCTGTTACGGATGGCGCTAGTCCCGAGATTGCTGGAGGCACGTGGGCTCGATGTCAATCCAATGATCATGGAGAAGCTCTATCGCATCGGAGACCATGACACCTTGCCGATCCTGGAGGTGATTCTGCAGGATGAGATTGGGCACGTCGAAGCCGGGACGGTCTGGTTCCGTCACCTCTGTGCCGAGCGCGGGGTTGAGCCCGATGGGGAGTTTGAACAGTTGGTGCGGAGTCACATGGCCCATACCATTCGTGCGCCCTTTCACCGTCAGGGGCGGATCAAAGCCGGTTTCAGTGAGCGTGAACTGGCCTTTCTCGATGCCCTCGATCGAGAGAATCGTTGTCACGGCAGCTCCTCTCCGGAGTTGACGTAACCTTTTCGGGGCGCCCCATTTCTGTACTATCAATCGTTGCAAAAGTTTTGGCACGCCTGAATCGCAACCGTCTGCGGCCAGGGAAGGCCGCAGCCGAGCGACACAGGGATGTGCTCGAGCGTGTTGCGATTCAGGCGTGCCAAAACTTTTGCAACGATTGATAACAGGCTGCTGAGAGGGGAGTTGTCACGCTTTTTGCAGTGGTGGGGTCAAGTGTCAATTTTTTCACATTCCCCGGTCTCCTCGTGTCGGGACCCCGAGAAGAGACGACTATTGGATCATGGCTGCCATTCCTCACTCTATGCCCCCTCCTGATGGGGTGATGCTCTCCTACGATCGTCAGGGGTTCTGTCTGAGCTACCCACAAGGGGAGGTCGCCCCGATCCGTTTTGTTATCGAGGGGAGAGAGAGCCCGCTCTACTGGCTCGATCGCACCTTGAGAAAGCAGCGATTGCAAGGGAAACGGGCCACGCTGGTGCTGGAGCCAGAGGACTATCGACTGCTGCAGCTGCCACGACCCGATGTGGCAGAGGCCGAACTCGATGGTGTGTTGCGCTGGCGTATTCGTGATCTGGTCGATTTTGATGTCGAGGAGGCGGTGATTCAGACCTACCCGATGCCTGGACAGCTTCATACTACGGTGCAGCTGCTCTTTGTCGTGGTGGCTCGACGGACGTTGCTGCAACGCTATGTCGAAACCACTCATGATGCCGGATTGCAGTTGCAGACCATCACCACCGCCGAACTGGCACTGAACCACCACTGTGGTCATGCACTACACGAAAATGAAGCGACCCTCTTGCTGGCACTGTTCCAGCGCAAGAGCTACCTGCTGCACCGCTATCAGGGGGCGATCTATCGGGTACGAGAACTCAACTTTGGTATGAATCAACTGCAGCAGCATCAGTCGACATCGACCGAAGGTGGGCTGGACCATCTGGTCGAAGAGATCAATCGCTTTCTAGTCTTCTGTGAACACCACTGTGAGGGCGGACGGGCAGAGTGGGTGCTGCTGCCGGAGGTGTTGCAACAGCAGGCTCACTTCATCTCCGAGCTGGTAGAACGGACGGGTGTGAGTGCAGAGCGCATCATCACGGTCTCCCTGGGAGGAGACTGCCTGCCGGTGTCGTGGTTGCCTCGGGAGGTCGCATGAGACAGCAGTCGGAATCGATGCACTCCCCGCAGCTACAGCAGCGGATCAATCTACTCCACGCTTCGATGTTACACCGTTCGGGGTGGCGCTGGAGCCGCTGGTCCATGATGGTAACGGCTGCAACACTATTGGCCATGCTCGTGGGAGCATCCTGGTTGCACCACCTTTGGGTGTAGAGGGACGAGTGGTCGAAATCGGTGACGCCGAGGTGGTGATCGAGAAACGTGGAGTGCGCCATGGCATTCGGCTCTTTCCTCAACGGGTGAGGCGATCATCGATGGAGTCGATAGCAGGAGAGTGGCAATGAGTCGTGGTTACTGGAGCGTGTTGCTGTTCTCACCGCTGCTGCTGGTAGTGAGTGGGTGTGTCGGAACGGTACCGCTATTGGAGAGCCCCTTTTTGCAGGAGGTCGATACCTTGCTGGAACAGACCACTGAGTTGGAGAGATCAAGGGAGGAGGATCGGGCGGTCACAACGGTGCCGCAATCTGTGCTGGATCCGGCAGTGGTGCCGGAGGCGGTCAACCAAGCGTTGCTCCCCCCTCTGGTTGTCAACCTGCCACAGCAGCCCGAGATCGAGCTCGAACCACGATTCAATGTCATGGTACGAGAAGTTCCGGCAGAGGCCTTCTTTATGGGGTTGGTGGAGGATACCCCCTATTCGATGGTGCTCTCTCCTGGGGTCGAAGGGGGGAAGATCACCCTGTCGATGCGTGGGGTGACGGTGCCCGAGGTGCTGGAGACGGTTAAGCGGGTCTATGGCTATGATTACCATCCGGTTCCCGGGGGGTACATGATCCATCCCGCCACCATTCGCACCCAGATTTTTCAGGTCGATTATCTCAATATCGACCGTGGCGGCTCCTCTCGTACGACCATCAGTTTTGGTCAACTGTCAACGCAGGGGGAGAATCAGAAGACGATCTCTGGTAGTGAGCTTTCCACCACGACTCAGGCCAATTTCTGGCAGGAGTTGCAGCAGACGATGATCGATATTGTCGGTCAGGATCAGGGGCGCAAAGTGGTGGTCAGCCCCCAAACCGGGGTGATTGCGGTTCACGCCTTGCCCTCGGAGTTGATTGCGGTAGAACAGTTTTTGCAGCAACTACAGCGTAATTTGCGACGTCAGGTGGTACTGGAGGCGAAGATTCTGGAGGTGGAGTTGAATGATGGTGCCCAGTCCGGGGTCAACTGGTCGGCCCTGTTGGAGCCCAACAGCAGAGGCCACTCGATCGTGATTGGTCAGAGTGGACGCAGTGGGCAGGTGCTCTCGACGGGACTGGTTTCGACCGCAACCCCCGACAGTGGCCCCTTTTCCCAGGTGGCGCTCGACACCGCCCCTTTCGGTGGGGTCTTCGGCATGGCATTCGACTTCAATGATTTTAGTGCCATGATCGAGCTGTTGAAACGTCAGGGGAGTGTGCGGGTGCTCTCCAGTCCCCGGGTCTCTACCATCAACAACCAGAAGGCGGTGATCAAGGTCGGAACCGACGAGTTCTTCGTTACCGATATCGATACCACCACGACCGCCGGTACCACCTCCACCACCGAGCAGGATGT
>CAYFOQ010000148.1:0-4807 GCA_964344735.1 uncultured Piscirickettsiaceae bacterium
TATAGCTGGGGCAATATGATCAATGGGGCTCGGTTGGAGATGGCCCGGGAGCCGGTGGTGTGGTGGACGCTATTGGCTTCGTTCCTGTTTATGTTTGTACTGGTACTGGCCGCCAACCTCTTCTCCGATGTGGTGCGGGAGGCGTTTGATCCCAGGATCGAACACCGATGAGTCGAGCGCTACTGGAACTGGACGAGATTCAGCTCTGGCTCCGCAGTCAGGGGCAGACGGTGCGTGCCGTCGATGGCGTATCGCTACGGCTTGAACGAGGGGAGACCTACGCCCTGTTGGGGGAGTCGGGTAGTGGCAAGTCGATGACCGCCCTGGCGATCATGCGGCTGTTGCCGGAGGTGGCGCTGCAGCGAGTGAGGGGAGGGGTGTGGCTCGATGGGGTTTCATTGCTCGATCTGCCGGAACGGGAGATGCGTCAAGTGCGGGGTGGGCGGATGGCGATGATCTTCCAGGAGCCGATGACCTCACTCAATCCGGTAATGACGGTCGGCCGTCAGGTGGGAGAGGTGCTGCAACTGCACCAGGGGCTACGAGGCGAGGCGGTGAGGAGACGGACGATCGAGCTGCTCGAGGATGTCGGATTGCCCGACCCCGCTGCTCGAATCGATGCCTGGCCCCACCAGCTCTCCGGAGGGATGAAGCAGCGGGTGATGATCGCCATGGCGTTGGCGGGGGAGCCCGACCTGTTGATTGCCGATGAGCCGACCACGGCACTCGATGTCACCATTCAGGCACAGATATTGGACCTGTTGCGCAGAGTGCAGCGAGAACGTGGTATGGCTATCCTGCTCATCACCCACGATCTCGGAGTGGTGGCGGAGATGGCCGATCGGGTCGGGGTCATGTATGCCGGACAGCTGGTGGAGAGCGCCGATCGCGATACCCTCTTCTACGCACCTGGTCACCCCTATACCCAACGGCTCTTCTCGGCACTTCCGGAGCGTCGTCAGCGCCACCAGCCGTTGACGGTGCTGCAGGGGAGTGTGCCTGCGCTCCTCAGTGCTCACTTCACCGGCTGTCGATTCCAGTCCCGTTGTGATCAGCGTTGGGACTACTGTCAGCAGCAGCCACCGGAGTGGTTCCCCGGTTTGGATCGACAACGGGTTCGCTGTCACCGTTTCGACCCCGGGATCGATACCCCCCCCTCATCCCCGGAGTTGTCGCCATACTGTGAAGAGAGTCAGAATTCGCGCCCCAGACGGCTACTGGATTCCACCCTTACCCCACAGCTACTGCAGCTCAGCGATGTGAAGGTCCACTTCCCGGTGCGCAAGGGGCTGTTTCGTCGGGTGGTGGGTCAGGTCAAAGCGGTCGATGGGGTCGACCTCACCATCCACCGGGGTGAGACCGTGGCGTTGGTGGGGGAGTCCGGGTGTGGCAAGACCACGGTCGGCAAGTCGATTCTGCGGTTGCAGTCGATCACTGCGGGTGAGATCCGGTTTCAGGATCAGCCTCTGGAGCAGTTTCGGGGAGCGGCGTTGCAGCAGCTGCGAGGAGGCTTGCAGATGATCTTTCAGGACCCCTACAGCTCGATGAATCCTCGAATGATGGTGGGGGAGATCATCGCCGAGGGGATGGAGGCGCTTGGTGTGGGGACGTTATCGCAGCGAGCGGAACGTGTTGGAGCGCTGTTGCGGCAGGTAGGGCTCGACCCCGATATGGCTGCACGCTACCCCCATCAGTTTTCTGGTGGTCAGCGCCAGCGTATTGCCATTGCTCGGGCACTGGCGGTTGACCCCGAGCTGATCGTCTGTGATGAGCCCACCAGTGCCCTCGATCTCTCGGTACAGGCTCAGATCCTCAACCTGTTGAACAGCCTACAGCAGCAACAGCAGCTCTCTTACCTCTTCATCACCCACAATCTCTCTCTGGTTTCATGGTTTGCTCAGCGGGTTGCGGTGATGTATCTCGGCCGGATCGTCGAACAGGGGGAGGTGGAGAAGGTGATGCAGCACCCTCGTCACCCCTATACCCGAGCACTGCTCTCGGCGGTACCCACCATCGAGGCCGATAGTGGACGTGAGGTGATTCGGCTCCAGGGAGATCAGGCCTCTCCTCTCGATCCACCCAGTGGCTGTCCCTTTCACCCCAGATGTGCCCAGGCCGAGCCACGCTGTCGTCAGGAGAGTCCTCCCTCTAGAACCGTCAGTGCCGGTCATCGAGTCCGTTGTTGGTTATCGGTCACTCCCCCTTCAGCATAGAGCCCGCCACTCCCCCCTTCATCTGCAACATCCCCCGATAGATCTGGGGAAACTCCTCGACCACAGACTGCTCTACACTCTGGCGCTGCAGCAGCAGCTCCGTCCACTGCGCCACCTTCGGCGTGGCACTCACCAGATCCAGTGCCGTCAGCCGCTGGAGCAGATCGAGTCGCATCAGTAGGGGAGCGAAGGCGGCATCCACCAGTGAAAAGTGACGACCACTGAAGAATGGACCTTCCACCAGTGCGTTTTCAATCCGTTGTAGTCGACCTTTCATGGTCTCCACCGCCCCATCAAAGGCCGTTTGATCACCGCTGGTGTTGATCGTATAGAGCGTCTCCAGACAGGCCGAGGCAAACTCGATCCAACCCCGGTGACGTGCCCGCTGTAGCGGATCATCGGGATGAAGTGAACCGGGGGAGGTCTCATCGATATACTCGCTGATCACCGCCGACTCGAACAGTACGGTATCGTCCACCTTCAGTAGCGGCACCTTCCCCAATGGGGAGATCTCTTTGAACCAGTCCGGGGGATCGTTGATGTCGATGTAGGTGATCTCGAAGGAGCTCTTCTTCTCCTTGAGCGCGATTACCGCCCGTTGCACAAAGGGGCAGAGTTTGAAGCTGATCAGTTCCAGTGCCATCGATATCCTCCTTCAGTCGGTGTTGAGATCTACCAGGCAGTATAGCAGAGCGAGCGGTGTGGATACCGGCGTTGCCAGGTTATCTCAATCGTTGCAAAAGTGTTGGCTCTCCTGAATGGCAACACGCTCAAGCACATCCCTGTGTCGCTCGGCTGCGGCCTTCCCTGGCCGCAGACGGTTGCCATTCAGGAGAGCCAACACTTTTGCAACGATTGATACGATACCTAGAAAAAGTGCTCATCATGGTTGACGGCAGAGAGACAGCCTCTATAATACACCGCCCATGCGCCCGTAGCTCAGTTGGATAGAGCACTTGGCTACGAACTAAGGGGTCGGAGGTTCGAATCCTTCCGGGCGTGCCATATGAAAGAACGGCTTACTTCATATTGAGGTAAGCCGTTTTTCTTTGTTTGTCCGTTTTGTGAAAATTACCCCCGCTTTTGCGGAGAGGGCCGATCTGGACCGTGATGAGAAGCTCTGTTTCGCCCTGATTCGTGCCATTGAGATTATCGGTGAGGAGCTGGCAACGTATCCGAAGAGATTCGTCAGTCAAGCGCTGAGATCCCGTGGCGTGAAGCGGTTGGAATTCGCAACCGGTTGGTCAGTTTTTTTTAGACCAGCGTGAACTAGGCTTCGTCTTCTTGATCAGTTTTCGTTGTAGGCGTTCTTGAGCTAGCTGGAGCATGTAGTGGAGTGGGGTTGTGTCACCTGTGCGCTGTGCATGTTCAAGCGTGACATAGTAGAAGGCTTTATTCTGTTGATCGATTTCTGGTGGTAATAGACCATTTTCTAAGCACTGTTCCCAGGCTAGTGCCCGACCAACTCGACCATTGCCATCTCCAAAGGGATGTATCAGTTCAAAGTGGGCGTGAGCGGCTGCAATCTCGGTAAGCGTCGATATGAAACCATATTTGTCGACCCAGTATTCGATCTCTTCAGCAATATCTTGCGGCTCAGTTAACTGCAAATCCGTCTGTGGTAGCACCCGTTGCATCGTGGAGTACTCGCCTGCGTCTACCCGGATACCTTGCATGACCGCATAGTGCAGCGCTCTGATATGCTCTGCTGTCATGACAGGGGTATCGCCACTTCTGTACTGTCTCAGTATCCGGCGAGTCGTTGAGTAGATGTTTTGAATAGAGAGATATTGAGCGGCATCAATATTCTTGGGGATCTCCAGTGCCTGAGTTGCCTTTCTAAAGTCCTGTTCGCTGGTGCCGGTCTCAACCTCTAGGGAACCAAAACTCAGGTGGTCGACGGTAGCTGCCTGGAGAGCAACCTCTTTATCGAAGTTTCTTGGCAACCGTAGATCACGTTTGGCCTTATAGTCCCCTTCGCTGTAGCGCATCATCCAGATGGTTTTGTGCCACTCAATCTCTACCCGAAGCAGATTCTCTTCACGAATGGAGTCAGGACGTTCGCGCCAATTGAGCAGGCTCATCCTGCTAATCTCTAACTGGTGGGCAAGTTTTGTCGAAGTGCCGTGATATTCCAGTAGATCGCTTAGCAGAGAGGGGGCCTGTCGTTGTCGCTGATGCACGGCCTTAGTGTAAAGTAATGTGCAAAATAGTCAAATTGATTTACTGTTGGGTCTGGGGGTGAACCGCCCCGGGTTTACCGGAGACTGTTTAGCTTGAGTCATGCCACCATGGCAGACTCACTCCGTTGTTGATAATACACCTCTTCAAACTCAGCAGGAGGAATATCACCAATAGGTTCTAGTAGGCGACGGTTGTTAAACCAGTCTACCCACTCCAAGGTCGCATACTCGACATCATCGATTCCCTTCCATGGCCCTTTACGGCGAATGATCTCGGTCTTGTAAAGCCCATTTATGGTCTCGGCAAGAGCATTGTCGTATGAGTCTCCTACGCTGCCCACAGAGGCATCCGCACCGGCCTCTGTTGACACCGGAGTAAACCCGCACTTATTCGCCGCATCCCGCAGGGGC
>CAYFOQ010000149.1:0-4758 GCA_964344735.1 uncultured Piscirickettsiaceae bacterium
GCCGCCCCTGCGGGATGCGGCGAATAAGTGCGGGTTTACTCCGGTGTCAACAGCCCCAACACCTCTTCTGACATACCGATGCCACTGTCGCACACCGTAAGCGCAACCATCCCCGCCTGATTACGATCACACTGGAGGCTCACCCAACCCTGTTTGTCGGTGAACTTCATGGCATTACTGAGGAGGTTGATAAGAATCTGTCCTACCCGTTTGCCATCCCCCCACAACTTCCACTGTGGCTTGTAGGTCTGCTTGAAGGAGAAATCGATGAGTGCATCGTGTGCGGTTACCTGAAACAGGTCGACCACCTCATCGAGCAGGGTATCGAGAGTGAAGGGGGTGTCATCGATATGGAATTTGCCCGACTCGATCTTGGAGTGGTCGAGAATGTCATTGACCAGGGAGAGCAGGCTGCGACTGGCGTTACTCATCGAGCGCAGCAACTGTTGCTGGTCGTCATCCAGGGGGGACTCCCCCAACATCTCGCCATTCCCGATGATGGCGGTCAATGGGGTTCTGAGTTCGTGGCTCATCGAGGAGAGAAAGTTACTCTTGGCGTGCGCTGCGTTCTCGGCGGACTCCTGCGCCTGCTGCAGGGCTCGCTCTCTCTCCTTCTGCAGACTGATATCGTAAAAGATCCCTACATAGTGGCTGGGGTTACCCTGGTCGTCACTGACCACATTGAGGGTAAGGTGCACCGGATAGACCTCCCCCGACTTGCGATGGTAGTGAACCTCGCCATCCCACCCTCCTTCACTGAGCAGCTGGTGCCACAGCTGATGATGAAACGCTCCCTGGTGATCACGGGTAAAGAGCAGCTCCGGATCACGCCCCATCATCTCCTCACGGCGGCGGCCGGTACTCTGTTCGAATGCGGGATTGAGGTAGATGATCTCATTATTGGAATTGGTTACGAAGACCCCCTCCTGGGTCTCCTCCACCGCCAGGCTCTTGATCCGCAACTGTGCCGTAAGCTCCTTATGCTCGGTCACGTTTTCGATGGCAAGCACCACCTGCGGTCCCTGACCGGTGACCTCTTCGATGCGGCTACTCACCCGAACATGGATCACCGACTGCTCGCTATCCACCATTCTGAACTCGGTGGTGAGCGGCTTGAGGTGGGGCTTGATGATATGCAGAAAGATCGGCAGATCCTCCTTCACCACCAGATTGACCAGCGAGCGCTTGAGCAGACGTCGACGCTCGGACTTGAGCATCCGCAACAGGGTGGCGTTGACCTCCAGCACCATATGGTTGACATCGAGCGTACAGTGACCCACTGGAGAGTTGTTGTAGAGCTCGATATAACGGTCACGGGAGTACTCCAGTTCATCGCGCGAGCTACTCAGCTCCTGGTTCTGCATCTCCAGTTCGATCTGGTGGATCTGCAGCTCCTGCAGTAGCTCGACGACATCCTCTCGTCCGAGCTCATCAATATCACCGATCGGCGCACCCAGCCGACGGCCCGCCATCGCTCGCAACCGCTTGAGGTGTTCATCATCCATCGTTCACTATCCGGATCAATTACAGGCCCCTTGAATGGCCCCCTAAACTCATCACCGGCCATGGCCTGGAGTGGCTGGTCATGGCTCGCTCTACTTTTCCGCTTCCGGTTTTGGGCGCTCCACCTTGACAAAGGTGAGGACGGTTCCCGAATAGACCCCTGGCGCCAACTGATAGGGCAGGATCCGCATCAGATAATGGCTACCATGGGTATCACTCACCTCCTGCTCAACCGCACTCTCGCTATCACGAACCCTGGAGATCAGCTGATCGAGCTTGATGTCGATCAGATCGTGGGTAAAGTGGGTAAAGGGGCGGCCGATATCCTGTTTCACCACATTGAGAAAAGCGGTCACCTCCGGGGTGAAACGGCGGATTTCGAGATTATTGTCGAGAAACAGGGTGGCAATACGGGTACTGCCCAGCAGGTTGTCGAGATCGTTATTGACCTCGGTCAGTTCACTGATCTTGTTCTGATATTCGGTATTGACGGTGTAGAGCTCTTCGTTGACCGACTGCAGCTCTTCATTGGTGCTCTGCAACTCCTCATTGCTCGCCAGCAGCTCTTCGTTGGTCGCCTGCAGCTCCTCATTGGAGGTCTCCAACTCCTCTACCGTCGCCTGTAGGCTCTCACGACTGAACTGCAGCTCATTCTCCAGATCGAGGATACGCTGCTTCTCCTCGGCACTGACATCATAGCTACTGGCCTTGGTCTTGCCCGCGGCATCGGCATCGTTGGCGCTGCTACTCTCTTCGATAAGGATGGCAATGAGTTGATCCTGCCCCTTACGGGTCGGTAACGGAATGAAACGGATCGAGACCATGGTGGTCTCTACATCCCCATTCTCGTCGACACTGTTGACGTCATGAATCCGGATGTTGCTGTAGGCAACCTCGCCCCCCTCCTTCAGGCTGCGTTGTACTCCGGTCGCCAGTGGCGCAGAGAGATCGGCATGGGCCAGTTTGCTGACATTACGTAACATTTTGCCAGCGGGTACTCGCAGATAGCGGGAGGAGTCCCCGACCACATGGAGCAGCTCCATGTTCTCGTCCACCACCATACTGAAGGGGAGGTACCTGCCGGAGACCCCCTGTACCAACCGCTCCAGCAGCTGCTCTTCACGACGATGCCCGAGGTAGTGTAGTGGCTGACGCTGATCGATGTGACTGATATGGCCGCCCGTACTCATGGCAACCGCGGGTTCGGAGAGAACCGACTGCGCCTTCTTGCCCTTGGAGCGGTAGATCTTCCACTTGCGGTCGAGCACGGTGAAGAATTCGGAAAAGTCACCGGTCGACTCACTGCTACCGACTCTTGGAAGTTCATGGATAGGGCCTCTGGCTGCGAGAATCACCAACTTGCGTAGTCTCGAAAGATCTGATTGTACTGATGCGCGCTCCCGCTTTAATCGGTATAATTCCCTATCTTAATAGGTAAATCTACCCATAAGGACCCCCTCGCCATGCCCCTTCAGAGTACACTGCAATCTCCGACGGTCATCATTCTCCACCCCGATGAGGTCGTCACCAAGCTGACCGCACGTCTACTGAAGAACGCCCAGATCGCAACCCTGACACTGTCGACCCCAGAGAGCCTCATCGACCTGCTACCACTCAAGACCCCCGGTTGCCTGCTGATCGAATTGAACCAACTTACGGTCAGCGGCATCCAACTGGCCGCCGAGCTACGCAAGCGAGCGTGCTACCATCCCATCCTATTCACCTCCACCCTGGAAAGCCCCATACCACTGAACAAGGCGATGGAGAGCGGCGCAGCCGGTTTTATCAAACGCCCCTTTGAACCACTGGAGCTGATCGAAAGGGTGCAGCAACAACTGCGTCTGCACCAGCAACGCTGGCCGCTACTCTACCAGAGCATGCAGTTTCGGCATCACCTTCAATCCCTCTCTCCACGCGAACAAGAGGTACTGGAGATACTGCTACATGGCTACAGTGCAAAACGGACCGGAGAGATCCTTGCCCTCAGCGCCCGCACCGTAGAACATCATCGAGTGAAGATTGTGCAGAAATTCAGACTCGACAGCTTTCAGCAACTGGTCAAACAGGCGAGTGTTGCAGAGGCGGTAGTGACCCTGCTCGGCAACGAGATGGACTTTACACACAGCGATCTATCAACCATCAGCGGGAGATGATATCCATACGCCCTTCACCAGCCACCGCCAACACCAACAACTCCAACGCCAGCCACGGATCACCGACAGCCATCCCTTTTCCAATACGATCGATCTCGCCAGCCTGTTGCAACAGATCCGGCAACCGGTTCGGCCGTAGTCTACCCAGCGCGGCCCGAAACAGCGGCAGGCGTCGTTTCCAGATCATCGGTGAGATGGAACGGTCAACCGGCTTGTGGGCTGCCAACCGCTGCGGCAAGGCGACCGCCACCAACTCTCGCAGGTCTCGTACCAGCGGCCACAGCACCAGTTGAATCGCACTCCCCTCCTGACGCAGCTCCTGGAGAATCCTCAACGACCGCTCCTGTTCTCCAGCCAAAATCGTATCGGCCAGCTGGAAGGGGTCGAAACGGGCACTATCGGCCACCAGCCGGGCCACCATCTCCCCATCTACCGTTGTTCCCGGTGACACCAGTAGCGCAATCTTCTCGATCTCCTGAACCGCCGCCAACAGATTCCCCTCGATACGGTCGGCAACCATCGCCACGGCCTCTGCCGTAGGTCGCAGCTGCTGTTGTCTCATCCGCTGCTCTACCCAGGCCGGAATTCGACTACGATCAAGAGGCCAGATCGCCACCGCCACCCCACTCTGTTCGATCGCCCGATACCACTGGGTACGACTGATCCGACTCTCCAGCTTGGGGGTCCGAATCAACAGGATCTGATCGGGAGGGGGCTGCCGAGACCAGGCCAGCAGAGCCCCCTCCCCCCCTTTGCCCGGCCTGCCATTGGGAATTCTAAGGTCGATAATCTTCTGTTCTGCGAAGAGCGACAGGGCGTTACCGGCAGCGGTCAGCTCCTCCCAATCGAAACCACTGTCGACACTCCAGATGGTGCGCTCGGAGAATCCGGCCCGGGTGGCGGCAACAATCACCTGTTCGGCCGCCTCCTGCAACAGCAGTGGCTCATCTCCCGAGAGTAGGTAGATGGGGGCAAGCTCACGCTGTAACTGCCCACTGAGCTGCTCGGGACGCAGTTTCATCGCAATGGCTTACCTGCCTGCATGATCAACCGTAGCCCCCGTATCGACCATCCTGAATCGCAACACGCTCAAGCACATCCC
>CAYFOQ010000150.1:0-4703 GCA_964344735.1 uncultured Piscirickettsiaceae bacterium
GCCGCCCCTGCGGGATGCGGCGAATAAGTGCGGGTTTACTCCGGTGTCAACAGCCGGGCTATCGGTGTGGAGTAACCGGCTCTGCAGCAGGTGCTCGGTATTGCCAATGATCGTGGTCAGCGGGGTCCGTAGTTCATGGCTCATGGCGGCCACAAACTCATCCTTGGCCTGTGCTTCAGTGGAGGGTGGTCTGCCCGACTGAATACCACACTCGAGAACTCGGCGGCGGGCCTCTTCAGTACGCGATTTTTCAGCGTAGTGATTCGGCTGATCCCCAGCTTATGCTCCAGCGCCCTTTCGGTACCCCGCTTGGCCAGAACCCCAATGGTGACGTTTTCAGCGGCATAAACCGGAAGCGATAGAGTGACCAACAGCAGGAGAGGAAGCCACATCACACACTCCCCCCCGGATTGAGCGGCAGCGTGATCGTAATCTCACTCCCCTGATTGTGACCAGCACTGTCGTACCGTAGTGTTCCCCCCAGCTTTCGCAGCAGGTTGGCGCTGTTATGACTTCCCATCCCATTGGAGCCCGGCTTGGTGGAGAAGCTTCGCGAGGTGATTTTATCGATCATCTCGGGGGCGATTCCGCAACCGTTGTCACGAAGGATCACCACCACCTCACGATCATCGGCTGATGGACGAATCAAAACCTCGACCTGACCTGGATGTCCAGGGGTCTCCCGGTTTCTGGATTCGATCGCCCGTTGTTTTGAAAGTGAGCGAATCTTTTCGCTCAATTGGGGGCTATGGTGATGTTGCTTCCAGCCCGGGTTCGAGGAGAGCGGCAGTCCTTTCAGCCCATTCTGGAGCCGGGCGAGAGTGAGATCGATCATCCCGTCATCGAGTCCCCCCTCTGTTCCGGATGAGATCTTCTTGCGCTCGGCAGAGAGCAACGAGATGATGTGATCGACCGCCTGATAGTGGCGCAGGATCTCACCGATCGCCTCACTCTGTCGCTCGATCTCATGGTATCGAGTCAACAGCTGTCCGCTGGCGATGAAGATCGTGTAGAGCAGCAGGGGCAGCAGAATGAGGGCAATCTTCCCTTTCAGCGGAATTTCGTCGATCAGGGCGTAGAGTCTGTTCACCCATCAACTCCTGGACCAGCTCCCCGACTTTCCACCCCGCTTCTCCAGTAGCCGAATCTCCCCCATCTCCATCCCCCGATCGACCGCCTTGCACATATCATAGATGGTGAGCAGTGCGATCTGGGTTGCGGTGAGTGCCTCCATCTCCACCCCGGTTTGACCGGCGGTCTCGGCTGTGGTGCGGCAGTGGACCGCCTGCTCATCCGGCAGTGGGGTGAGGTCGATCTCGACATGGGTCAGTGCCAACGGATGACAAAGAGGGATCAGTTCCGCCGTCCGTTTCGAGGCCATGATTCCCGCGACCCGGGCGATCCCGAGCACATCCCCCTTTTTATGATCCCCCTGAACGATCTTCTCCAGCGTTGTGGCCGCCATGGTGATCCGTCCCTCAGCCACGGCGACCCGGTGGGTGATCTGTTTGGCACCAACATCGACCATGTGGGCCTCACCGGCGGCGTTGAAGTGGGTCAGTTCGCTCATTACAGTCTCCCTCTGCGTTGCGATCAGAACAGGTAGAGGCTATCATCCTTCGGTCCGTTGGTGTAGCAGGCGGTTGGAATTATACTCAACAGTCTGGGAAGGAGAGTGGAGATGATCGAGGTCCGTTTTTTTGCCAGCCTGCGGGAGGAGATGGGTCGTGCCGGAGGTCAGGTCGATGCGGCTACAGTGACCACCATCGCCGAGGTCTGGCGTGCCGTGGCGGTCGACCGGGAGATGCCGGAGAATCTCCTGATGGCGCGCAATATGGACTACTCCGCCCCCGATACCCCGGTAGCGGATGGGGACGAGATCGCCTTTTTCCCACCGGTTACCGGAGGTTGAGGGGGTGCTAGTCGAGATCATCGAGACTCCGCTGACACCGTGGGAGCGGGTCTCCCGTCATGAACGGGAGGTGATGGATCGCGACCACCGCGGCGGGTACGGTGCAGCAGCGGTCTTCGCCGGCACCATGCGCGACTTCAACGAAGGGGACTCCGTTGAGGCGATGGTGCTGGAGCACTACCCGGGGATGACCGATCGTTACCTACAGAAAATCTCCATCGAGGCGGCAGAACGATGGGATATCCTCGACACCCTCATTGTCCACCGAGTCGGCCCGCTCTACCCCAACGACCCCATCGTAGTGGTCGCCGCCTGGTCGGCCCATCGCGGAGAGGCCTTTCACGCCGCCCGTTTTCTCATTGAAGAGCTCAAGAATCGGGCGCCGTTCTGGAAGAAGGAACAGTTACCCCAAGGGGAGCGCTGGGTGGCGCATAACACCAAGGCTGATTAGCCGATTAGCCCAGGGGGGGATCTTTACCCCCCCCCCTCACCCCAACCCCCTCCCGCCGATAGAGCAGTAGAGCAACTCCCCCCAGCAGCAGATAGACCCACACCATCCCCACCCAGAGCGGGATCGTTCCCTGAAGGAGACCGCTGTGAGAGAAACTGAGCAGCCCGGAACCGAGGATATAGAGCAGCATCCCCGGCAGTAGCCCGGCATATTTTCCACTGCGGGGCGTAGTGCGACTCAAGGGAATCGCCAGCAGCGTCAGCAATAGGGTAATGACCGGCTGCGAGACCCGTCGCCACAGCTCAGCCGCCGCTTCCGTCTGCGAGAGGGGATGCCCTCCCGCTGCCTTCGTCTGAAGTCGATGATCTCCATCGCCTGCTCCCCGGGACGCCCCTGATACTGACGACCATCCCGTAGCTCCAGCCAACGCCCGCCGGCATTGGGGGCAGGAACGAGCGTACCACGCTCGGCAGTGATCATCCGGTAGTGCCCCGGAGAGGGCTCTTCGTAGAGCATCACCCCGACCAACTCCCGCCCGTTGGGGGTCACCTCCTCCGCGTAGAAGACCCGTCCCGAGTCTCTGCCGATCTCCTTGAACCGTCCTGGGGTGAGACCGCCCACATGCGTTTCGGTGATGATTTTATCGTTCAGGCGATTGATCTCTCTCTGCCCCCAGGGCGCGACGATCAGCGTGAGGATGGCAACCAGCAGTGCAATCCCCCCCCCCAACCGCCGTACCCCCCGGGAGGCACGGTAGAGATCGACCCCGGCGCTGCTGATGGCGGTCACCTCACTATCCTGATAGAGACGGCCGAAGGTGAGCAGAATCGACACAAAGAGCGTCAGCGGGATGACGTGACCGATATCGGTCGGAATACGCAACCAGAAGAGTGTCCAGAGATAGTCCGAGTGGATCTCGCCGGAGAGGACCCGGAGAATGAGGCGGTTCATCTCGAAACTCATCAGAACCACCACCACCACCGGAGTGGCGATGAGCCAGCTCCAGAGCACCTCGCGCAGTAGATAACGTTGCAGTAGGGTCATGGTCTTAGTGTATCCCTTTCCAGTTGACATTCGGCGAAGAAATGGCTCAACTCGACAGATCGATGCCACCCACCGTGCCCCAGACCATGTCCCTGCTGACCGAAACCTTTGCCGCCATCCGCCACCGCCGCGCGCTGCCCTGGCTGCTGGGGGTGGCGCTGTTACTGGCGGTCATCATTGGGGTCGAGCAGACACTGGGGTGGCGGCAGGCGCTCTCCCCCTGGCGACAGCTTCCCGTCTCCACCCTGCTCAGTGTCCTCTTGCTGACACTAGGAAGCCTGCTGCTACGGGCAGTACGAATGCTCGACCTGGCCTTCGGTCTTACGCTGCAGCGGCTGCGCCTGCAGGGGGGGGCGATGGCGCGTCTGGCGCTGCTGCACAACCTCTTCAACAACCTGTTGCCGATGCGGTTGGGAGAGTTGACCTATCCGATCCTGATGCGGCGCTACTTCGGCCGCTCACTCTGGGGGAGTGGCTGGGAGCTGGTCTGGCTACGGTTGCTCGATCTTCACTTTATCGCCCTGTTGGCACTGGCCTATCTGCCGCTGGGGAGTTGGCAGTCGCAACGTCCGCTGCTGTTACTGGGCTGGATCACCACGGTTCCACTGCTCTATCTACTCCATCGCCGATTACGCCGGGTCGGCGGTGAGGGGGGCTGGGTGCGGTTACTGCAGCGTCTGGTGGAACCCATTCCCGACTCGTTTGGACGTTTCCTGCGGATCTGGCTCTGGACCGTGGCGGCCTGGGGGGTGAAGTTCATCGCCTTTGCCACCATCATCATCCAGTTCTCCGGGCTTGCCGTGGGGGCGGCCGTGATCGGTGCGATTGGCGGTGAGCTCAGCAGTGTGTTACCGATCCACGGCATCGCCGGAGCTGGCAGCTATGAGGCCGCCACCGTCGGCGCCCTGTTGCCCCTGGGGGTGAGCCTGGAGCAGGCGCTGCTGGTGGCGGTCAATCTTCATCTCTATCTGTTGTTGGCTTCGGTGCTGTTTGGGGGCGGGGCACTGTTGCTGCCCTCTCCGGCAAGCGAGAGCGGGGCTGGGTGAGGGGGCCGGAGGCTCGCTCTCCATCGTCGTCCCCCTCTACAACGAAGAGGAGAACGTCCAGCCGCTAGTGGAGCAGATGCACCAGGCGCTGGCCAGTTATCCAGGCCCCTGGGAGCTGATTCTGGTCAATGATGGCAGCAGTGACCAGACGGTGGCCCGGGTGCGTCAGCAGATCGCCCTGCGGGGAGACCATATCCGTCTGGTCTCGCAATAACGCAACCATGGCCAGACCGCAGCGATGCAGGTGGGG
>CAYFOQ010000151.1:0-588 GCA_964344735.1 uncultured Piscirickettsiaceae bacterium
AGGATCACATCCATCGTTTTTCCCTCTCTTCACTGTAGGGTCCCCTTTGCAAATGGCAGGAGACCACGCCATTAATGAACCCCTTCGGCACCGAGAATAGTGGCCTACTCCCCTTTGTCCGCTTCATGGTAGCGCCGTCGGTAGTCGAGCCAGGGATCGGTCACTCCCACCAGGGTCACCACGACCCCGGCCGGGGTCAGCAGTGTTACCAGATAGAGCGCAATCAGCCAACCATTCCCTCCACCACGCTGATCGATGATGGCGTGGAGCACCGCCACCCCCTGAACCATGAAGAGTGTGGTCCAGATCTGAATCAGATCCGGCACCACAGCAGGCACTGACTCGGTCAGCACCATTCCGGGAAGCATCACGACCACCCCCAGTACCACACTATTCTTCCCCAATCGCAGGGCCAGAAACTCTTGCTTCAGGCCACCGGGATTGTAGAGCAGTGCCTGCCATCCTCGACCCAACAGCAGCATCATCACCATCCCCAGCAACATCCCGGCCGCCATCACTCCGGTCAAGGCATCGGCCAGTCTGGGGTCGAGCTGTAGTGCCTCCTCACTGCCACTGGCCTGCAACAGC
>CAYFOQ010000151.1:598-4479 GCA_964344735.1 uncultured Piscirickettsiaceae bacterium
CCAGGCGGCAGTCTCTCCCGCCGTCAGTAGGTAGAAGAGGAACAGGGCTCCTACCGCCAGCAGAGCGGCCACCTGCAGTGTCAACCGCAACGAGCGGGTGGCCCGTAACAGCCACGCCAAACCACCCACCGGCAGCCAGAAGAGCAGCAACAGGGGCAGTAACGGTGTCCCATCCTTCCCGGTCAACCACTGTAGCAGCAGTGCCAATGCTGCCCCTCCGAAAAGAACCGTAATCCCGTCCCGTCCCCCGTGACGCAAGGTCACCAGTGCGATAAAGGCACCACCAACAAAACCGAGCGGAGGAAGATGAAGTGTACTCCAGGCCATGCCCCCCATCGCTCCAGCGGCGTGGAGGCGACTCCGCATCAGTAGCTGAAGAAAGGCATGCACCTCATTGCTCCATTCCAAGCAGCTTCATCAGGCTTCCCTCAGGGCGCAACACCGGTCTCCCCTCTCTAGGGTACTGACCGCGTCGTGCCACACTACGATCAGCGATCGTGGGCGTCGGAGTAAGGCAACAGCGCCAGATAACGAGCCCGCTTGATCGCAGTACTCAGCTGTCGTTGATAACGAGCCTTGGTGCCGGTAATTCGGGAGGGTATGATCGCTCCAGTCTCGGAGATAAACTCTTTCAGCAGTTCGACATCCTTGTAATCGATTGCTGGAGCATCTTTCATGCTAAAACGACAAAATTTTCTTCTACGATAATAACGGGCCATGATTTTTTCTCATCGTAACCATTCCGTTCACCCCTGAAGGGGGCAATCTGAATCGTTACCTCTCATTGATCTACGGGTCAAATAGGGATCAACAACCTCGGAACGGGTTGCCGGGCAATCTAACTACTCCGCACTGCTACTCTTGTTCTCGCCACCTTCACGCTCACGACCGCCACGGTCGGAGTTCTCACCACGATAGCTGGGGCCACGCTCTCTCTCTTTGCGTGAAGACTCCTTCTCGATGGCACCCATCATGGCAGACTGCCCTTCAGGGGCCTCACGCATGGCGAGCACCTGATTACGAATCACGGCATCATTGAAGCGGAACAGCCCGGAGAGCTCCTCCAGGGTATCGACCCCACACTCGATATTCATCAGCACGTAGTGGGCCTTGTGAATCTTGTCGATCGGGTAGGCCAATTGGCGTCTTCCCCAATCCTCCAGACGGTGGATCTTGCCCCCCTGCTCTTCGATCACCGCGCGATAACGTTCGGTCATGGACTGCACCTGATCACTCTGATCCGGGTGAACCATGAATACGATTTCATAGTGGTTCATAACGATGGACTCCTTATGGATTGACAGCCTGAAGGGGAATTCCGACAGGCAAGGAGGGATCGTTCGTTGCAACGAACAGATGTTCGCTACCCGACAATCCGGAGCGCGGATTATAGCGACCACTGGTGTCGCTGGCAACCTATAGAATTATTGTATCCGCAGCTTCTGGCCAACCCGCAGTAGATCACCCACCCCCGGGTTGAGCTGTCGTAATCGTGACAGGGACAATCCATGCGCCCGGGCAATCGAACTGAGGGTATCACCAGAGTGGACCGCAATCTCTCTTCCCCCCGCTATCCTCTCTTTTCCTGCCAGTGGATGCTCACGAGCGAAGTTGCGAACCCCCGCCATGGTCGCCTCGGCCAATTTCTGTTGGTGTCCGCGACTCCGCAGTAATCGCTCTTCCCGGGGATTGGTAATGAAACCGGTCTCAATCAGCAGTGAGGGAAAATCGGTGGCCTTGAGCACCGCAAAACTCCCCTTGTGAACTCGGTCTCCGTGGAGTCGGGTTATCCGCTTCAGCGCCTGTAGTACCACTTGGGCAGTCTCTCCGCTGACCCGGGCATTGGCGGCACGCTCCATATCACGCAAGGCATAGGCGAAACTCTGCTCCTGCTCCTGATCGACCCCACCAATGCGGTCGGCTCGATTCTCCTGTTGCACCAGCCAACGAGCCATTTCCGAGCTGGCCCGTTTGTTTGAAAGGGTGAAGACCGAGGCTCCGTGGGCTGAAGGGCGACGAAAACCGTCGGCATGGATCGAGAGTAGCAGATCGGCCCGGGCCCGGCGGGCCTTGCGTACCCGACCGTTGAGACTGACGTAGTAGTCTCCGCTACGAATCATCACCGCCCGCATTCCCGGTTCTTGTGTCACCAACCGTTGCAGCCGCTGAGCAATCTGCAACACCACCTGTTTCTCCCGCCCCCCTTTGGGGCCTACTGCCCCAGGATCCTCTCCACCGTGGCCGGCATCGATGGCAATGGTAAGCAGCTCTGGCGAGGGGGAGGCTACAGAAGATTCTGGTTGCGATAAGGTCAACGCATGAAGATCGACCACTAAACGGTGACCGTAACTCTCATTGGGGGATAATAGAAAGGCCCGTGCTCGTACCCCCAATCGCAGCCGGAGCTCGATCTCCAAATCTTCTCCACGGTGGTGAGTGACAACCGCCTGTAGCCGAGGATCGTCGTCCACCCGGGCATCCAGTTGCAGTACCGGCACCACTTGCCGCAGTCGCAAGCGAATGGCGGGAGGGCTGGCGTCGGCCTCGATGGTGTAGTCGATGGCCCGATCGAGATCGAGTACCACGCGAGTATGATCCGGGGCGAGCCATAGCCGGATACCGAAAATCAGTCCGGTTTCGGCTGCCCCGGCCGGAAGTAGTGGCAGCAGAGGGAACATTCCCGCCAGTTGTAACAGGGTACGCCGCGAGGTGCTCATTGTTGACTCCAGTGTCGTTCCAGTGTCGCCATCCAGTCGGACCGTCCCTGTAGCGTCACCTGCCGCCCCGCAGGGACAAAGTCGATCTGTAACTGCAGGTCGGGGGAAGGAAGTCGTCCGGCCGCCCGTTCCGGCCACTCCACCAACAACAACCCCGTCTCGAGATAATCCCGAATCCCGATCCACTCCAACTCCTCTGGGTCCGCAAGCCGGTAGAGGTCGAAGTGATAGCAGCGGACTGCTGACAGCTCGTACTCCTCAACCAGTGTGTAGGTGGGACTCTTGACCGCCCCGACCTGTCCCAACTGCCGTAATAGCCCACGTGCCAGCGTGGTCTTACCAGCACCCAACTCACCCCGTAGAAAGAGTAGAGCCGGTGGCGCAACCACCATCGCCAGTGCCGAACCAAACGCCACCATCTCCGACTCAGTAGAGAGTGTATAGCGCATTACCATCGTGATTCAGGCCGTTAACAGGTGCTGACGGTAGAACCGCAACTCATCGATCGACTCGCGGATATCGGCCAGCGCAGTGTGAGCGCTCTCTTTGGTGTGCTGCTCCAACAACTCCGGTTTCCAGCGTCTGGCCAACTCTTTGAGCGTACTGACATCGAGATTCCGATAGTGAAAAAAATCGATCAACTCCGGCATCAGGCGGGCCATAAAGCGCCGATCCTGACAGATGCTATTGCCGCACATCGGGGAGGTTCCTGATGGTAGATAACGTTGCAGAAAGAGTAACGTCTCCTGCTCCGCCTGGTGCAGGGTAACCCCCTCCTGCCGAATTCGCCGTATCAGTCCCGACTCGCCATGGGTGCGGGTATTCCACTCATCCATCGCGGTAATCACCGTCTCGGGCTGGGAAATGGCAAAGACCGGTCCTTCGGCCAATACCTCGAGCTGAGCATCGGTGACGATGGTGGCGATCTCGATGATCTCATCTTGTTCCGGAATCAACCCGGTCATCTCCAGATCGATCCAGATCAGATTGGTCTCCGAGTACCGGCTATTGCGCTCTACCGGTTGCAGTTGTTGTGACATGGTTTTGACCTCGGTTAACAGGTTGTTGAAAAGTAACTGTTCAGCTCACCCCTGAAATCCATCATTTCTGCGTTCGAAAATGGTCATTTACACCTGTGACACTACGAGCAGTGCTCGCGGTCAT
>CAYFOQ010000152.1:0-4420 GCA_964344735.1 uncultured Piscirickettsiaceae bacterium
TTTTTATCATTGCGTTGCGTCAATTTAGGGTTACTTGAAGTCACGGATTCAGGTTACAGGCCTTCTGAATAGTTACAAAAACAGGTTCAATAGAGAACCTGAATAAGATTGCCGCCGCGCTCTCTGTGGATCTTGACGATATCGTGCAGAAAAGATGGATCTGATTCAGATTGTCTCTGAATCAGATCCGTTCAAGCCCCAACAACCGGTGGTTACGACTGCTGCAGCTTTGGAATCAATAGCGCCAGCCGATAGTGGGCCTCGGCGTACTTCTTATTGAGCTTGATCGCAGTCTCCAGTGACATCTGGGCCTTCTGGTAGTCCTGTTTATCCTCCAGCGCCAGTGCCAGATGGAAGTAGGCATTGGGAAACTTGGGATTGATCTTGATCGCCTTGGTGAACTGCGCCACCGCCTCTTCCAACTCCGGCCTGGTCATCGGGGTGCCATCATCCGAGACCTGGTGTCCGCCACTGAGCAGCTTGGCCAACTCGTAGTGGGCCATGGCATGAGTTGGGTCGATATCGATCGCCACCACATAGTACTTCTTGGCCGATTCGTACTCTTCCGGATCACGCAACAACCGGGCAAGCTGGAAATAGGCATCGGCAAAGTTGGGGGCGATCGCCACCGCCTTTTCGAAGTTGCTCTTGGCCTCCACCAACTCATCATGGCGTTCCAGTAGCAGCCCGAGGTGGTAATGGCCGAGTGCATGCTCCTCACTCAACTCGACGGTACGGTTATAGTGGCTACGGGCCTCGTCATCCTCGCCCTGCTCTTCCAGTAGTCGGGCCAGGTTGTAGTGGGCCTCGGCAAACTCCGGCTTGATCTCGATCGCCTTGAGAAAATATTTACGTGCCGCATCGAAATCCCGCTGCCGATAGAGCAGCATCGCCAGTTGGAAATGGACCTGTTCGTCATCGGGATAACAGTCGATGGCACGTTTGAAATGGTTCTGGGCCTGCTCCGGCTCCTCCAGCTCCACCAGCAACATGGCATAGCGAAAATGGGCCTTGCCATACCCCTCATCGATCTCGATCGCCCGCTCCAGCATGACCCGAGCATCATCCAGATCACCACGCTGCTGCATCAACAGCCCAAGGTTGTAACAGGCCTTGGCATGGTGAGGGTCAAATTCCAGCACCTGTTGCAGCAGCCGTTCCGCCTCCTCCCGCTCCGGTTCGAAGAGGTGAGTACCATCGGTGGTACTCTTGCGCCCGGTAGCCAGCAGCTTTGCCAAATAGTAATGGGCCTGCAGGTAGCTGGGGTCGATATCGATAGCGGTGGTATAGTTTTTGCGCGCCTCCTCGAACTCCTCCGGGGCAATCAACAACCGGGCAAAGTTGTAATAAGAGGGGGCGTAGTTACTATCGAGCTCGATCGATTGAATAAAGTTGTACTTCGCCTCTTCGGTCTGACCGATCTCAACAAAAAGCTGCGCCAGATTAGAGTAGGTGATCGCCACCTCCGGTGCCAACTCCAGTGATTGCTGAAACCGCTCCCGTGAGTCGTCATACTTCTGCTGGCGCTGCAGCACCAGCCCGAGGTAACGGTAGGCCTCGGCATGCTTCGGCACCAGCTCGATCACCTTCTCCAGGTGGGGTTGCGCCAGCTCATCCTCTCCATCGGCAATGTAGAGCAACGCCAATTGAAAGCGGGCATCGGAGAACTCGGGATTGATCTCAATCGCCTTTTCCAGATGTTCTTTCGGATTCATCGCCTACGCTCCCCTGCAACCTATTTTGAAGTCAATACCCAGACGCCATCCCAATCCCCCTCGGGAGGGTTGGTCTTCATATGCTCACAGCGCTCGATATACATCTGTGATGGCTTATCCTTATCATGACACTTGAGGGACTCCTGGAACTGCCCAATGGCAGCATCCCAATCCCCGGAGTTCCATAGCTTGATCCCGTTATTGAACAGCCCCACCGCATCGATCATATTGGGAAAACTGGCATCATCATGATAATCGAGTACCTCGTAAACCCCAACCGGCTCAGTTTTACCCTTGACGATCACATTGTCCACCTTACGAGTGCGGTAGGTCCCTTTACAGGCATTGATGGTGTACTCACTCACTAGAATATGAGCACCATACTGCTTGTTGGCACTTTCGAGCCTGGCGGCCAGGTTGACTCCATCACCGATCACCGTGTAATCCATACGCTTAGAGGAACCGATGTTACCGGAAACGATATTATCGGTATTGACCCCCATACCGTGATCGATCGGAGGCTTGCCATCGGCCGCCCGGCGGGCATTGAACTCCTTTAGAGAGGTCATCATACCGATCGCAGCACGGACACCACGGTCAGGGTCATCCTCGTGGGGCACCGGGG
This sequence comes from uncultured Piscirickettsiaceae bacterium, assembly GCA_964344735.1. Classification (GTDB taxonomy): domain Bacteria; phylum Pseudomonadota; class Gammaproteobacteria; genus Thiopontia. The sequence continues at coordinate 2,341 of CAYFOQ010000152.1, forward strand.
TACCAAAGATCGCCATGATGGCGTCACCGATAAACTTATCGAGCATTCCCCCCTGTCCGGTAATGACATCGACCATCACCTCGAAGTACTCATTGAGCAGCTTGACCGTACCTTGTGCCCCCAACTCCTCGGTAATGGTGGTGAAACTGCGAACATCGGAGAAGAGCACCGTACCGATACTCTGTTTGCCCCCCATGATCTCTTCCTGGCTCTTTTCATCCAGCAGTTGATCGGCCAGTGTGGGATCCATATAGCGGGACATGGTCGACTTCATCCGCTTCTCGTTACTGATATCCTCCAACATGATCATGGAGCCGAGGTTCTCCCCCTCCGACCCCTTGAGGGGCAACAGCGTCACGTTGAGAGAGACCACCTCATCGTGAAAACTCAGTTCACGGTCGGGCAGGATCTCAATCTCATCCACCGCTTCGAGCTTATCGATCAGCCACTGATTCTCCTCGCTGGCAAAAAAATCGACCGCCACCTGACCCAGCACCTCCTCCGCCCGGAACGCCTTCATCATCCGCATTCCAGACTGGTTACAAGTAGCGATCTTGCCCTCCTCATTGATGGTGATCACCCCGTTACTCATCGAAGAGAGAATACTTTCGTTGTAGTTCATGGTGTTCTGGACATCGGCAAAGAGCTTGGCGTTCTCGATGCCGATGGAGATCTGCGAGGTGAAGGCCTTGAGCCGCTTCTCGTCCTCGTCGGTAAAGACCCCCCCACGCTTGTTCAACACCTGACTCACCCCGATCACCTTACCCTCTTTGTTGATCACCGGAACACAGAGGACCGAGCGGGTGAAGTAGCCGGTCTGTTTATCAAAGGTGGGATTGAAGCGGAGGTCGGCGTAAGCATAAGGGATGTTCATCACCTGTCCACTCTGGAACACCGCACCGGCAATACCGATATGGTTGGGAAAACGGATCACATCCTTCTTCCCCAGCCCTTCGCCCACCTCGGTATAGAGCTCGTTGGTCGCCTCGTCATTGATAAAAAGGGTGGAGCTGTCGGCATCGAGCATCGTTGTGATGGTGCTCATAATCTTTTGCAGCAAAGGGCTCAATTCGATCTCGGAAGAGATCTGTGACACCACATCGAGGAACTCCAACTCCTGCTTACGTGAGGCCTCGATCTGCTCGACGATCACGTTTCCCTGAATCGCTACCGCAGCCTGGGTGGTCATCGCCTCCAGCAGGCCTAGATCATGTTCGGTAAACCCACCATCAGACTTATTGAGAATCTGGGAGACCCCAATCGTCTCCCCATTGGGGGTACGAAGTGGGGCACAGAGAATACTCTTGGTACGGAACCCGGTACGCATATCGACCGACTTGTCAAAACGGTCATCGGCGTAGGCATCATTGATCACCACCCCTTCATCATTCGAGAAAACCCAGCCGGCAATTCCCTTGGTATTGAGAATTCGGATCTCTCGAGTGAAGCTGCCTTGAGCGATACGGGAGTAGAGCTCACCGGTATTGGCATCGTTGAGGAAGATCGTTCCCCGCTCAGCATGGAGGGTGGAGGTGGTCAGATTGACCAGACGCGCCAGGGCATCATCGAGGCTCTTACTGGTTGCCAGATCGGTCGTAACCTTGAGCAGCATCTCAAGGAACTGCTCACGCTGGGCAAAGCGATCGTCCAGACTTGAATCATAGCTCATCGTATTCCTCCAGTTTCGTCCGTAGCGTCATTATCGTCTGTTGCAACTGCGCCACTTCATTGTTCAGAGCCCGCCGCTCTGCTTGAATCTTGTCATCACAGATGACCTTGCCACGCTCCATCTCTTCACGCAGGCGTCCGATGGTGGCCATATGCTGCTTAATCTCTTTATTACTGGCAGAGGCGGCCTTCTGAATCCGCTCTTGCTCCAACTGCTTTTGGCGTTCGATCTCATCCCGCAACGACTGGATCATGTTCTTGAACTGAACAATCTCTTTGTTTCCAGCCGACACCGCCTGTTGGATCCGTTCCTGTTCCTTCTCTTTTTGACGCTCGAGTTCGTCCCGCAATGACTGCACCATACGACGGAACTGGTGGGTCTCTTTGTTGGCAGCCGAGACCGCCTTCTGTA
>CAYFOQ010000153.1:0-4408 GCA_964344735.1 uncultured Piscirickettsiaceae bacterium
GCCGCCCCTGCGGGATGCGGCGAATAAGTGCGGGTTTACTCCGGTGTCAACAACCGTCTTCAAGATGCTTAGAAACAGCATTTATATGGGGGACTTCACCTGGGACGGAAAGGTCTACCAGGGGAACCACAACCCCATTGTGAGTCTAGAGTTATGGGATAAAGTCCAGGCCGTCCTTGATGGCCGGTATGTAAACCGAAATCGAAAGACCAAGCACAACTTTGCATTTACGGGTTTGATCCGCTGTGGACACTGTGGGTGTTCTATGGTCGCGGAGATCAAGAAGAGCCGCTACGTCTACTACCACTGCAGCCGGGCCAAGGGGAAATGCCCGGAACCTTACACCCGCGAGGAGGTACTGGAGGAACGGTTCGCCGAACTGCTCGACCGCCTGCGCTTCGACGACGAAGTGCTTGCATGGGTGTCCCAGGCCCTGCGTGTTAGCCACGGTGACGAGAAGCAGCACCACGAGGATGCCATCCGGCGGATTCAGGCCGAGTACGACCGGCTGCAGAACCGCATCGACACCATGTACGTCGACAAGCTCGACGGTCGCATCGACACGGACTTTTTCGACCGCAAGGCCGCGGAGTGGCGCGAAGATCAGCGCAAGTGCCTGGCGCTGATCCGCGAACACCAGGACGCCAACCAGACCTATCTGGATGAGGGCATCCGCCTGCTCGAACTCGCGCAAAAGGCTGGCGCGCTGTTTCGCAAGCAGTCCCCGGCCGAAAAACGCCGCTTGCTCGGTTTCGTACTATCGAACTGCACCTGGAAGGATGGTCAGCTCACGGCCGCGTACCGCCAACCGTTTGACCTGCTTGCGAAAAATGTGATTGCGCTGGAAACAAAAACGCCGGCTGAGCGCGCTCGAACCGGCGGTTTTGATAATTGGCTCCCCCGGCTGGACTCGAACCAGCGACCCAAGGATTAACAGTCCTTTGCTCTACCAACTGAGCTACAGGGGAATGAGGAGTGCGCATGGTACAGTGGCTTTGCCCGAGGGTCAATACCGCTCTACCTCTTTTCGTGTCGCGATAGATCATTGTCGTCGTGGGTCCTATCTATCTGCAGAACGGGAACGGTCAATCGTTGCAAAAGTGTAACTCCCCCTCTCCCTCTGGGAGAGGGTTGGGGTGAGGGGGGGGAGGGTTACTGTTCCAGGGCCTCCAGTACCCGTGGGGTGATCTCCCGTTCTACCTCTGCGTCACTCAAGGGACGTTTGTCCTGGTGACAGACCCAGAAGATATCCTCTACCCACTCTCCGAGGGTGGTGATTTTGGCGTTGTAGATACGAATGTCGCACTGCATGAAAACCTGACAGAGGGTGGAGAGAAGGCCGGGGCGGTCGGTGGCATTGATCTCCAGGACTGTCTGCTGCCTCTTCTGATCCTGTCGGTAGCTCACCGTGGTGCGGTCATGGAAATGTTTCTGATGGCGGGAGCGGCGGAACTGGACCGGTTGATGGATCAGGGTGGGGTGGTCCAGTTCCCGTAGCAGGCTCTGTTCGATTCGCTCCAGTAGTTGGGGCTCCTGTAGGGTCTCACCGTTCTGATCGAGTACGGTAAAGATGTCGAGGGCGTAGCTGTTATGGGTGGTGTTGATCCGGGCTGCCTGGATATTGAGATGGAGCGACTCCAGTGTATGAACCAGTATCGAGAAGAGGAAGGTTCGATCACGGGTGTAGACCAGAATCTCGCTGCCCCCCTGATGACTCTCCTTGCGAAAGGCGATGAGTGGTCGCTGTTCACGGGTGAGGATGAGATCGGTGTGCCACTCGATCTCCTGATCGTCATGCCGCTGAAAATACTCCTCTCCGATCCCCTTCCAGAAGGTCTGGATCTGCTCTGGCGGTAACCCCTTTGCCGCTAGGCGGGGAAGGGCACGGTTGCGACCATCGAGATTGATCTGGAGGTCGCTGTAGTGTTCGGAAAGTAGAGCGTTTGTGGTGTGGTTGTAGAGCTTGGCCAGCAGTGCCTCTTTGAAGTGGTTCCAGAGGTTGCTGTTGGTGGCTCGAATATCGGCAACTGTCAGCAGATAGAGCATATCGAGTCGAGTCTGGTTCTCCACCATGTTGGCAAAACGCTCGATTTCATCGGAGTCATCGATATCGTGACGCTGGGCGAAGGTGGACATGATCAGGTGGTTCTCTACCAGCCAGGCGATCTCTCGGGTGGTAGCGTAGTCGAGGCCGTGGTTACGACAGAATGCACGCACCACATCCGCCCCCAACTTGGAGTGGTCGCCACCACGTCCTTTGGCGATATCATGGAACAGTGCCCCAAGATAGAGTCGCTCAGGGTACTGTAGCTGCAGAATCAGCAGGCTCTGGAGTGGAAACTCCTGCCGGAACTCCGGTACGGTGAAGCGTCGCAGATTGCGCACCACGAATAGGGTGTGTTCATCGACGGTGTAGGCATGAAAAAGATCGTGTTGCATCAGTCCGACCACCTTCTCAAACTCGGGCAGGAAGGCGCCCAGTAGACCGTAACGGCTCATGCGGCGTAGCGTATGGGTGAGCCCCTCACCACGGTAGAAGAGTTGCAGAAAGCGTCGTCGGGTTAGTGGATGGCAGCGGACATGGTCGGCAATCTGTTGCCGACTACTGCGAAGGTGGCGAATGGTCTCGGCGGTGAACCCCTTGAGCTCCGGGCGTTTCAATAGGGTGAAAAACAGGGTTAAGGCGAGATCAGGATCGCGTCGTATGCTGTCGTGATGAAGGAGTGTGAGGTAGTTGGCACGGACTCCGAGTTGATCATCGAGTGGGGTAGGGATGCGCTGTTCTCGTGGAGTGAGTAGCTCCTCTTCGAATAGTTGCAGCAGCATTTCGTTGAGCAGGGAGAGCCCACGGATAATGCGGAAATAGCTGTGCATGAATGACTCCACTCCCTGGTGCACCTCATTGTCGAGGTGACCGAAGTGACGAGCCAGTTCCGGTTGATGGTCGAACAGCAGTCGATCCTCCCCCCGTCCGGCAATCAGGTGGAGGGCGTAGCGGATCTCCCACAGGCGCTCCTGCCCCGCCTCGAGATCGGCGCACTCCGCAGTTGTGAGAAAGTGGTGGTCGACCAGCTCTTTGAGTTGACTGGAGCCGAAGTGGCGGCGGGTAACCCAGAGGATGTTCTGAATATCACGCAGACCTCCCGGCCCCTCTTTGATATTGGGTTCGAGGTTGTATGCAGTATCGTTGTATTTGGCGTGACGGGCCTGTTGCTCGTTACGTTTGGCGATGAAGAAGGGGCCGCTGGCCCAGTGCGAATCGCGGTTGAGTAGGTGTTGCAGTCGGTCGAAGGTCTGAGTCGAGCCGCAGAGTAGTCGCGACTCTAGCAGGTTGGTGGTGATGGTGATCTCCTGCTCCCCCTCCTCGAGACACTGCTCGACAGAACGTACGCTATGACCAATCTTCAGCCCCAGATCCCATAGCAGGGTAATGAGTGTTCCGATTTCAGTGCAACAGACCTCCTTTTCCTGCTCCTCTAGCAGAAATAGCAGGTCGATGTCGGAGCCGGGGTGGAGCTCTTGACGACCATACCCTCCCACTGCAACTAAGGCGGAGTGACCACAGTGGGTGATCTGCTGTCGCCAGAGCTGTTGCAGCAGCCGGTCGATCAGGTCACTGCGAGCACGAATCTGTCGTCGTACCGGGGCCCCCTGAAGAAAGGCCTCGTTGATCTCGCCCTGACGATGCTGCAGCCAGTTGCGAATCGCCAGTGGATCGAGCGGTTGCCGCTCGATCAGATCATCCAGTCTGTCCGGGGAGGTCATCCTCTTCCTGACGTCGAGTGAGTACTTCAACCCCGTCCGGGGTGACCAGCAGGGTGTGTTCCCACTGTGCCGAGAGGCTACGATCACGAGTGGTGACAGTCCAGCCGTCACGGTTGCTCAGTATGCAGTCACGCTTGCCGGCATTGATCATGGGCTCGATGGTGAAGGTCATCCCGGGTTCGAGAATGACACTTTCTCCAGGCTTGGCGTAGTGCAGAACCTGGGGCTCTTCGTGAAATTGCCGGCCAATGCCATGGCCGCAATATTCGTGTACTACGGAAAATGTGTGGCGATTGGCGTGCTCCTCGATCACCTGGCCGATCTCTCCCAGTGAACATCCCGGGGCCACCCGTTCGATCCCCTTGAGTAGACACTCCCGAGCCACCTGGATCAGACGCTTGGCCCGAATCGATGGGGCGCCGAGGGTGAACATCTTGCTGGTATCACCGTGGTATCCATCCTTGATCACAGTAATGTCTATGTTGAGGATGTCTCCCTTCTTCAACCGTTTTTCCCCTGGGATGCCGTGGCAGATTACATGGTTGACTGAGGTGCAGATCGATTTGGGGAAGCCGTGGTAGTTGAGTGGGGCGGGGATTGCCTGCTGCTGATGGACGATGTAGTCATGGCAGATCCGGTCGAG
>CAYFOQ010000154.1:0-4313 GCA_964344735.1 uncultured Piscirickettsiaceae bacterium
CTCGATTACGCCGCCCCTGCGGGATGCGGCGAATAAGTGCGGGTTTACTCCGGTTTCAACAAGGGAATGAACGCCACTCCAGAACAATCTCTGTTACAGTGAGATCGAGGAGAATAGCTATGGATAACAGAAAGTTCAGAACCAATCTCGGGAGATTGTGGCGGATAGGGCTCGCACTACTCCCCACCCAGCTACAGGCGACTGACCTGGTCGAGGTGACTCGCCACGCTCTGGAACAGGATCAACAACTGGAGAGCTCGCGACTCGGTGTTGCGATTCGACAACAGCAGCGACAACAATCGGCCGCAGCACTGCTGCCCCGGGTGGATGGCTCGCTCGGGCTACACCATCTCGACAACTCTGCTCTCGGCAGCAACAGCCGAGAGGCCCAATACAACATCACCCTGACCCACCCCCTCTACCACCGGGGACGGGAAAAGAGCCTGGAACAGCGCACGATTGCGGTAACCGAGAGTGAGCTGGCACTCAAACTCAATCGCCAACAGCTGCTGCTGCGAGTCGCCGAGGCCTACTTTGCCCAGCTAACCGCCGGTGACAACCTGCGACTGGCTGAGCAGGAGCTACGGGCCGTTGCCGAACAGCTCAAACAGACCGAGGGGCACTACCGGGTAGAGGCAACCGCGCTCACCGATCTGCAGGAGGTGAGAGCCCGGAACGACCTGGTCAACGCCCAGCGAGTAGCCGCCGAAGCCACATTGAGCAATCGTCGCGAGACACTACGTGCCATCACGGCCAGGATATTTCCACAACTACAACCACTGACCAAACAGGAGCTGCCACTACAGTCCGAACAAGGGAAGGTCGAAGAGTGGGTGGAGACCGCACTACAAAACAACCCCACACTACAGCAACTCCAGCAACAGGTCGACCGCGCCATACTGGCCACCGAGGCGGCTCGTGCCGAAGATGAGCCGATCCTCAACCTGATCGGATCCCTCTCCTCCAGCCGCAACAGCGATAACCGCTATGGTGCCGATAGTGACAACATCACCATCGGTCTGCAGGCCACACTGCCACTCTATCAAGGGGGAGCAACCCGGGCCAGAATCACCGAAGCAACGCTACTGCGACAGCAGACCGAATCGACACTGGAACAACAACGTCGAGAAATCGTACAGCAGGTTCGCTCCACTCACCAGACACTCATCACCAACCACCAACTGGTGCAAGCCCGAAAACAGGCGCTCGCCTCCGCCCAAACCGCCTGGAGCGCCATTCGCAACGGCGTAGAGGTCGGCACCCGCACCACAGCCGATCTGCTCGACGCACAGCGTGAGCTCTACCAGGCCCAACGCAACCACATTCAGGCCCGTTACGAGCGAATATTGGCAGAGTTACGGCTGAAACAGCTCAGTGGCGTACTGACGCTGGAGGAGATCACTGCAGTCAACCGACTACTGGAAAAACCGAAATCGGACTGAAGGTCATCCCCCCGTAGAAAAGGCCCGACTCATCGAGCCGGGCCTCTCATCGACCACAATACTCCACAAACAGAGACTATTTTCTAGCAATCTCCTCGAGACTGGTGGCACGAATGATCTGTCGATCGAGTCCCGCCTCCTGAACCGATTTACCGTAGGCAACCGCCATCATCTGGCTGTAGTAGACCACCGGGATATGAAATTTGGTGCCGTAGTCGGCATTGATCTCATCCTGGAACGCCTCGACATTCATCTGACACATGGCACAGGGGGTAACGATCATCTCAGCCCCGGTGTCGTAAGCGGCCTCGATGATATCCTTGACCAGTGCCTGAGACTTCTTCGGCTCGGAGAAATTCAGCGCACCACCACAGCATTGTGCCTTCTTCTGGTAATCGCTCATCGCCTCCCCCCCCAGTGCCTCGGTCATCTTGTCGAGGTAGAGCGGGTTCTCGAATGACTCGCCGTCGATCCCGAAGGGACGGTTGGATTGACAGCCGACATAACTGGCAATCTTCAGCCCTTCCAGTGGTTTGACCACACGGTTGGCCATCTCTTCGTAGCCGATATCCTCGATCAGCACCTCGGTAAGGTGACGAGTACGGGACTCCCCTTTGTACTCCAGCCCCCCTTCAGCCAGTGCCGTCTGTGCCTCGGCACGCAAGGTATCACTCTGCTCCAGACGCTCTTTGGCCTCACGGGTGGCGAGCCAGCAGGCCGGGCAAGAGGCAACGATATCCTGTCCAGGGTAGGCCTGCTCTGCCAGCGCAATGTTGCGGGCAGAGAGGGTGATCCGGGGCAGTTCTCCACCACCGGCATATCCGATCGAGGCCCCACAACAGTTCCAGTCCGGAATTTCGTTGAGGGTGATCCCAAGGGCATCACAGGTGGCTGCAACAGAGACCTGCTGATTAGAACCGGAGGCCTTGTCCTGAGAAGAGCAACCGGGATAAAAGGTGTAACTTTTTGACATTATTCCTGACTCCTCTCGTTTATGACTCGGTACGAGCCTGTTCCAGCTCCTGCGCCTTCTGAATGATCTTCTGCAGGCTACCCGGGTTCTTGATCCCGTGGCCACCCAGCATCTCCATCGGGTTCATGCGCTTGGTCTTTACCATGGCCATACCGAGGCCGGCCTGTGCCAGTGCGGTTTTGATCCCTTCGATGAAGCCGTTCATAAAATAGAGGGCGATCCCCAGTTTAAGCTCATTGACCCGCCCCTTCTTCATCAAATTATCCCAAAAGAGCTGGCCAAACTTTGCCGTGGGCTGGTTTTTCGGTGCCAGGTCGTTGACCTTAGCGTAACGGGCCAAACCGTGCATGATGTGGGTGATCGGCAGTTCACGCGGACAGCGGGCGATGCAGTTGTAGCAGGAGGTGCACATCCACATCGAGTCGGAGGTCAGCACCTCCTCGCGCTTGTTGGCGCGGATCATCATGAAGATCTCTTGCGGTGGATGTGCCCAATGGGGACCAAGCGGGCAGGAGCCGGCACAGACGCCACACTGCATGCACATCTTTACCCAGTGTCCCTCTTCAACGTTGTTCTCAACCTCCTTGAGGAAGTTGTTGGTGTATTGCTCTGACATGGTGCGGCCTCCTTAGAACTTGAACGGGCTCATGCCGATCTCATTGATCAGTTCGCCCATCTCGTTGAAGAGTTGCGGGATACGCTGGATATCAGCAATTGAAACCTCGTGCGGTTGGACCCGCTCTGGCTCCAGCCCTTGCCCCTTGAGGGTATCCTCGATCTTGGTCATACGCTCATGGGCCATCTCGGAACCGCGAACGAAGTGACATTGATAGTTTTCGCCCTTGGGGCAACCCATCAGCATCACGCCGTCATAACCGCTGGTTACCGCATCGATGACCAGAGAGGAGTTGATGGAGCCGAGGCAGCGGACGGGGATGACGCGCACATAAGGGGTGTACTCGACCCGGTTCATACCCGCCTGGTCGAGTGCCGGGTAGGCGTCGTTTTCGCAGGCCAGCACCAGGATCCGAGGCTTCTCTTCAAACTCGTCGGGAATATCGACCGCCTTGATCTGGTCGCCAAGGGTATTGAGGTTATAGTTTTCAAAGGAGATGACCCGCACCGGACAGGCTCCCATGCAGGTACCACAACGGCGACAGCGCGATTCGTTGAACTCGGGATAGCGGTCCTCATCCTCATTGATGGCACCAAAGGGGCACTCTACCGTACAACGTTTACACTGGGTACACCCCTCCTTGCGGAACTGCGGGAAGCTCAGATCCCCGGAACGGGGGTGGGCAGCACGACCCAGCGCTGCATTCTCCAACGCCTGGATCGCCTTCAGTGCAGCACCAGCGGCATCATCTTTGGCCTGCTGGATATCCATCGGCCGACGCACCGTACCGGTGGCATAGATCCCGGTACGACGGGTCTCATAGGGGAAACAGATAAAGTGGGAGTCGGCAAAGCCATCCCGCAGTTGCGGCATATCGGGCCCCTGACGGTAATCGAGGTTGAGAACCGAGACTCCGGCAATCTCATTACCCCCCTTATCGTCATCGTCATCGTCACTGGCAATAGCATCGATATTGACCCCGGCATTGGGCACTTGCCCGGTTGCCAACACCACCAGATCGACCTGCTCTTCCACCTCTTCGTCAAGGATCAGGTCTTTGAACTTGACCGTTTTGTCTGCAGTGACCTCAGAGACCACCCCCTTGGTAAAGGTGACCCCCTGTCGTTGTCCACTACGGTAGAACTCCTCACCGGCTGAGCCAGGAGTACGGAGGTCGGTGTAGATGATCTGCGTGTCGATCTCCGGGTTCTGCTCCTTGAAGTAGAGCGCCTGCTTGATCGAGGTGTTGCAGCAGTGGCCGGAGCAGTAGCTCAGCTCACCC
>CAYFOQ010000155.1:0-4205 GCA_964344735.1 uncultured Piscirickettsiaceae bacterium
CTCTGGCTCTGGCTCTGGCTCTGGCTCTGGCTCTGGCAAAGATTCTGTATCGGCGCTCTCATTCTCAACAATAACGATCTCCGGTGAGTTCACCGGTTCTGTAACGCTCTCATTCACAGCAGGCGGTTCACTCCCCATGCGATCTGGAGGAATCGACTCGGAACGCGGGCTCTCTCTTGGTTCCTCAACAGGGGCCGCTTCAGCAGCGTGCGTCTCCATCAGCACCACCATCTCGAAGGGGCTGTCGCTTTCAAGCAACACCGCCTCACTCTGCTGAGACAACAGCAGTGCAGCAAAAGCACCGTGCATTACTACCGAGGCCACCCCGGCAACCAATGCCTGATGGAGCGAGTAATCGGCGACACCAGCTGATGCCGAACGGAACAATCCCTTCAACGAACCTTTCTCTTCAATCGTGCAAATCCCCCAAGAGGACAACCCAGTCTCTACAGGACAAGAGTCCATCTGACACCAACGAAAACACCGACGAAGCGGTGGTCGTGAGCAATCAGCAAGCGGTTGTCAGGCGCAGCCCACACTCCCAAGATGGGGCTGCGCACAGGGGTCGTATCTCTCGACCGAGATCAGGCCGGTGGGCCACGAATGAGAAACGGAGGATAGTGCTGGCCCTCAGGAGTCAGAGAGAGTTGGCGATTCCACAGTTTCCCGATTTGAGGCAACGAGGCCTCGAGAAGAGGGGAGCAGGTCTCCAGCCAGCCGTTGGCATTGGCATGCACAAGGCAGGAGGGACAGTCGTAGTAGATGGATGGGTCCGCATCAGACGCTGGAGAACCATCACCGAGGGGAACAAAGACGGTCTGATTACCGTAGATGCTACAGATGGTGGTGGTATACCCCTCCACATCGGCACTGGAGGCCGTCACATAGTAGGGGAAGAGAGAGTGAAAGAGGAACGTGACGATACCCACCATCAGGGTATAACGCCTGCGTCGATCCCTCCTCTCTGTTGCGGTCTGCTCCATGGCACCTCTTTCCTGCCCTACCAGCAGGCCAACGATATCACACTATCAGGGGGTTGTCTCCAACGGTAAGAGGGATTTTCATAAGCAGTCAAGAGCTCGTGAACAATCAACAAAAACAGAGTAGAATCTCCCCTGAGAACAGCCCCCACGAGGACCCCCTATGGTAACAGTGCAAGAGGTGATGACCTCCACCCCACTCATGATCCAATCTGATGCCACGCTCTACGATGCCCGCCGGGTGATGGCTGAACACCACATTCGCCACCTGCCGGTCGCCAATGAGAAGGGGGAACTGGTCGGACTCTTTACCCAGCGTGATCTGTTGGCCTGCACCGTATCCATACTCGCCGATGTCGATCAGGCCGCTCAGGATGAGCTAGAGCGAGGCATCCCGGTTCACGAGGTGATGACCGACAAGGTCGCCTGCGTCGAACAGCACTCGGATATCACCGAGGCGATCGAGTACTTTCTCGAGCATGACTATAGTTGCCTACCGGTAGTGGCCGACGATCAGCTGGTCGGCATTCTGACCGAGGTCGATTTCATCAAGTTGAGTCGTCGGCTATTGACTGAAAAATAGTCGCAACCTCACCCTCTGGGAGAGGGGGAGGGAAACGACCGATCAATCCAACAGATGCGACACCAACCCATCGGCCAGCTTGGGCTCAAACCAGGTCGATTTCGGTGGCATCACTTCGTTGGCATCCGCCACGTCCATCAGCGCTGCCATGGTGGTGGGATAGAGACTGAAGGCGATCGCCATCTCTCCGGAATCGCCCCGCCGCTCCAGCTCTGCCAACCCACGCATCCCACCCACGAAATCGATCCGGTCGTCCCTACGGGGATCGCTGATCCCCAGCAGAGGCTCGATCAGATTATCATGGAGCAGACTGACATCGAGTACCGCCACCGGATCATCCTCGGGAATACGTTCCGAGTGAAGATCGAGCCGGTACCATCCCCCCCCCAGATACATCCCAAACTGCGCTGGATGTACCGGAGCGACCGCCTCCTCACTCACCGTCAGATCGAAATCGGCCGCCACTCGCTCCAGCAGCTGTTCCGGTGTCAATCCAGCCAGATCCCGAACCACCCGATTGTAGTCGAGTATCTTCATCTGATCATCGGGAAAGGCGACTGCCAGAAAATAGTCGGCACTGGCGCTATCGCTCGCCTGGGCCACACGTGAAGCGGAGGCCGAGCGGTGGTGACCATCGGCAATATAGAGTGCCTCCATGGCATCAAAATGGTTCGTCAGGATCGCGAGCGTATCGGGCTCATCGATTCGCCAAAGAGTGTGTCCAATACCATCATCGGCAGTGAGATCGTAGAGTGGAGCGGTAGTGGTCGCCTGCCGCAGAATTTCATCGATTTCCCCATGGGCTCGATAGGTGAGCAGTACCGGACCAGTCTGGGCGTTGAGTGCGGTAATCTGACGCACTCGATCATCCTCTTTTACCGGACGGGTAAATTCATGTTTACGAATCCGATTGATATCATAGGCGGCCACTGAGGCTCCAAACACCACCCCGGTCTGGACATGGTCCTGCCAACGCAAACGGTAGACGTAGTAACAGGGAGCCGGGTCACGAACCAGCACCCCTTCGGCAACCATTCGCTGTAGATTCTCCGCCCCCTTGGCGTAGACCTCAGGCGCATAGGGATCGGTCCCCTCCGGCAGGTCGATCTCCGGTTTAGAGATATGCAGAAAGCTGTTGGGCCGACCCTCCGCCCGCACCCGCGCCTCGGCAGTATTGAGAACATCATACGGGGGGGCGACCACCTCAGCGGCACGCTCCGAAGCGGGTCTTAGACCACGAATAGGGGTAACGAGCATACTCTCTCCTTCGATTATTCAGTCTGCCCACTATATCACTGCTGAAAAGAAAATACGTACAAACACGTATTTCTCTACCCCCCTCCCGTCGGTAAAATGGGGAAATATTCAAGCAGTTGAGGAGGAGACCGCAACATGCAAATCATCCGTACGCTTACCCAGCAGCAGGAGCTGTTCTGCTCCTGGGTATCGACGCCGTTGCGCAATATCGCTGAACGCTGCGCCACATCCTGGAGTAGAGATCGCAGTAGCCTAGCACTACTGACTGAGTTGCAGGAGTCGATGCGACTGTTGCCACAATACGCCCTCTGCTATCTGATCTCTCCCGAAGGGACCATCCTCACCCCGACAATCAGCCATGCCGGAACCGAACCAACCGATGTCGGCAACGATGTCTCCCTGCGTCCCTATTTTCTGGAGTGGAGCAGCCCTCAACGCAGCCATGACTTCTTCCTCACCCGCCCCTACATCAGTACCAAGACCGGCTTTTCCTGCATGACCGCCATGCAGGCGGTACGGATTGACGGGGAGGTTTTTGCCATTATTGCGATAGACTTTGACGGCAACAGCAGCCTCAAACCAGCCTTCCACGCTACCCATCACATCCAGATCAAGGGGGACCCCTCGATCCGACAACAGCTCTTTTCCCAGACCCGGGCGATCAGTGCAATGGAAGAGCAGATCGATGAGACCCATCGTGCCGCCACCAACCTCTTTCTTCACCATGGGGCGTTTCATATCCAACTACGCTACTCCCGCTCCAACGCTACCGCTCGCTTCACCGAACACCCCTACCACGACACCCTCTTCTCTCTGGAGCAGTTGATCGAATCCGATACGGTGAACAGACAACCGATCACCTCGATGACCACGGTCGCCCCCCCCCAAATCGGGGCAGCATTGAGTCTCTTCAAATCACTGCGCCTGGCGGACGAGAACATCTATCTCCGCAGTGGCTCACTCAACATCATCAGCGGCATCGTCGAACTCAACTTCTCTTGTGATGGCACCCACCAGATACCGGTCGATGATTTTCTACAGAAGAGCACCAGCTACTGGCTGACCGACATCCCGCCCTGTCCCGACCGAACACACTCCGCCACAGAGAGCGCGCCCCTGCAGTCCCCCTCCCACGAAGAGCCTCGAGCAAAGAGTCACTACGCAGTGGCCTGAGGAGCTCCTAAGATCACGCGCTACGGACAGATCAGTATCCGTGTCGCGTGAGTATCAATCGTTGCAAAAGTTTTGGCACTCCTGAATCGCAACCGTCTGCGGCCAGGGAAGGCTGCAGCCGAGCGACACAGGGATGTGCTTGAGCGTGTTGCGATTCAGGGGTAGTGTAAAGATTGTTTCGCACTTTCTTCGGCGGTGGCTCGTCAATTACG
>CAYFOQ010000156.1:0-4106 GCA_964344735.1 uncultured Piscirickettsiaceae bacterium
CTACCCCAGCACATGGAGCCTGTGTTGAAAAAGTTCACCGCTCTGCTGCAGCATCTGTTGCCCTCCCAACATTGTGCCCTCTGCCACCGTCCCGCCACTACCGAGTTGGCGCTCTGCTCCCGCTGTGAGCAGAGCTTGCAGGCGATGCCACACCCACCGCTGCTCTGGCCCGGCCAGGCCCCGTGGCAACGGATTCTGATCCCCTACTACTATCGCCCCCCACTGGCACTGCTGCTGCAACGACTGAAGTTTCAGCAACAGCTCCCGATCGCCACACTGCTGGGACAACTCTTTCTGCGCCAGTTACAGGACTCCGCTATCCTCCCTCCCGACCTGATCATACCGGTGCCACTCCACGCCGATCGACTACGACAACGTGGTTTCAATCAGTCACTCGAGATCATCCGTCCTACCGCCAAACGGTTGGACACTCCACTGCTGCGTCACGGTTGTCGACGAACCCGTCCTACCCCCCCTCAAAGCCAGCTCTCCGCCGCCGAGCGTAAGCAGAATCTACGGGGGGCGTTCGAAGTGGATGCGGCAACCTTGAGCGGCAAGCGGGTTGCCCTGTTCGATGATGTCGTGACCACCGGCAGCACCATGCTGGAGTTGCAGCGAGCGGTGACCGCGGCTGGTGCGGCTACAGTCGATTGCTGGGCCTTGGCCTATACGCCCCCTCATGGTTGAATCACAAGTAGCCCTCCTCGGAGTTCGGTATAATTCCCAACCTCGGCAACGATCGGCTACCCATGAAAGATATCTCCCACATCCTCTCTGTACTCAATGAGGTGCAATATCAGGCGGTCACCACGGAGTCTCGACACACCTTGCTGGTTGCCGGTGCCGGTAGCGGAAAAACCCGGGTACTGGTCCACCGTATCGCCTGGTTGATCGAGGCGTTGCACACCGCTCCCTGGTCGATTCTCGCGGTCACCTTCACCAACAAGGCGGCGCGGGAGATGCGGGGAAGGATCGAGGAGCTACTCAAGATTCCGGTCTCTTCCCTCTGGGTCGGCACCTTTCACGGTCTGGCACACCGTCTGCTGCGCCAACACTGGCAAGAGGCGGGGCTACCACAGAACTTTCAGATCATCGACAGTGATGACCAGATCCGCCTGTTGCGAAGAGTGGTACGGGATCTCCAGTTCGATGAGAGTCGCTATTCACCGAAAGAGCTCTCCTGGTTTATCAATGCTCAGAAAGACCGTGGCCTGCGAGCCGCCGAGATCGATGCCGGTAACGACCCCTATCTCAAAGGGGTGATCGAGGTCTACCTGCAGTATGAACAGAGCTGCCAGCGTAGCGGACTGGTCGATTTTGCCGAGCTGTTACTTCGAGTCCATCGAATGTGGCTCGATAATCCCGAACTGCTACAACACTATCGCAGCCGCTTTCGCTTTCTGTTGGTCGACGAGTTTCAGGATACCAACACGGTGCAATACGCCTGGTTACGACTGCTCTGTGGCGATACCGGGAGCACCTTCATCGTTGGGGACGATGACCAGTCGATCTACGGCTGGCGTGGTGCCGAGATCGAGAATATCCGCAGTGTCCAGCGCGACTTTCCAGCCGTAGAGACCCTCCGACTGGAGCAGAACTACCGCTCCAGTGGCAATATCCTGGCTGCCGCCAACACCTTGATCGAACACAATAACGACCGCCTCGGCAAGGAACTCTGGACCGATACGGGTGAGGGGGAACCGATTCAACTCTACTCCGCCTGGAACGATATCGACGAGGCCCGTTTCGTCATCTCCCGCATCACCCAGTCCATCGATGAGGGGGAACAGCGCAGCGAAAATGCCATCCTCTATCGCTCCAATGCCCAGTCCCGACTCTTCGAGGAGGCGCTACTGGCGGCCGGAATCCCCTACCATATCCATGGTGGTCTACGCTTCTTCCAGCGAGCCGAAATCAAGGATGCCCTGGGCTATCTGCGACTGGTGGCCCACCGCGATGATGATGCCGCACTGGAGCGAATCATCAACACCCCGACACGGGGGATCGGTGAACGTACACTGGAGCAGATCCGCCAACAGGCCCGGAGCAACGGACGCTCACTCTGGCAAGCGGCTCAGGAGCTCAGCAACGGCAACCAGCTCACCAGTCGCGCCCGAAATGCGGTTCAACACTTCTTGCAACTCATCGATGGAATCGACCGACAGCAGCAGGAGGAACGACTCTCCCTTTCGGAGCTCGTTACCCGAATACTGGAGCACTCTACGCTCCTCGATCACTTCCGCAAACAGCGTGGCGAGCAGGGTGAGACTCGAGTAGAGAACCTCGAGGAGCTGGTCTCGACCGCATCCCGTTTCACACCAGAGGATGAGAACGCATCGACGCTGGACCAGTTTCTTGCTCAGACCGCTCTCGAGGCGGGAGAGACGCAGGCCGAAGCGTGGGAAGATTGTGTTCAACTGATGACCATCCACAGCGCCAAAGGGCTGGAGTTCACTCAGGTCTTTCTCTGCGGCATGGAAGAGGGTCTCTTTCCCCACACCCACTCTGCCGAGGAACCGGACAAACTGGAGGAGGAGCGCAGGCTCTGCTACGTCGGCATTACCCGCGCACGCAAGCGACTCACCCTCACCCATGCCGAAAGCCGTCGACTCTATGGGCGCGAACAGTTTTCTCGAGTCTCCCGTTTCGTCCGCGAACTACCCTCCGATCGGTTACAGGAGATTCGACTCAACTCCACCCTCGCCACCACAACCCCACCGATCACCCGCTCATCGATCCATCATGAGGGCGGTGATGGGGGGACGACGCTACAGCTGGGACAACAGGTCGCTCACGCCCGTTTTGGAGAAGGAACAGTACTACGGGTCGACGGTTCTGGCCCTACCGCCCGTATTCAGGTCAACTTTCCCGAAGCGGGAACTCGCTGGCTGGTCGCCGGCTACGCCAATCTGCAGCCCACCTAAATTCAGTCCTCTTTTGCCATCCCCTATACTTTTCCGATATACTCCCGGTAGGTGATGAAACAGATTCGCAAACGACTACGCCGACAGAGGCCGGAGAGTGCTGCGTTGCCGAATAGCCCGGCGAATGCGACCCCGCTTCATCTCGACACCGGACAGAGCCTCAATCGTGCCATCCGGGAGATGCTCTCTAATGCATTCACCCAGGCGATCAACAACGAAGGGACGATCCTCTATACCGAGGATATTGAAGGCGTCCATCAGATGCGAGTCGGCTTCCGCCGTCTGCGCGCCGCACTGCGGCTACTGAGAAAGGTGATCCCCAAAGAGCAGGCCAATGGGGTCATTGCCCCCCTGAAACCGCTCCTGACCCAGCTTGGTGAGGCCCGGGATTGGGATGTCTTTCAGTTCGAGACCCTACAGCCCATCGTCATCGCCAGTGGTGATGACCGCCTGCTCACCGTTCAGGAGGAGTGCAAACAGGTACGTCAACGCTGCTACCAGCAACTTCGAACCACGCTGAACAGTGGAGAGTATAACCGTTCGATGCAGCAACTCTTTCACTGGATCGACCGCTACCAGTGGGAACAGCGTGACAACCACCAACAGCAACGACTACTCCAACGTTCGGCACAACGCTTTGCTCACAAGCGACTACAGCGTCAACATGACCGCCTTCTCGGCTATGACGAGGGATTGCAGCAGGAGGATAGTGTCGCCCTGCACGATCTGCGGATTGAAATCAAGAAACAGCGGTATGCGATCGAGTTCTTCCGCTCTCTCTTTCCGGACCATCACCTCCCCCCCTACCAGAAGCGACTCAAACGGTTACAAGATTCTCTCGGAGTTGCCAACGACCTGACCACCGCCGATCGATTGCTGGGCCAACTCGCCACCACCGCCTGGGAGAGTCCGGTACGGCAGCAGATCGATACCGCACTGCAACACCATGGCACATCGACCACACAACAGTGGCAACAGCTCTGGAGCCAGTTCAAGGAGGCCGGGTTTCCGTTGGTGTAGGAGTTTTAGGGGGCGAAGGAGTTGCCCCCTCTACGCTGCCATTGGTGAGGTTGGAGCCAAAGCTGTTGAGTATCCCGTTCCAGTGACGTTTGATGGTGAGCTGACAAAACCACCCCCCCCCAACCTCGAACACCCACACACCATTCAATCACCTATATGGGA
>CAYFOQ010000157.1:0-4099 GCA_964344735.1 uncultured Piscirickettsiaceae bacterium
GTCATCATCCCACTCGTCCATCATCTCTTCCATCCAGTACATCGGAGTCCACTCCGGCCAGTCGTTGTCGTCGTACCCCCCCCAGTCGTCGTCATTTCCGAACCAGCCGGCGGAACTGGGGGTGGAGAGTGTGAGTGCGGCGGAGAGGGCGAGAGTGAGAATGCTCTTGTTCATGCTGTGGATCTTCCTGTCAGGTGTCGAGTTCTGGAGCGGGTCGAGTGAGCCGATGGAACTCCCATTCTTGTTGGATCGTCCGATTCTGTCAAGTATCCGGGGTGCGGTGTGGTATGGCATGGCTCTTGCGTGTTGTTCCGGCAGAAACGATAGATGTCACTTTTTTGGATGAGCGAGTGAGAGTAGTCAGAGCGCTGTGGTGGCTTCCTCTATGTGGGGTGTTGGTAGCAGGAGACGGTCGTAGTGGGATCGAGGTTCCACCCGGTCTGGAGGTTGCACGGTTCACCGCCGTTGGGTTTGGAACTGCCGCTGAGTCGTGGGCTACACCGGGACAGAATCAGCTGCTGGCGATTCGTTCGGCTCGACTGGATGCCTATCGGGCGATGGCCGAGCAGGTCTACGGTTTTCGACTCTCCGGTTCGACCCGGATGGCCGCCATGATGGTGGCGGATGATCGTCTCCGTATTCATGTCGATGCGTTGATTCGGGGGGCGAGTGTGGTTTCGGTACGGGAAATTGGTCCCGATGTGTACGAGGTGGTATTGGAGATGGTGATGATATTGCCCTCCGAGACGGAGTTTCCTCAGGCAGAAACGGTGGTTGTTCCGGTGACGCGGGAGAGTGCTCCTTTGGATCTACTTAAGGATTGGGTTGGATTGGGTTGAGTGAGTTGTTTAGGAGAGGATGATGGATATATTCAGTATTGCCGGTTTTGCCCTTAATGTGGCGGCTTATCTGCAGGAGCACCCGGTACCCTTCTGGGAAGCGGCCGAAGAGCCGACTGCGGCCGTCGCTGAGGCTCCGGAACGCGCTCCAATTCCCGATCTAGATGTGGCGCTGGCAGCCGCTGTGCCGGAAGAGAAATCAACTCCACGGCATGATCGTTCCAAGGTGACAGCGCGGTCACCATTGGTGTCAGAGAAAGCGTTGCAGCGGGATGCTCGTTCACTCGCTACACCGATAGCAAGTGGGGAGGCTGCTGCCTCACGCCCCGAACCTTTTTATGTCCGGGATCGGGATTCCCGTCAAGGAGCACTCCGCTCCGGAGTCGATAGTAGTGGGCAATACTTTTTTCGCAAACGGTGATGGTCGGAAGGTTGACCCGTTAACTCCCCTTTTTCGGTGGTTGCTGGAGAAGGAGGTTTTCGAGGTCCCTGTTAGAGTCGATAGTGACCCCGGATATATTCAAGTAGTCCTAAAGAGGCCTCTTCCACCATATCAAAGACAGTTTCAAAACCGTTGGGTCCGCCGTAGTAGGGGTCCGGTACCTCTCGGGTGCGCCAGTTGTCAGAGGCGAACTCCATGAAGAGATGGAGTCGGTTGCGAGTCGTCTCATCGGCCAGTCGTTCCAGCGCGCTATGGTGATCACGATCCATCGCCAGCACCAGGTCAAAGCGGTGAAAATCATCTGCTACCGCTTGGCGGGCACGGAGATCACCTAGTTCCACGCCACGTCGTCTTGCGGTCTCCTGGGCACGTGGGTCCGGGGGGCTTCCGGCGTGGTAAGAGTGGGTACCGGCGGAGTCCACCATAATGGCGTGATCCAAACCTTCATCTGCGACGAGTTGACGAAACATCCCGTGGGCAGTCGGGGAGCGACAGATATTGCCCATGCAGACAAACAGTACCTTGATCTTCTCTTTTCTCTCTCTCATCGTCGATGTCTCGCTGTTGTTGCCATGACATCTGTCGAAGGGTACCTGATTGATGCTTACTGCGGCTACTGTATCTGTCCCCCTCTCCATCTCTGGATGGAGAGCATGCTAGTTCGGACCATATGGCTCTGGGTGTCGTCCCTCTCTCCACCCCTGGGGGGAGAGGGTTGGGGTGAGGGGGGGTAACGAATCATAGTAGTATCTGCCGAGAGCCGTTCTCTGATGGTTGCCTCATCTACTCCAACCCAAACTGGAGCGAAATGTTTTGAATGCTCGGCAGTTGATCACCTTGATATGGGCCCGGCGAAAATGTTCCTTGCTGGCGCCTCGCGTCATTCCGGTGCGCCGGCCGATCTCCTCGTAAAAGCCGCTCTCCAGTGTTGGGTCGTAGTGGTCACTGCTGCGGTATTCATCCGCCATGTCAAATGCAGCGCGGACGACATCCTTCTGTCTGGGGGAGAGCGGCCGTTCGTCCTGGTCAAAGAGTGAGTCGTTGACTGCTGCTCGTCCCATCTGTAGCAGGGTGGTGCGGTAGTCCGCTTCTGGTGGAGTACCCTCTGAGTATGTGAGGAGATGGTAGGGGTCGTTGAGCTCCTGGTCGTGCAGCATGTCATGCATCTCGCGGAACTGGTCGAGTGCCTCACGTTCCCGTTGACGGGAGGTCAATACCCGCATCGTTTGGGTGCGTGCTGTCCAGTAGGCCTGAACTCTCAACTCTTCGAAACTGGTGATCTCTACCCGTCGTTCCTCATGCTCCAACCGTTCCAGTACGGCGCTTTTGATGGATTCGTAATCGATCCGGTCGGTGCTTGTCAGGTGGTTGATTCCTCTATGAATGGCCTCTTCGATCTGTGTGTATTGCCGTTGAGTTGTAATCAAATCGAACAGTTTGAATGCCCGTTTTACCTCAAATTTCTGATCTCTCTCCATGTTCCTCTGCTCCTTCCAAAACATAAGGTAAGTAAAGAAAAATATAAGCAAATACTAACTTTTTTGCGAATAGTGGTGTCTAGTACTGTTTTTATTCTCCGTTGGTTATTGTGTCCTTCCGGATACCCGCGACTTTTCGCGATTCTCAGTCTATCCACCCCTTAGTTGGGATGGCAATAGAAGAAAATATAGGGTTTGTCCAAGTATTTAGAATCTGCCTATCAAGTGAATATATGGCTGTCTATGGATGGCTTCATCGTGAAGGGGGGCTACCCTCAATGGTTGGGACATTGGCGGTAGAGCCCCTATCGTCTACAAGGGGGCTCGGCTTCGTGTGCCGTAGTTGTAATTTCTGATCATGGTGGTATTGTAGAACAAAAAGAGAACGGCGTAGTCAGCAAGAGCAGAGTAAGAGGATCGAATAGGAGTGAGTGAATGGCTAAAGTAGAGCGACGTACAGAGAAAAAAGGGGAATCGGCAGAGCAGTTGCAGCGAAACAAGGCCCTTGAGGTGGCGCTTGGACAGATTGAACGACAATATGGCAAAGGGGCGATCATGCGCTTAGGGGATGAGAGCGCCCGAAGCGATATTGATGCGGTATCGACCGGATCGCTAGGGCTCGATATTGCGTTGGGTATCGGTGGTTTGCCTCGTGGACGCATCGTAGAGATCTATGGTCCAGAGTCTTCAGGTAAGACCACCCTGACCCTTCATGCCGTGGCCGAGATGCAGAAGCTGGGAGGGAGTGCTGCCTTTATCGATGCCGAGCATGCCCTGGATCCAGGTTATGCTGAGAAATTGGGTGTTCAGGTTGATCAGTTGCTAGTTTCCCAACCGGATACGGGAGAGCAGGCGCTGGAGATTGCCGATATGCTGGTTCGTTCCGGTGGGGTCGATCTGGTGGTGATCGATTCGGTTGCGGCCTTGACGCCCAAGGCTGAGTTAGAGGGAGAGATGGGGGATAGTCATGTCGGGCTGCAGGCGCGACTCATGTCTCAGGCACTGCGAAAGCTGACCGCCAACATCAAGCGTTCCAATACGTTGGTGATCTTTATCAATCAGATTCGAATGAAGATCGGAGTGATGTTCGGTAGTCCAGAGACCACCACTGGGGGGAACGCACTGAAATTTTACAGCTCGGTACGACTCGATATTCGTCGCACCGGCTCAATCAAGCGAGGGGATGAGGTGTTGGGTAATGAGACGCGCGTCAAGGTGGTCAAGAATAAGGTGGCACCGCCCTTCCGTCAGGTCAATTTTGAGATTCTTTATGGAGAGGGAATCTCGCGTGTTGACACCGGAGTAAACCCGCACTTATTCGCCGCATCCCGCAGGGGCGG
>CAYFOQ010000158.1:0-3756 GCA_964344735.1 uncultured Piscirickettsiaceae bacterium
TTTGCAGAGTGATTTACGAGGTTTCTACATCCTCGGCATGCACCTCAGGTTTTGCAACCCACGTCGAAGCCAGGTCGCCCCCAAGTTTCCATCTGTGACCATTATAATTGAGAATAGTTCCTGGGGAAGTGATCGCAATCACGATTTTTTCAGTAGCCGTCCCTGTTCTCGTTGCCACTCCCGCTCTTTGATGGCGGCTCGTTTGTCGTGGCTCTGCTTGCCCTTGGCCAGGCCAATATCGAGTTTTGCTCGTCCCCGGCTCCAGTAGAGGGCGAGGGGAACCAGGGTATACCCCTTGCGATCCACCAGGCCGATCAGGCGGTCGAGCTCCCTGCGATTCATCAATAGCTTGCGATTACGCATTGGGTCGGGGTGAATGTGGGTCGAGGCGGTGGCTAGCGGGGAGATGTGGGAGCCGAAGAGGTAGGCCTCACCCTCCTTGATCAGGACGTAGCTCTCGTTGAGCTGCACTCTACCGGCACGCAGACTTTTTACCTCCCACCCCTCAAGAGCGAGTCCCGCTTCGTAGTTCTCCTCGATAAAATAGTCGTGTCGAGCCTTCTTGTTAAGGGCGATCGTGTTGCTGTTTGCAGGTTTTTTCTTTTTCTTGGCCATTCGGAAATTATATCTGCTATTGGTCTCTTGTGGAGATTCTCCCTTCATCCCTTTTTGACTAGGATTGTGTATCCTGGTCGGATCGGCGAGAATGGATTATTTCGGGTTAATGCTGACGTGCCCAATCGAGGTGCGAAAGGGGTGGGATGAAGCAGTCGATACATGGAATGTGGTCTTCACGGCTGGCCTTTATCCTGGCGGCGACCGGTTCTGCGGTTGGGCTGGGAAATATCTGGAAATTCCCCTATATCACGGGTGAAAACGGTGGTGGTGCCTTTGTACTGGTCTACCTGATCTGTATTGCGGTCGTCGGTATTCCTGTGATGATGGCGGAGATCATGCTGGGGCGGAGGGGGCGCCAAAGCCCAGTCTATACCATGCGCACTCTGGCACAGGAGAGCGGGGCCAGCCCCTACTGGCAGCTTGTGGGGTGGTCTGGTGTGGTGGCCGGTTTTCTCATTCTTTCGTTCTATAGTGTGATTGCCGGTTGGGGGCTCTCCTATACGTTAACGGCGATGGCCGGTAGCTTTGTTGGGATCGGTAGTGAAGAGTCGACCACCCGGTTTACTCATCTGGTATCGAACCCTGGGGAACTGCTGGGGAACTGCTGTTCTGGCATACGCTCTTCATGGTGATGACGATGGTGGTCGTGGCACGCGGAGTTCGCCATGGACTGGAGCGGGCGGTACGGGTGCTGATGCCGGCGCTGCTGGTATTACTCTTGATTTTGGTGGGATACGCGCTCAATTCTGGGGGGTTTGATCAGGGGGTCCGTTTTCTTTTTGAGGTCGATTTCTCCAAACTCACGACCGAGGCGGTATTGACCGCGCTGGGTCATGCCTTCTTCACGCTTAGTTTGGGGATGGGGGCGATTATGATCTATGGAGCCTATCTGCCGGAGCGGGTGTCGATTACCCGGGTGACTCTGACCGTGGCATTCGCTGATACGGCAGTGGCGTTGTTGGCAGGGTTGGCGATTTTTCCGATTGTGTTCGCCAATGGACTAGAGCCGGGGGCGGGGCCGGGGTTGATTTTTCAGACCTTGCCTGTCGCCTTTGGCGGGATGCCGGGCGGGGTACTGTTTGCCTCCCTCTTCTTTATATTACTGGTCTTTGCTGCCTGGACCTCGGCGATCTCAATTATCGAACCGGTGGTGTCATGGCTGGTGGAGAGCCGGGGCTGGGGGCGGGTGCAGGCTACGATCATTGCTGGATCGCTGACCTGGCTGCTTGGAATCGGAACCGTCCTTTCCTTCAATCTCTGGAGTGAATACAAGTGGTTCGAGATGACGCTGTTCGATCTGCTCGACTATCTCACTGCCAATGTTCTATTGCCATTGGGGGGAGTGTTGATCGCGCTCTTTGCCGGTTGGGTGATGAACGCCAACCATTCGCGGGGTGAGTTGGGGTTGAATATGGAGAGCTATCGCTACTGGCAGTTGCTGATTCGTTATTTCACTCCGCTGGCGATTATGGTGATCTTTCTGAATGCTGTTGGGTTGATCTGAATGGCGGTGGTGGAGAAGAGTGCGCTGGTGCCCTATTCGAGTATGCAGATGTATACGTTGGTCAATGATGTTCCCGGTTATCAGGATTTTCTTCCCTGGTGTGGTGGTAGTCGGTATCTGTCGCAGCAGTCGGGGGAGAATGTCGGTGAGGTCGACATCGTGATCAAGGGGGTATCACAATCCTTTGCTACCCGTAATCGATTGGTACCCGGAGAGTCGATCGAGATGTCACTGGTCAGTGGCCCCTTTCGGCAACTGCATGGGGTATGGCGGTTTCACTCGTTGAGTGAGGCTGCCTGCAAAATCTCATTGCGGGTGGAGTTCGAGTTCTCCAGCCGCATTGTCGAAATGACGACCGGGCCGATCTTTCGGCAGATTACCGCCTCGATGGTGGATGCCTTTGTCGAACGAGCACGGCAGGAGTACGGTAACGGATGAGTGATGGCAGGATGACTGTAGAGGTGGCCTACGCCTTGGCTGATGAGCAGGTGATCTTCTCGCTGGAGGTGGAGGAGGGGGTGACGTTGCAGCAGGCGGTAGAGCGTTCCGGGATTGCTGAGCGTTTTCCCGGTATCGACCTAGAGAAAGATCGCATGGGGGTTTTCGGCAAGGTGGCGAAGCGGGACCGAGTGCTGCTTCCGGGGGATCGGGTGGAGATCTATCGTCCTCTCATCGCCGATCCCAAGGAGGTTCGCAGACAGCGCGCTGCAGCGGGAAAAAAGATGAAAAAAGGGGGAGGAGACGGGGGGTGAGCGACCGGGTGATCGATCGATTCGGTTTACAGACAGTACGATTCAGGGATGAGCTGGGCAGTTACGTCTGTTTGGCGATAGCGTAGGTTTGCTGTGGGATGATGGCAGTATTAGCTTTCAATGATGTGCTTTTTATGGTACGCTTCGCCCTCTGCTTTCACTGTTACCACCCGTTGCCACGGAGCGATCTTCGATGCCACCACCACAAGCCGAATTGATGGCCGCTCAGCTTGCTGCACACAAGATTCTTCAGGGGGAAGGTTTCCCTCGTATGCCCAAGGCAGTGTTCGAGCTCCAGACCGAAATGGGCAAGCCGGAGCCAGATATCGATCGGATTGCGGAGGCGGTCTCCAAGGATATTGAGCTTTCGGGCAGTGTGCTGAGGATGGTCAACTCGGCGGCCTATGGCTTGGCCCACAAGATCAGTTCGATCAAACAGGCGGTGGTGATCCTCGGGCTCAACACGATGAAGAACGCAATTCTGACCACGGCGCTGCGGCATACGATAGTGGCGGAGAGTGGTTTTCAGAGCTACTTCTGGGAACGGACTCATGCTGTGGCGCGGTTGGCGGAGCAGCTCGGTGGGGTGGTGGTGGGGGTTGATGCTGATAATGCCTATACTGCCGGTCTGTTTCAGGATTCCGGGGCACTGCTGTTTCAGCGTACCCAGTCACGCTATCCAGAGTTTTATGTGCACGGCCATGCGGCCATTGGTGCGGTACTGGAGGCGGATCGTAAAATGTTTGAAACCACACACTCGGCGGTGAGTTATATTCTTGCCAAGCGCTGGGATGTGCCTGAACTGATCTGTGATGCGATCTGGTACAGCCTGTTGACGCCGGAGGAAAAGCGCTGCTATTCGCCGCAGGCCTGTAGCAAACA
>CAYFOQ010000159.1:0-3510 GCA_964344735.1 uncultured Piscirickettsiaceae bacterium
ACTCTTAATCTCTTGGTCGAAGGTTCGAATCCTTCATGACCCACCAATAAAACAAAGAGTTACTGAGTATTCAGTAGCTCTTTTTTTTCTTGTGTGTCAAAAAGAGTGTGATTATCGCAGCCAGGGCCGCTTAGGAGGGGTGCAACATGAATAGGCTGGTGGTCTCTCTCCTTTCGGAGCGGGCAGCTTGAGAACTTATTTTTGTTGACCGCCTTATTTTTTGTGCATACAATAAGTGTGTGAATATTGAGTTTGATCCGGCCAAAGATGTTGCGAATATCGAGAAGCACGGAATTTCTCTGCAGTGCGCGAGCGATCTGGAATGGGATGACGCAATCTATTGGATTGACCTGCGGCAACAGTACGGCGAGCAACGCACATCCGCCATTGGCTATATCGGCAACCGACTACACTTTGTGGCCTTTGTCGATCGAGATCAAGCACGCCGTATTATCAGCCTGCGCAAGGCCAACAAAAGAGAGATGAGACGCTATGCCGAAACTTAAACCGGGAACCATTCTCCCTACCAATGAGGAGGATGCCACCATCACTGCAGCGGCGATGTCCGATCCGGATGCGGCTGTATTGAGCGATAAGGAGTGGGAGCAGGTAAAGCCGTCTGTCGGAATAGGAAGGCCCAAGGCGGAGGTAACGAAAGACCGTATCACCATCCGCCTTTCTCATGAGGTGACGGAATACTTTCGCTCGCTTGGTAAGGGGTGGCAGACCCGCATGGATGAGGTGCTGAAAGAGTATGTTGCAAAGCATGGCTGAGGGATGCCTGACACGTTCTACGATCATGATCCGTAATGGCCTCAGCCTTCAGTAGGCGTTCGTACCGATAATGGAGACGATCCTCGAACTGAAGCGTGTTAGCAAGGTCTTTGGAACAGAGCCACAGCGGGCGCTGCAGTTGCTCGACCAGGGGTTGGACAAGGAGACTATTTTTGAACAGAGCGGGCAGACGCTCGGGGTGGTCAATGTCAACTTTGAGGTCAAAAAGGGGGAGATCTTTGTCATCATGGGCCTCTCCGGTTCCGGTAAGTCGACTCTGGTACGGCTACTCAACCGGCTGATTGAGCCCAGTCGAGGAGAGATTCTGGTCAATGGGCGTGATGTTGCCCTACTCGACCAAGAAGAGCTGCTGGATCTACGCCGTCGTCAAATGAGTATGGTATTCCAGTCTTTTGCCCTGATGCCTCACATGACCGTACTGCAGAATGTCGCCTTTGGTCTGGAACTGGGGGGGATGGAGCAACAGGCCCGAGAGTCACGCGCAGTAGCGGTGTTGGAACAGGTTGGGCTTGCCGCGTGGGCAGAGAGATATCCGGATGAACTCTCCGGTGGGATGCAGCAGCGTGTCGGCCTTGCCCGCGCACTGGCCAATGATCCGTTGATCATGCTGATGGATGAGGCCTTTTCGGCACTGGACCCATTGATCCGTAGTGAGATGCAGGAGGAGTTGCTGAAGTTACAGAAAACGAGTGATCGCACCATCATCTTCATCTCTCATGATCTCAGTGAAGCGGTCCGCATTGGGGACCGCATTGCCATCATGGAAGGGGGACGAGTGGTTCAGGTCGGCACGGCTGAAGAGATTCTGCGCAATCCCGCCGATGACTATGTCGCCGCCTTCTTCCGTGGTGTGGATGTGACGACGATATTCAGTGCCGGTGATCTTGCGCGCAGAGATCGAAATGCTGTCATTGACCGTAGTAAAAAGAGTGGAGTCCGTCAGGTAATGGAGCAACTGGATGACCATGACCATGACTATGGCTATGTGGTCGACAATGAGCACCACTACTGTGGCGTGGTCTCGACAGCGTCGCTACGCCATCAGATCAACCAGGTCAGCCCCAGTTTGAGTAGTGCCTACATCGATGATTTGGAACCACTGGCCATGAATACCCCCCTGAATGATGTGCTGGGTCCGGTGGCCAATGCTCCCTGTGCCGTACCCGTCGTTGATGAAGCACAACGTTATCTCGGAAGCATCAGCCGTTCCTGCTTGCTGGAATTTCTTGATCGCGAACAGTCGCTGGTGGGTTGATCGTGTCTGAATCACAAAATCCCTGGGGAGCGGTTGAAGGTCCATCGACGGCCCCAGAGCCAGCCACCGCCGATCCCTGGAGCAGTGGCGGCGACGACAATAGTCACTGGCTAGAGCAGGCGCCCGAGGTGGTTGTGACCCAAGAGCCGCCTCTCGATTGGATCTATCCGTTCCAGGAGTCAGCGCTACCCTTGGCGGCGTGGGTGGATCAGGGGTTGATCTGGACTGTTGAGCACTTTCGCCCACTCTTTCAAGCTATTCGTTGGCCCATCGATGCCACCTTGACCGGGGTAGAGAATACCCTACTGGCTACCCCTCATCTGCTGATCCTGGTCGTGGTTGGGCTGGTTGCCTGGCAGGCTGGTGGGCGACGACTGGCGATTGGCTCGGTGCTTTCGATGGTAACGATTGGGTTGATTGGTGTCTGGGATGAGTCGATGATCACCCTGGCGTTGGTTTTAACCGCGGTTCTTTTCTGTCTGTTGATTGGGCTCCCGATCGGAATCTGGCTGGCCAGGAGTGAGCGGGCCAATACCATTGTCCGTCCCATTCTCGATGCGATGCAGACCACTCCCGCTTTTGTCTATCTGGTTCCGGTCGTGATGCTGTTTGGAATCGGTAATGTACCCGGGGTTGTGGTTACGATCGTCTTTGCCTTGCCGCCACTGATTCGACTCACCACGCTCGGCATTCGTCAGGTTCCGACCGATCTGATCGAGGCGGCTCGCTCCTTTGGCGCTTCCCCCAGGCAACTGCTGCTGCGGGTGCAGTTGCCTCTGGCCATGCCTACCATCATGGCGGGGGTCAACCAGACACTGATGCTTGCCCTTTCCATGGTGGTGATCGCCTCGATGATTGCGGTCGGTGGTTTGGGACAGATGGTTCTACGTGGAATAGGACGGCTCGATATGGGGCTGGCAACGATAGGTGGACTCGGTATCGTACTACTGGCGATCATGCTCGATCGTATCACCCAATCGATCGGGGTGGATGAACGCAATGGTGGTGGTCGCCACTGGTATCAGCGGGGGCCGGTAGGAAAAGTGCGCCACTTTTTGTCAAAAAGGAGAAGATGAATTGAATAAGAGAGTTGTACAACCGCTACGAAAGATAATTGTCGCCACCTCGTTGGGGATCGCAATGGCTACAGCCTCTGCTGCTCCCCTACCTGGAGAGGGGGTCACCGTACAGCCTGGGCAGGACCATATCGATGGCGAGAATTTTCAGACCATTCTCGTCATGAAGGCCCTGGAAAGGCTGGGATATACCGTCAAGGCGGTACAGAACGCCAAATATCCCGCGCTCCATATCGCTACAGCCAATGGGGAGGTTACTTTTATTGCCGACCACTGGAATCCACTCCATACCGCCTTTTTTGATAAGGCGGGAGGTGCAGAGAAGCTTTCTGCGTATTCCGGCGAAAATGAACACTGATTCTGGATCATCGTGAACACCCCACC
>CAYFOQ010000160.1:0-3421 GCA_964344735.1 uncultured Piscirickettsiaceae bacterium
GAAGTCACCAGAGTGCTCATAGAGAAAGGCGAGGGTGACAAACAGCTTGGGATCCTCTGGAGAGAGCGTGATCGCATTCTGCACGGTGCGGATACTGTTGCTATAGTCCTGGTTCAACAGGTAGATGCCCAGCAACTTGCGGTGGGCCTCGAGAGATTCGGGCTGGCGCTCGAGTAGCGCCTTGAGAATGGTTTCGGCCTCGGTAAGCAGTTCGGCTCGCTTCAGTGAGTCGGTCGGTAAGGGCAGGGCCTCCATGTAGAGGCGTGAAGCCTCGGGGATCCCTCCGACATTCCCTTCAGTGGGGACTGCGCCTAGGGTCAGTGGGGTGGCAAGGGCCAGGGTTGCCCCCAGCGTGAGCGCAGCCAGAGTGCGATTGATGGCCATGGTTCTCCTCCGTATAAGATTCATTACAGGTTATCAGCGGTGGTGCAGGAATGGTTGATCTGAGTCAAATTATCTCTCTGCTACCGATCAATTTACCACAAATGGGTTGCGTTGGAATAGCCACAACGAGTATAAAAGGCGCACTTACGGTGGGGAGGACTGTAATGGCGATGGACCGTAATTTCATGCTCTCACCCGTTGTTAGTAGTGGTCGTAAATCCATCATCAATGTTATAGGGAGAGAGTTCTATGTTCATTAGAGTACTTACGGGTGCGCTTCTCCTCCTGGGTTTCAATGTGGCGAACGCCGCACTGAGCGAGATTCCGAAGGAGTTGTCGCCTGAGACCAGGGAGTGTGTTGCCTGTCATAAGAAGAACAACCCGGGGCTGATTCAGTCTTGGGGAGCGAGTAAGCACTACGGTGCCAACGTTGGCTGTTACGAGTGTCATGCGGCGGATGCCAATGACCCGGATGCCTTTATCCACGATGAGAAGAAGGTGAAGAAGCACATCTCCATCATCGTATCACCGGCCGATTGCGCCAACTGCCATGAGACTGAGGCGGCCGAGATGAAGAGTTCCCACCACTCCGAGGCTGGCAAGATCATGGGGTCGCTCGACAATCTCCTGGCAGAGGTGATCGAGGGTGACAGCAAGTTCATCACCGAGGGCTTCCCCGAGGGGAACTCTGCCGCTGCGGTCAATGGCTGTTGGCAGTGCCACGGCTCTCAGGTCAAGGTGCTCGAGGATGGACAACTCGATCCCGCCACCTGGCCCAACACCGGCATCGGTCGTATCAACCCGGACGGTTCCAAGGGAACTTGTGCGGCGTGTCACTCCCGTCACCAGTTCTCTGCCGCTCAGGCACGTCAGCCGGAGAACTGTGGCAAGTGTCACATGGGTCCCGACCATCCGCAGATGGAGATCTATAACGAGTCCAAGCACGGTATCGCCTATCGCGCCCAGCGTGAGAAGATGAATATGGATAGCTCCAAGTGGATCGTGGGTGAGGACTACTATGTAGCCCCAACCTGTGCCACCTGTCATATGAGTGCGACTCGCAAGCAGGATATCACCCATAATGTTGGTGATCGTCTCAGCTGGAACAACCGTCCTCCAGTCTCCAAGAAGCAGGGCTGGATCGAAGGTACCGTGGGTTGGGAAGAGCGTCGTGACAAGATGATGGATGTCTGTAGTGCTTGTCATGAGGAGGGCTGGGTCGATAACTGGTATATGCAGTATGACGGCCTGGTTGACCTCTACAACCGCAAGTACGGTATTCCTGGCAAGAAGCTGATGGCAGCTGCCAAGCCGCTGATCAAGGGACCGAAGTTCTCTAACAAGATCGACTTCGTCTGGTTTGAGCTGTGGCACCATGAGGGTCGTCGTGCCCGTATGGCCGCTTCCATGCAGGGGCCGGATATCACTCACTGGGAGGGGACCTACGATCTCGGCAAGAACTTCTACACCGAGTTGGTGCCTGAGCTGAAGGAGCTGATCGAGCATGGCAAGCATGGCAGTGCCGAGGACAAGGCCGCTGCTGCCAATCTCGAGAAGGTGCTCCATGAGGTTCTCAGTATGGACGAGCACAAGTGGTTCATTGGTAAGATGGATCCGTCTAAAGAGGCTGCCCGTAAGAAACGTCAGGAGGAGTTCAAGTCGCGCTACACAATTAAGCACTAATTAGCGCACCTGAATAACAACGACTGTTGTTCTTTCGGCAGGGCCGCCAACCAGGGAGGGTTGGCGGCCCTTTTCTTTGGTAACTGATTCAGCTACTGGGAAGTTTTGTACTACCATAGTGATATGCTGGGGAAACGTACCGGGCTTTGGGCCGAGCTCAAGCCCAAGTTCAAGTCCAAGCCTGATTGAGGGAGAGGAGAAGCTGCATGTTGAACAGATTGGAGTACAAACCAACCTTCCTGGGGGTGCTGCTGGTGGTGGCGGTGCTGATCGCACTGCTCAACATTTTGGCGGTGATGGAGTACCAAGTATCAGAGGAGCTACAGGAGCATCAGCTCAACCGGTACCATTCCTACCAGTTGGCAGAGGAGTTGCGGCAGAGTTCCGATGACCTCACACGGTTGGCGCGAACCTACGTCGTTACTGCCAACCCCCGTTATGAGCAGATGTACTGGGAGGTTTTGGCGATTCGAAATGGTGAGCGTCCACGACCACAGGAGTATCAACGGATCTACTGGGATCTGGTGCTGGACCAGCGTGACCGTCCACGTCCCGATGGTCGGCAGGTCTCCCTTCAGGAGCTGATGCGAGAGGCCGGTTTTACTGAAAACGAGTTTCGCAAGCTACAGCAGGCTCAAGATAACTCCGATGACCTGGTGGAGATCGAGACCGTAGCGATGAATGCCGTCAAGGGGGTGTTTAGGGATGATGAGGGTCGCTTCACCATTCAGGGGAGTCCCGATCGGGCGCTGGCGAGGAACCTGATGTTTTCCGCGCAGTACCATCGTTACAAGGCCAATATCATGCGCCCGATCGATGAGTTTTTTGAAATGCTCGATCTGCGTACCCGTTCTCGAGTGGAACAGAGTCAGCGCCAGCTCAGCTGGACTCATGGGGTATCGAATGCAGTGATGGTAGTGCTCGCCATTGTGGTAATTACCGGACTGTGGTTGATTCGTCATGTCACCATTCGTCGACTGCGGGAAGGAATCCAGCTCTTCTCCTCGGCCTCGGTGGAGATCATGGCTACGGTTGATCAGCACGAGAAGACGGCACTACAGCAGTCAGCGGCGATGACCGAGGCCCAGACGGCGATGGAGGCGCTTCGTGTCAGTACGCGCCAGAGTGAGCGTCAGGCCGAATCGATGGTCGATGCGGCGGAGCGAACACAGGGGCTGACGGAGGAGGGGGGGCGACTGGTGGGAGAGGTGTCGGTGGGAATGGGGCGGATGAAACAGAAGGTGGAGGAGATTGCCGAGCAGATTCAAGGGCTCTCCAACCAGATAGAGAAGATTGGGAATATCTCTACCATGGTGGGTGAGTTGGCGAACGACACCCACCTGCTTGAACTCAA
>CAYFOQ010000161.1:0-3366 GCA_964344735.1 uncultured Piscirickettsiaceae bacterium
CGCTGAATCGGACCCTCTCCGGCAGCGATTGCCAGACCCTCCAGGCCGGCCTGGTCAACGATGTCGGCGCTTTGCCCATAGCTGAACTGGGATAGTGCAGAGGCATCGTAGGGGCTGAAGCCGGAGGCCTGAATGATCGCTCCGTAGTTCTCGGTGGTGACCGAACCACTCTCGGTAGCGATGTCGACACTGAAACGTCCCGGGGCACCGCTGGTCTTGGCAACCGTGGCATTGAGATGGACGGTTACATTGCTGAGAGCATCAATGGCTGCCTTCATCGCCTCCACACCGGTATCGACCGGTCCCTCATAGGGAGCAGAGGAGGGGGTACGACGCTTCAGTTTGGCGGCCCAGCCACCGAGCTCACCACTCTTCTCGATCAGTGTGACCGGATAGCCGGCAGTAGCTGCCTCGATCGCTGCGGTCATCCCGGAGACCCCACCACCAACCACCAGCATATGATCATTAGGAAGTTGTTGACCGCTGCTCCCCTCCATCTTCATATTCTTGAGGTCGGCACATCCCATACGGACATAGTCATCCGCCATCTCTTGAGTCGTCTCACGAGCCTCATCGGTATCTGGGCGGATCCAGATGACCCCTTCACGGAGATTGGTACGGTTCATCATCACGCCGTCGAAGCGGAAGGCATCGGTCTTGGCTCGCCGCGAGCAGGCGGCAATACAGATCTTGTTGACCCCTTCGTTGTCGATATCGTCCTGAATCATTTTGACCCCCTCGGCATTACAGAGGAAGTCGTGTTCGCGAACGATCTGCATCCGCCCTTCGCGTTGGGCGACGTTACTCATCTGGCTGACATCGAGGCGATCGCCCAGACCGCATCCCTTGCAGATATAACATGCACTCTTGGTATCAGACATTGTTTAGCCCTCCATGCCGGAGACACGGTTGATGACCTGGATAGCACGCAGTGCGCTACCGGTTGCATTCTGAACCGCTCGGTTGACATCCAGTGCTTCGCCAGCCACACCGGCTGCGAAGATCCCACCGTTGCTCTCATCCGCCTGGATGAAACCGCTACCGTCACCGACCACGGTGGCCGGAAGCTGATCGGCAGTAACGCTCGGCTCCATGCCGACCGCCAGTACCACCAGATCATGTTCGTTGGCGTAGCGGTGATAGCCCTCGGTATCGACCCCGTTGAGTACCGGATTACCACTGTCACGACTGCGTGTGACCGAAGCGACCTTGGACTTGATGAAGGTGACATTGGGGTCAGCCTTGACCTCCTGATGGAAATCATCGATGCGGTCGATGGCCCGAATATCGATATAGTAGATCGAGGCCTTCCAGTTCTCATCCTCACCGTAGCGCTCGCGCAACAGTTTGGCGTGCTTCAGCGTCGCCATACAGCAGATCCTGGAGCAGTGCTTCAGGTAGTTGCGGTCACGAGAACCGGCACACTGAATGAAGGCGACGTTACGGGCCTCGGTACCATCCTTGCGCAGGATTTTGCCACCGGTTGGGCCGAAGGGGTCGAGCATACGCTCAAACTCGACATTGGTGACCACATTATCGTAACGATCGTAACCGTAGGGTTGAATCTTGTTGGCATCGAATGGCCTCCAGCCGGTAGCCCAGATCACCGCGCCGGCATTGATGGAGAGCTGCTCCTCAGTCATCTCGAGATCGATGGCGTTGGCCGGGCAGGCTGACTTCACCTTTTCAGCCTCATCACTGCCGATCAACGCCGGATCGATGACATAGCGCTGTGGGTAGGCCATGGTGGAGACCAGATAGGCCCCCTTGCGTCTCTTCATGCCGTAGTTGAACTCATCGTCGAACTCGGCCTCACAGGCCTCGCTACAGGCGCCACAGGCGGTGCAGTTCTCATTGACGTAACGGGGCGTTAGCGTGACATCGACGGTGTAGTTACCAGACTCCCCGGAGATCCCATTGACCTCAGCCAGGGTATAGACCTTGAGGTTACGGTTGGCCTTGAGGCGGCGGTAGTTGATCTCCAAGCCACAGGTGGGGTGGCACATCTTGGGGAAATATTTGTAAAGCTGGCTGACACGCCCTCCTAGAGAGGGGGTTTTCTCAAGCAGAATGACCTGCTTGCCGCATTCGGCTGCTTCGATGGCTGCCGTGATGCCGCTGATGCCACCCCCTACGACCACGATGGTCTCGTTGGTTGCTATTGCATCCGTCATTGATCTTCTCCGTTGAAAGGTTCGGGACTGCACGTTCCCGGCGGTGAATTCATGGTGCGGAAATGTTCCGTGCTGCAACGATACCCCCTTTATTGCGAAAGCTCCAGAAAAGCACCGATTTCTGGCATGAAAATTTCTAATGTATTCATCCAAATAAGGCATTAGCGTCCACTGATATCGTTTGTCGCCTGCTGAATATCCAAAGACATTGGATTCCGCGACTTCGTCTTCGACTACGCGCGGAGTGACCGTGGGGGGGCTGACCACGCAAGAAATGACCTGTAGAGGGGCTGACGCTGACTACACAAGAAATGAGCGTAGGAGAAGTGATCGAGCAGAAACGAATATCTGTAATATAATCACAACGATACCCTCACCACCGGTAACTGATCCAGATTGTCTCTAGCAGACTGAATCAGTTCCCCATAAACATACGACATGAAGCGATTCGAAACCATACTGATCGTCGATGACGACACCGAGATCACCGAGCTATTACAGCAGTACCTCAACGATCACGGTTTTCCCAATGTACTCACCGCCGGGGACGGCCCTACAACCCATACCATTCTGCAACAGCACCCGGTTGACCTGGTGATTCTCGACATCATGCTACCGGGCGAAGACGGCTTCGCCATCGCCGAATCGATTCGAAGTGAGCGCGAGACCCCCATTCTGTTTCTCTCTGCTCGCGTCGAAACCGCCGATCGGATTCACGGTCTCAAAATTGGCGCCGATGACTACATGACCAAACCCTTCGACCCCGAAGAGCTACTGGCCCGGATACAGGCCATTCTTCGCCGCTCCAGCGCACCGTCACGGCAACTCTCACAGAGTCTACAGATCGGTGAGATCGTGCTACTGATGCCCGAACGAGTAATCATTCGGAGAGACCACAAGCGGATCAACCTCACCACCAGTGAATATCGTCTGCTGGAGGCGTTGATCCAGAATAACAATCGGCCGCTGAGTCGGGATCAGATTGCCTATCAGATCAACGGCAAACGGACCACACTATCCTCCCGAGCCATCGATGTTCAGGTGAGCCGATTACGTAGCCGTATCGGTGATCACCAGGGCGTGGTGATCGAGACGGTTCGCAACCAAGGGTACGTCATACTGCAACGAATCACTCCCCTATTGTTGACACCGGAGTAAACCCGCACTTATTCGCCGCATCCCGCAGGGGCGG
>CAYFOQ010000162.1:0-3127 GCA_964344735.1 uncultured Piscirickettsiaceae bacterium
GAACGTGCGGTCTTGTCGACCCGGGCAATCCCCTTCTCTACCGTCTCCAGATCAGCCAGTGCCAGTTCGGTATGGATCACCTCGATATCCCCAGCCGGGTCGATCTTGCCGGCCACATGGATAACGTTCTCGTCCTCAAAGCAACGTACCACATGACCAATGGCATCGGTCTCACGAATATTGGCAAGAAACTTGTTTCCCAGCCCCTCTCCCTTTGAGGCTCCAGCAACCAGGCCAGCGATATCGACGAACTCCATGGTGGTCGGGATGGTCCGTTGGGGATGGACGATCTCTGCCAACTGCTCCAGCCGAGGATCGGGCATCGGTACGATCCCAACATTGGGATCGATGGTGCAGAAGGGGTAGTTCTCGGCATCGATCCCCGACTGGGTCAGCGCGTTGAAGAGGGTGGACTTGCCTACATTGGGCAGCCCAACAATGCCACACTTGAATCCCATGATCTTACTCCTTGCGGATGATGGTTACGCCTTACCACGACCATGCAATCGATTCATCGCAGCCGCCGTCTCTCCAGCGATCAGGAGTGGCAGTGCTCGAACCGCATCTTCGATCGCCTCTTCAATCTGCTGGTGCTCGGCAGCTGGTGCTGAACCTAGCACATAATCGGTAACCGCTCGCCCCGCTGGCAACGGACGCCCAATCCCGATGCGCAACCGCAGATAGTCGGGATCGAGATGGCTGATGATGTCCCGCAGACCATTATGGCCAGCATGACCTCCCCCGCGCTTGATCCGAAGCTGCCCCGGAGGGAGATCAAGTTCATCATGAGCCACCAGCAGGGCTGCACTCTCCAGCTTGTAGTATCGCGCCAGTGCTGCCACCGCCTGACCACTACGATTCATGAAGGTGGACGGCTTCAACAGCCAGACCACCTCACCCTCCAGCACCACCTTGGCCACCTCACCCTGAAAGCGGGTTTCGGGATGAAACGATACCCCATGGGCCTGCGCCACTTGGTCGAGAAACCAGAATCCGGCATTGTGGCGCGTGCTCTGGTATTTCGGCCCGGGATTACCGAGCCCCACCAACAGAGAGATGGCAGCACTCACGCCTCAGTCTGGTCGTTGCTCAATCAGGGGTTCCTCTACTCCTCGGCATCCGCCGTAGCCTTGGAACCACGCGTCTTCTGGATGGTGGCGACCGCCTGATCGTGGTCGACCCCTCGGCTCAGTGCAGTGATCGAGACCCCTTCCGGTAGACCAATCTGGGTCAGACGAATGGAGTCACCGATATTCATTCCAGACAGATCGACATCGATATGGTCCGGCAGTTGTGAGGCCAGACAGCTGATCTCCACATTGGCGATCAAACGGTTGAGTGCCCCACCCAGCTTGATTCCCGGTGCTGCCCCGCTGTTAACAAAATGTAACGGGACACGCATCCGAACCGGACTGTTCTCTCCTACCCGCAGGAAATCGGCGTGCAGTACCGCATCCCGGGCGGGGTGGCGCTGCAGATCCTTCAACACCACCTGCTCCTTGTTTCCGTCGACATCGATCGAGAGAACGTGGCTGTAGAAAGCCTCACTCTCAAGGTTGTGAAAGAGGTCATCATGCCTCATGGTGATCGCGGTCGGTTCCCGGTTATCTCCATAGATCACCGCCGGGATCTCCCCGGTCTTGCGCATACGGCGGATAGCCGCCTTGCCGTAATCACTCCGCGCCGTGGCGCTCATCTCGAAACTACTACTCATCACTTTCTCTCCAGCTACAGCGGCGGCAATCCACCACCAAAAAATAAAATAATCGTGTAACTGTTCAGCTCACCCCTGAAATCCGTTATTTCTGCGTTCGAAAATGGTCATTTACACCTGTAAACTCACATTTTCTGCCTTGAACTGACGAATTTCAGGGGCAATCTGAATCAGTTACAGCCCCCCCTGAATAGTTACATAATCGTAACTACTCCATGTAGAGCGAGCTGACCGACTCCCCGGTATACATCCGGCGAATCGTCTCAGCCAGCAGCTCCGCAACCGAAATCTGCCTGATCTGGGGACAGGAATTCGCCTGCTCCCCCAGTGGGATGGTGTCGGTCACCACCAGCTCATCCAGCTCCGAAGCAGAAATATTGTCGACTGCCGGGCCCGAGAGGACCGCGTGGGTGGCGTAGGCATTGACCCGCGCCGCACCATGCTCCTTCAACGCCTTGGCCGCCTTACAGAGGGTTCCAGCGGTATCGACCAGATCATCCACCAATACACAGGAGCGCCCCTCGACATCACCAATGATATTCATCACCTTGGATACGTTGGCGGCTGGACGCCGCTTGTCGATGATGGCCAGATCGAGCCACCCCAACAGCTTGGCAACCGCCCGAGCGCGCACCACACCCCCGACATCAGGCGAGACCACGATCGGGTTGGGGTGCTTGCTACGCCAAATATCCCCCATCAACAGTGGAGAGGCGTAGATATTATCGACCGGAATCCCGAAAAACCCCTGAATCTGGTCTGCGTGCAGGTCGATCGTCAACAGATGGTTGACCCCAGCCTGAGCAATCATATCCGCTACCAATCTGGCCGAGATCGGCACTCGGGCCGAACGGGGACGGCGATCCTGACGAGCATAACCGAAGTAGGGGATGACCGCAGTGATTCGCACCGCAGAGGAGCGCTTGAGGGCATCGGCCATCACCAGCAACTCCATCAAATTGTCATTGGCAGGGGCACAGGTGGACTGCAACAGGAACACCTCTCGGCCACGAACATTCTCCTGAATCTCCACCATGATCTCGCCGTCACTGAACCGTTCCAGCGTGGCTCGACCCAGCGTCATGTTGAGTTGACGCGCCACACCGCGAGCTAACTCCATATTAGAGTTACCCGCAAACAGTACGACACGATCGTCGCTCTCTCTGCCCTCAGCCCGTTCCCACATCATCTCAACCCATTCAGCCCGGAAGATGGCCATTCTGCAATGGCCCCCATCATATAGATCCAAGTCGCACATCCAAATGACACCGTACTTCCTGTCCGCGATGTCACCACCACAACCCCGTCCTCGGAGCCGTCACACTGTGGCACCATTCACCACAACCATTCCGTTTGGCTCGGGTGCATGGATTCGAACCACGATAAGCAGAATCAAAATCTGCTGTCCTGCCG
>CAYFOQ010000163.1:0-3060 GCA_964344735.1 uncultured Piscirickettsiaceae bacterium
AGCCGAGCGACACAGGGATGTGCTTGAGCGTGTTGCGATTCAGGCGTGCCAAAACCTTGGCAACGATTGATAAGAGGCCACTCTTCAACCCCCTGCTATGTTTCCCCCTTCAATAGTGGACGAAGAAAACGTCCGGTGTGAGAGGCGGGGTGGTCAGCAACCTTTTCTGGCGGACCACTGATCAACACCTCTCCGCCGTCGGCACCGCCCTCCGGTCCGAGATCGATGACCCAGTCCGCGGTTTTGATCACGTCGAGATTGTGCTCGATCACCACCACCGTATTGCCATGGTCCCGCAGACGGTGAAGTACATGGAGCAGCTGCTCGATATCGTGGAAATGGAGTCCGGTGGTGGGTTCGTCGAGGATGTAGAGCGCCTTTCCAGTATCCCGTTTAGAGAGTTCGCGCGACAGTTTTACCCGTTGGGCCTCCCCCCCGGAGAGGGTGGTGGCGTTCTGGCCCAACCGAATATAGCCCAGTCCCACCTCCATCAGCGTCTGGAGCTTGGCTGCCACTGTGGGCACGGGATCGAAGAAGGTTCGAGCCTCCTCTACCGTCATCTCCAGGACATCGTAGATCCGCTTGCCTTTGTAGGTCACTTCCAGGGTTTCGCGGTTGTAGCGTTGACCTTTACAGACATCACAGGGAACATGAATATCGGCCAGAAAGTGCATCTCCACCCGGATTACCCCATCTCCCTGACAGGCCTCACACCGTCCCCCTTTGACGTTGAAAGAGAAACGTCCCGGGGCGTAACCCCGACTACGAGCCTCGTGGGTGCTGGAAAAGAGCTCACGGATCGGAGCGAAGAGACCGGTGTAGGTGGCAGGGTTGGAGCGTGGGGTACGGCCGATCGGGCTCTGGTCGATGTTGACCACCTTGTCGACCAGATCCAGTCCTCGGATCTGGTCGCAGGGGGCCGCCTCCTCGCGAGCGCGGTTGAGCTGTTGGGCCGTGGCCCGGTAGAGGGTGTCGTTGACCAGTGTCGATTTACCAGAGCCAGAGACCCCGGTGACACAGATCAACAGTCCGATCGGAAAACGGACATCTACCCGCTTGAGATTGTTGCCGTGGGCACCAATGATCTTCAGCCAACGATCGGGATCGGGGGGAGTCCGCTGTGGTGGGGTGGCAATGGTTCGGGTTCCGGCGAGATATTGCCCGGTGAGTGATTCGGGGTTGTTGATCAGCTCTTCGGGAGTCCCTTGTGCCACCACATGGCCGCCGTGGATCCCGGCGCCGGGACCGATATCGACGACATGATCGGCACTGCGAATGGCATCCTCGTCGTGTTCTACGACAATAACCGTATTGCCGAGGTCCCGTAGTCGTAGCAGTGTCCCCAGCAACCGCTGATTATCCCGTTGATGGAGCCCTATTGAAGGCTCATCGAGCACATACATCACCCCGACCAGGCCCGCTCCAATCTGGCTGGCGAGGCGGATGCGCTGCGCCTCTCCACCGGAAAGGGTATCGGCACTGCGTTCCAGCGAGAGATAATTGAGGCCGACATTGACCAGAAAACCGAGACGGTCGGTGATCTCACGAACGATTCGTGTGGCCACCTTGCCCCGCCAGCCGGATAGCGAGAGCGAGCGAAAGAAGAGGTCGGCCTCAGCGATTGAGAGGCGATTGATTCGTTGTAGTGGGGTTCCGTCGATAAAGACATGGCGGGCCTCCTGTCGTAGTCGGCTTCCTCCACACTCCCCACAGGGACGACTGCTGATCAACCGGGAGAGCTCGTCCCGCACCCGCCCCGACTCACTCTCATGGTATCGGCGTTCAAGATTGGGGATGATCCCCTCAAAGGGGTGGCGGCGTTGGTGCTCACCCTTGCGTCCCCCCCGAAAGGTAAAAAGAATCTCCTCTTCTCCCGAGCCATAGAGTAGTCGCTGTTGAATCTCTGTCGGAAGTGACGCATAGGGGGTATCAAGGTCGAAATGGTAGTGATCGGCGAGTGACTGTAGGGTTTGAAAGCCCCAGTGGTTACGTCGGTCCCAGTTGCGAATTGCCCCCGCTGCCAGTGACCGTTGTGGGTCGACCACTACCCGCTCGGGGTCGAAGTAGTGTTGTGAACCCAGCCCCTCACACGTCGGGCAGGCTCCGGCCGGATTGTTGAAGGAGAAGAGTCTGGGCTCGAGCTCTTCCAGGCTGTAGCCACACTCCGGGCAGCTGAATCGGGCGGAGAAGTGGAGTTGATCGACCTCCGGT
The DNA here is from genome assembly GCA_964344735.1 of uncultured Piscirickettsiaceae bacterium. Taxonomy (GTDB): domain Bacteria; phylum Pseudomonadota; class Gammaproteobacteria; genus Thiopontia. The sequence goes on from CAYFOQ010000163.1 coordinate 2,212, forward strand.
TGATCCATCGAGGCCACGGTGGCCAACCCCTCCCCCAGTCCTACGGTGGTCTCGAGGGACTCTGCCAGACGTTGTCGAATGTCGGGGCGTACCCGCAAACGGTCCACCACCAGGTCGATCTGATGTTTACGGCGACCATCGATTCGTGGCAGTCGGTCCAGCTCATGGAGTCGACCGTCGATTCGAACTCGAAGAAACCCATTGCTACGCTGCTCCTCCAGTAGCTGTCCATGTTCCCCCTTGCGCCCACGCACCAGTGGGGCCAGCAGCAGGATTCGACTCCCTTCTGGTAGCGCAAGAATCTGGTCCACCATCTGGCTGATCGGTTGTGCCTCCAGTATGGTGTCGTGTCGTGGGCAGTGGGGGGTTCCGACCCGGGCGTAGAGTAGTCGCAGATAGTCGTGGATCTCGGTGACGGTGCCTACCGTGGAGCGGGGGTTGTGGGAGGTGGACTTCTGTTCGATCGAGATCGCAGGAGAGAGCCCCTCGATATGATCGACATCGGGCTTCTCCATCATCGAGAGGAACTGCCTGGCATAGGCCGAAAGGGACTCGACATAGCGGCGTTGACCCTCGGCATAGATGGTGTCGAAGGCTAGCGAGGATTTTCCCGATCCAGAGAGCCCGGTTAGTACGATCAAGCGATCTCGGGGCAGCTCCAGGTTGACCTCCTTGAGGTTATGGGTCCGTGCGCCGCGAATAATGATCTTCTCCATGGTACAACTCCTGGGGCAAAACCTGATAAAATGGATCAACTATATCAATCGTTGCAAAGGTTTTGGCGTTCCCGAATCGCAACACGCTCAAGCACATCCCTGTGTCGCTCGACTACGGCCTTCCCTGGCCGCA
>CAYFOQ010000164.1:0-3035 GCA_964344735.1 uncultured Piscirickettsiaceae bacterium
TGACCATTTTCGAACGCAGAAATGACGGATTTCAGGGGTGAGCTGAACAGTTACTTTGCAACGATTGATAGATGCTGGAGTGAGTCATGACGCAGGATATTCATCAAGACCGGATTCTGATCCTTGATTTTGGTTCCCAATATACTCAGTTGATCGCGCGGCGAGTACGAGAGGCTGGGGTTTACTGTGAACTCTACCCTTACGATGTAGGGGAGGAGATGATTCGCGATTTTTCCCCCAAGGGGATCATCCTGTCGGGCGGACCGGATTCGACCACGGCAGAGGATGCCCCGCAGGCTCCCGCTGTCATCTTCGAGTTGGCTGTGCCTATCCTGGGGATCTGTTACGGTATGCAGGTGCTGGCGGCACAGTTGGGAGGGGAGACCGAGAGTGCTGATCACCATGAGTATGGTTATGCTCAGGTTCGTGCTCATGGCCACACTGCGTTACTGCGAGATATCGAGGATCACACGTCACCAGAGGGTTATGGACTGCTCGATGTCTGGATGAGTCATGGTGACCGGGTGACGACATTACCCCCCGGATTCATCTGTATGGCATCGACTGTCAATGCCCCATTGGCGGGGATGGCCGACGAGTCGCGGCACTACTATGGGGTACAGTTCCATCCCGAGGTGACCCATACCCATCAGGGTGATCGTATTCTCCAACGTTTTGTGCAGGAGATCTGCGGCTGTGCGGCACTGTGGAACCCCGCCAACATTATCGAAGAGAGTATTGTCCGCATTCGCCAACAGGTGGGAACGGATGAGGTCCTGTTGGGACTCTCGGGTGGTGTCGACTCCTCCGTGGTGGCAGCACTCCTTCACCGGGCCATTGGTGATCAACTCACCTGTGTTTTTGTCGATAACGGACTGCTGCGTCTCCACGAGGGAGATCAGGTGATGGCCATGTTTGCCCAGCATATGGGAATTCGGGTTATTCGGGTTGATGCCGAGGACCGTTTCTTGGGTGCGCTGAATGGGGAGGTGGATCCCGAGAAGAAGCGTCGCATCATCGGCCACACCTTTATCGAGGTATTCGACGAAGAGGCGGCTAAACTGACCAATGTCAATTGGCTGGCACAGGGTACCATCTACCCCGATGTAATTGAGTCGGCTGGCGCCAAGTCAGGAAAGGCCAAGGTGATCAAGTCTCATCACAACGTGGGGGGGCTCCCCGAGGATATGAAGCTACAGCTGCTGGAGCCGTTACGAGAGCTGTTCAAGGATGAAGTGCGCAAGATCGGTGTCGAACTGGGACTTCCGGCTGACATGGTCTATCGCCATCCATTCCCCGGTCCGGGTTTGGGGGTTCGGATTTTGGGAGAGGTAAAAAAAGAGTATGCCGATCTACTGCGAAGGGCAGATGATATCTTTATTTCCGAACTGCGCGCGGCCGGCCTTTATGATCAGGTGAGTCAGGCTTTTGTGGTCTTCCTGCCCGTTCGCTCGGTTGGCGTGATGGGGGACAACCGCCAATATGACTACGTCGTGGCGTTACGTGCGGTTGAGACCATCGACTTCATGACCGCTCGCTGGGCCCATCTCCCCTACGAGTTCCTCGGTCGGGTCTCCACTCGTATCATCAATGAGATCAATGGGATTTCCAGGGTCGCCTATGATATCTCTGGAAAACCGCCGGCTACGATTGAGTGGGAATGATTCCACGTCTGGCACTGGCAGGCACCCACAAGCACTAAACGATACATAACCTATTGTATTAACTATAAAAATATCGTTTCTGTCTGGCACCTGCTGGCACTGGCTGGCACCGCCAAGCGAGCTTTTTCAATGGTATAAATCGTGGTATCGTCGTCCGCATTGTTAGGGCTTCGACAAAATACCATGCCATGCTCTCCAGGCTATTCATGGTATTAAAAATCGCTAAGCCTCTGATAAAAAAGAATATATACAAGAAAAATATGCCGTGAAGGATCATGGTATTTACGGCCCCACGGGAGGGCTTGTGATGCTGACAGATACCAAGCTGCGAAATTTGAAGCCCCAGGACAAGCTCTACAAGGTCAACGACCGCGATGGGCTTTATGTAGCGGTGACACCAGCAGGAGGTATCTCCTTCAGATACAACTACTCGATCAGCGGTCGACAAGAGACGTTGACGATCGGCCGGTATGGCAAGCGTGGCGTCACGCTTTCAGAAGCACGGGAACGGCTCAGCGAAGCAAAGAAGATGATCGCGGCCGGGAGATCACCGGCCAGGGAAAAGGCACGCGACAAGAAGCGTGTGAAGAATGCTGAGACGTTCGGTGCATGGGCCGAGAAATGGATGCGTGGCTATCAGATGGCTGAGTCGACGCGTGACATGCGTAAGTCGGTCTACAACCGTGAATTGAAAAAGCGCTTTGGCAATCAGAAATTATCTGAGATCACACATGAGGATCTTAGGGCTGTAACCGATGCCATCGTAGAGCGGGGGGCGCCTGCAACAGCAGTTCACGCTCGAGAGGTAGTACTGCAAGTCTATCGTTGGGCGATCGAGCGTGGACAAAAAGTAGAGAATCCTGCGGAACTGGTTCGGCCTACCAGTATCGCCAGATTTGAACCTCGCGATCGGGCATTGAGTCCTGCCGAGATTGGTCTGATGTATCGGTACATGGATCGAGTTGGAACGTCGCCCCAATATCGAGCTGCCATCAAGCTACTGTTGCTGACCATGGTGAGAAAATCCGAGCTGTCTAACGCTACCTGGTCGGAGATCAATTTCAGCGAAGCGCTTTGGACGATTCCAAAAGAGCGTATGAAACGACGGAATCCGCACTTGGTGTTTCTATCTCGTCAGGCGTTGGACATTTTTATTGCACTCAAGACCTTTGCCGGCGGTTCTGAATTCGTGCTTCCCTCTCGGTATGATTCGGACTTGCCCATGAGTGCAGCAACGTTGAATCGCGTTCTTGCATTGACCTACCAGGCGGCACAGAAGAACGGCGAACAGCTTGGGAAATTCGGTCCTCATGACCTGCTGTTGACACCGGAGTAAACCCGCACTTATTCGCCGCATCCCGCAGGGGCGGC
>CAYFOQ010000165.1:0-2993 GCA_964344735.1 uncultured Piscirickettsiaceae bacterium
GTGTCGCTCGGCTGCGGCCTTCCCTGGCCGCAGACGGTTGCCATTCAGGAGTGCCGAAACTTTTGCAACGATTGATGGTGGTGAACCGTTGACGTTGCCGGAGGTAACGACAGCGCTCATCGCATGGTCGCAGAATGGAACATCTCTCGGTATAATCTGGCGATGCAAACGGTTGCCATCGCAGCGGGCGGAGCAATGGGCGCGGTGGCGCGCTACTGGCTCTCCACCGCAATCTATCACTGGCTGGGACGAAGCTTTCCCTGGGGGACGCTGGTGGTCAATGTGGTGGGTTCACTGCTGATGGGGGTGCTCTTCGTACTGCTGGTGGAGCGGTTGGCACTCGACGGGTACTGGCGAGCACTGCTGTTGATCGGTTTTCTCGGGGCCTTCACCACCTTTTCCACTTTCTCTATCGAGACCCTCAACCTGATCGAATCCGGGGAACTACTGGCCGCACTGTTCAACATGATCGCCAGTCTCACATTGACGTTGGGGGCGGCCTGGATCGGGGTGGCCGTGGCTCGAGCGGTCTGGAGTTGATTCGATGAAGCTACAGCGTGAACGTTTGACCATGGTGCGACTCTATCTCTCTGAGGAGCGCTCACGAATGGAAAAACTGCTTGATTTGCTCCATGAGCGTGAGAAACTTCGCGGCGTAACCGTATTTCGTGCCATCTCTGGCTATGGTGAGAGTGGTGAACTACATACGGCAACCCGTATCGATCTCTCGCTCAACCTGCCATTGGTGGTGGAGTTTTTTGATGCCCCGGAGAAGATCGAGCGGGTGGTCGGTGATCTGCTGGAGTGGTTGGGGCCCGTTCATGTCGTCACCTGGGAAGTGGAACAGATAGCAGGGAGCTAAAAAAATGATCGACCCAAGATTGCTGCGTGAGGAGCTCGATGGAGTTGCCCAGGCGCTACAGCGCCGGGGCTACACCCTCGATACGGCAGCCTTTCGGCAGTTGGAACAGCGTCGCAAAGAGGTACAGGTCAACACCGAGCGACTCCAGAGTGAGCGCAACAGCCGCTCCCGGGAGATCGGCCAGGCCAAGGGGCGAGGGGAGGATATTCAGCCGCTGCTGCAGCAGGTGGCTGTGCTGAAGCGTGAGCTGGAGACGGCGGAACAGAGCCTGGCAGCGATCCAGGCCGAGGTCAGCGATCTGTTGATGGCGATCCCTAACCTGCCTCACGCCTCCACGCCTGATGGAGCCTCAGAGTCGGAGAATATGGAGCTCCGGCGTTGGGGGACGCCACCAACGTTCGAGTTCGAGCCCCGTGACCATGTCGATCTGGGCGTGGATAGCGGCGCGATCGATTTTGAACTGGCGGCCAAGATTACCGGTTCACGCTTCGTCGTGATGCAGGGAGAGATCGCCCGCCTACAGCGAGCCCTGACCCAGTGGATGCTCGATACCCATACCGGAGAGCACGGCTATACCGAGCTCTATGTCCCCTATATGGTCAATGGTGACAGCCTCCGGGGTACCGGACAGCTTCCCAAGTTCAAGGAGGATCTGTTTGCCCTTGGTGTGGCCGAGGAAGAGGGAGCCGGACCCCAGCGGGAGTACTACCTGATTCCCACTGCCGAAGTGCCGGTGACCAATATTGCTCGAGGTGAAATTTTTTCTAACGACCAGTTGCCGCGCCGGTATGTCGCTCACACCCCCTGTTTTCGCAGTGAGGCCGGCTCCTATGGCCGGGATACTCGCGGAATGATTCGTCAACACCAGTTTGAGAAGGTGGAGTTGGTGCAGTTGGTGGAGCCATCGCGCTCCTGGGAAGCGCTGGAGGCGTTGACCGCGGATGCCGAACGAATTCTGCAGCAATTACAACTCCCCTACCGGGTGATGGCGCTCTGTGCCGGGGATATCGGCTTCTCTGCCGCCAAGACCTACGATCTCGAGGTGTGGTTGCCGGGGCAGCAGTGTTATCGAGAGATCTCCTCTTGCAGCAACTTCGAGTCGTTTCAGGCCAGACGAATGCAAGCGCGCTGGCGTAATCCGGAGAGTGGCAAGCCAGAGCTGCTTCATACCCTCAACGGTTCCGGTCTGGCGGTAGGGCGTACCCTGGTTGCAGTAATGGAGAACTATCAACAGCAGGATGGTTCGATCCAGGTGCCGGAGGTGCTGCGCAGCTACATGGGTGGCGCAGAACAGATATTGCAACCACAGAAGCGGAGCTGAGACATGGATTTCCTGCCGATTTTTCTCGATGTACGTAACCACCCCACACTGGTGGTTGGGGGGGGTGAGGTGGCGGCGCGCAAGGTGGAGTTACTACTGCGTGCCGGGGCCAATGTAACGGTGGTCTCCCCACGATTGGGTGAAACTCTCGCTGCACTCCATGGCCAGCAGCGACTGAACTGGGTCGAGGCCCCCTTTGAATCGTCCCAAATCGATCGTCAACGGTTGGTGATCGCCGCCACCAGTGATACGGCGGTCAATCGTCAAGTTTCTGAAGCGGCTCGGCAGCAGAATATTCCGGTCAATGTGGTCGATACTCCGGCACTCTGCAGCTTTATCACCCCCTCGATCATCGATCGCTCTCCGGTGGTGGCGGCGGTCTCCACCGGTGGAGCTTCACCGGTACTGGCACGGTTGATCCGTTCTCGCCTGGAATCGATGATCCCGGCCGCGTATGGGCGTTTTGCCACGTTGGCAGCCAACTACCGCCAACGGGTTCAGGAGAAGATCGCGCCACAGTTTCGCCGCCTCTTCTGGGAGAAGGCGTTCCAGGGGCCGATTGCGGAGATGATCTTCTCCGGTCGTGATCGTGAGGCGGAGCGGGCACTGACAGAGATGGTTGAGACCTGTTGTCGTGCCGATGGGGGAGAGCCGCTGACCCAAGGGGAGGTCTACCTGGTGGGGGGAGGGCCCGGAGACCCCGATCTCCTCACCTTTCGTGCCCTGCGGTTGATGCAGCAGGCCGATGTGGTGGTCTATGACCGACTGATCTCTCCGGCAGTACTGGAGTTGACCCGGCGTGATGCCGAA
>CAYFOQ010000166.1:0-2968 GCA_964344735.1 uncultured Piscirickettsiaceae bacterium
CCCCCACACCCCGGCCCCGACTGCAGCCCCTGTTGATCCACCGGAACGAGCCTCAAGCGCTCACCGAATGGTGATTTTAGTGAACTGTTCGGCAACATGGCATTCACTCTCCCCCACACCTGCATCGCCCCACTACTGCCGGTCAGACCGGCCGAGCGATTATCATCCCGCCCCATCCAGACCACCATCAGGCGATTCCTACTGAACCCAGCAAACCAGCTATCCCGCAACTCATCTGTGGTACCGGTTTTACCCGCCACTCGCAAATCGGAGGGGATCCAACGCCTCAACCCACGGGCGGTACCGGAATCGACCACCCGCTGCAACGCCCACTGCAACAGCATCACTACCTCAGGAGCAACCACCTCCTCAACATGGATCGAGTGACGCTCCAACAGTCTCCCCTCTGCATCGATGACCCCTCGGATCGAGTGCAGCGCAGTCAACACTCCATCGGCGGCAAGTGGCTGATACCACTGGGCCACCTCGTAGGGAGAGAGCTCCAGTGCCCCGAGAAAAAGTGAGGGATAACGCAATATTTCACGCTCTACCCCCAACCGCTGCAGCATGGTTGCCACCCTATCGACCCCCAGTGCCACCCCCAAACGGGCGGTAGAGAGGTTGAGTGATTGACTCAATGCCTGGTAGAGCAGCACCTCTCCCCGGGCAGTTTGATCATAGTTGTGCGGCTTCCAGACCTTCTCTCCACTCTGCAGCGAGAGTGGACGATCCTGTAGTGGAGAGACCAGGGTGTAGCGCTGCGGCTGCTCCAGTGCAGCAAGATAGAGCGCCGGCTTCACCAGTGAACCAATCGGCCGTACCGCATTCAGGGCACGATTAAAGCCCCGTTTGCGGGGATCCCCGCCCCCCACCAAGGCCTCGATCTCACCACTGCCTGGGTGAACCATTACCACGGCCCCCTCCAGACCGCTCCGCCCCACTGCTCGAATCTGCTGCTGCATCCCCCACTCTGCCACCTGCTGGGACAATGGGTTGAGTGTAGTAAAGACCTGTAATCCGACCGAGGTCAGATCCCGGCGCTGATACTGCCGCAACAGCTGCTGTCGGACCAGATCGAGAAATGCCGGATAGAGTGACTGCCCACTAGGGACACGGCTGGCCAGCCCGAGTGGTTGGCGCTGTGCTACTGCTGCCGCATCTACCGGAATCCAACGCTCGGCCGCCATCTGCTGCAACACCAAATTCCGACGCTCCAATGCCAGATCGGGGTTACGACGAGGATTGTAGCGCGAGGGCCCTTTGAGCATCCCCACCAGCAATGCCGACTCCGCCAAGGTGAGCTGCTCTGCCCCGTGACCGAAGAAAAATTGGCTCGCCACCCCCACCCCATGGATGGCTCGACGATTATCCTGGCCAAAGTAGACCTCATTGAGATAGGCCTCGAGAATCTCCCATTTATCGTAATGCAGCTCCAGAATCAGGGTAATCATCGCCTCACGCAACTTGCGCAACAACGAACGCTCCCGGGTAAGAAACAGATTCTTGGCCAACTGCTGAGTCAGGGTACTCCCCCCCTGAACCGTTCTCCCGGCCCGTAGATTGGCCATCAATGCCCGGATGATTGCCACCGGACTGACCCCCCAGTGGTCGAAAAAATTGTGATCCTCCACCGCCAACAGCGCCGCAACCAGATGATCAGGGAGCTCCTCCACCCGCACCAACTCACGATCTTCGCCACTGGCTGGGCGAAAACTACCGATGGGTAGCGGGTCAAGCTGCAGCAGGTCATAAGGCCGATCGGAACCGGTGGTTTCGATAGCGGCAATTCTCCCTCCCGCAAACCGAATCGTCACCTCAACAGCGGGTTCGACCCCATTCAGGTAGCGAAAAGAGCGCCGATGGAGTCGATACTCTCCCTTCCCCAGAGAGAGGTAACCGCCCGGTTGCTGCAAGGACGACCGCTGACGATAACCGAGCTGGGATAGTGCCCCTTCAAACTGCTTCGGCTCCAGTACCCGTCCCACATAGAGTTCAAGTGGAGCCGCATAGACTCGTGCCGGCAACTCCCAGCGCGCCCCCTCGAACTGTAGACGCACATCTCGATCCAGCCACAACAGATAGCCGAAAAATAGCAGCAGCCCCAGGCGCCAGCTCCAGCGCCAAATCGTTCTCAGAGGATGGATCCCGGTCTTCACCCCGGAGCGGGGTGTGGTGGAGCCAGCGGGATGCCCCCCCTTGCCTCCTCTCCCCGCCGATCGACTCACTTCAAACGCCGTATCATCGACTGAACTTTGTCTACCCGGAAATCCCGATCGATCTTCTTCTTCAACTTGCGAGCTTCACTGCTGGAGCCTACCGCAGCAGTCACCACACGCAGGTTACTCCCCACCTTGCGAAGCTCGACGTGATAGCCTTTGGCTTTCATCCTCTCCAGGAATTTCTCTGCTAAAGATCTTCTGGAGAGCCCATAACTGGCCACCTGAACCTCCCAGCGCTTTTCACCTGCGGTGGGCGTTTCGGATCGTGGCTTCAGCGACGGCGGTGTGACCGTTTTGGTTGAGACTACCGGGGGAATGGCGGTTGGAGGAGGCTCCACTTCGGGTGGGGGAGAGAACGCCTCCGTCGTAGAAGGGATCAGCGGTTCCTGCGGATCGGACTCGGTTGGTGCGACCACCGGAGAGAACTCACGCTCATCGACCTCTATCGGGGGACGGGGGCGCTCCTGAGGCCAGGATTTGATATTACTTTCAACCAGCTGCGGCTCTTGACGCGGATCGTCCATCAAGAAAGGGACCACGATAAGAGCCAACAACAGCAGTACGCCTCCCCCAATCAGACGTTTCTGGAGAACGGGATGATCCAAAATTACACTCCTTCCGTGGAATAAACGCAGTAATACCCCCTATTTTATCAGTCTCTCCGTATCAATCGTTGCAAAAGTTTGGGCTCTCCTGAATCGCAACCGTCTGCGGCCATGGAAGGCCGCAGTCGAGCGACACAGGGATGT
>CAYFOQ010000167.1:0-2914 GCA_964344735.1 uncultured Piscirickettsiaceae bacterium
TTAAAATTGGCCTCAAAATGCTCATTTACTGGAAGGTGCCTTGTCTCGCACTCGCAGGAGCGAATTTCAATAGTCTGAGTAGATGATGAGAAAAACAATCACGAAATGGCTGCGGATGGCGATGTGGTGGCAGCGTGGGGGGGTGGTTCTGTTGCTGCCGCTGGTTGTTGCCTGTAGCGCGACCTCGACGGTACCCGTGGAGGAGCGTTCGGTGCGCAAGGCTCCTAGAGTGATTGAACCTTATCTTCCCGTCACCCCTGCGCCCAGCAGCCGTGCAACCGCTCCGCCATCGACCACTACCGTTATTCAGCAGCCATCGTCAACATCAGCAGCAGCCGTCGATTGGGTGGAGTTACCCTCACCATTGCCACAACAACCCGCCTATCGGACAACCCCCTCTTCTCTGCCACTCCCTCAACCCGTATCGGTCGCCGTTGAGGCCGATTCAACTCCACCGCATCCGCAACCACAGCCAGACACGGAGTACTCACCACGACAGGTCACAGCCGTGATGGAGAACGACGATCCGTTGCAGCAACTGTTATCTCAGATCGAACAGGCGATGGCTGCAGCCGACTTTACCCTTGCCGAGAGTCTGTTGCAGCGGGCGTTGCGGATCGATTCTGAGCGCGCCGGGCTTTGGCACGATTTGGGGCGGGTACGATTCCAACAGCAGGCGTGGCAAGAGGTGGTGACATTGGCGCGGCGTTCCAACCGTCTGGCAAGCACCGATTCTGTGCTGTGGAAGGAGAATTGGATACTGATTGCCCGAGCCCGTGAAGCGCTCGGGGATATTGAAGGAGCCCGTGAAGCCTGGGTCCGCGCGGGAGAATGATCATCCAGAGAGAGACCGTGATGGGTGAGGGGTTGACAGCGTTACGGTGTTGGCGGTGACGCTCGATCGTCCCTCCGATATTCTCGGTGAGGCCGGTGGATTTGCTGCGGCACTCGATGGCTATCGACCTCGTCAGGCTCAGATGGAGATGGCCGATCGGGTGGCCGCGGCGATCGACCAGCATGAGACCCTGGTGGTAGAGGCCGGTACCGGTATCGGGAAGACCTTCGCCTATCTGGTTCCGGCACTGCTCTCCGGGGAACGGGTGATCATCTCCACCGGGACGAAAAACCTGCAGGACCAGCTCTTTCATCGAGACCTGCCACTAGTACGACAGGTGTTGGGGGGAGGCGGCAAGAGTGCGTTGTTGAAGGGACGGACCAACTATCTCTGCCTTCATCGACTCTATCAGACGGAGTCTCAAGGGCGATTCAACTCCCGTAAAGAGGCGGCCAGTTTCGTTAAAATCAGGCATTGGGCCGATCGTACCCGACAGGGCGACATCGCAGAGATGAGTCGAATCGATGAGGGGAGTCCACTCTGGGGGCGAGTCACCTCCAGCAGTGACAACTGTCTGGGGCAGGAGTGTGACTACTGGGACGGCTGTTTTGTGGTTCAAGCCCGCCGCGAGGCGCAGCAGGCCGATGTGGTTGTGGTTAATCACCACCTCTTTTTTGCCGACATGGCACTCAAGGAGGAGGGGGTAGGGGAGCTATTGCCAGGGGCGAATGCGGTGATTTTTGATGAGGCCCATCAGCTGGGTGGGATCGCCACCGCATTCTTTGGTGAGCAGCTTGGATCCCGGCAGTTGATGGCTCTGGCAGACGATACGGTTGCCGCCTATCTGGCGCACTGTTCGCACCATAAACCGCTACAGCAGCAGGCAGAGCAGTTGAAGCAGCGTATTGCAGATCTGCGCCTCTCTTTCAACTCGGCTGAACATGCTCGCCTCGGCCGTTATCCCTGGAAGGAGATCACCGGCTCTGCCGTGGTGGATCAGGCAACCGCGCAGTTGCAACGGTCGCTACAGGGGCTACGGCGGGAGCTGGAGGTGGTGGCCGCCTGTGACAAGGAGTTGGAGCTTGCACTGGAACGTTGCAAGCTGTTGACGGAATCATTGGAACGGCTCACCTCCACGGCCCCACCGGGACAGATTCACTGGATCGAACTGCACGAACGAACCTTGTCGATTCACCATACTCCTCTGGAGATCAGCGAAAATTTTCAGACCTTTATTCAGGGCCAGGAGTGTGGCTGGATCTTCACCTCGGCGACACTGGCGATCGAGGGTCGTTTCGACCACTTTCTTTCCGAGTTCGGGATCGAAGGAGCGGCAACCGCACAGTGGCAGAGCCCCTTTGACTACTCCAAACAGGCCCTGTTTTACCATCCACAGGGACTGCCACCGCCTGGAGATCCTGGTTACACGCGGGCGATGATGGAGCAGATGCTGCCGGTGATCGAGGCAAGTAAGGGGCGCACCTTTCTGCTCTTTACCAGCCACCGGGCACTGCGTGAGGCCGCAGAGTTCTTGCGCCAGCAGAGTCTAGACTATCCGCTGCTGGTTCAAGGAGAAGGGGCCCGGACCCATCTGCTGGAACGGTTTCGTCAGGAGGGCAATGCCCTGCTGTTGGGGGCGGCCAGCTTCTGGGAGGGGGTCGATGTTCGTGGTGATGCTCTCTCCTGTGTCATCATCGACAAGTTCCCTTTTGCCTCACCGGGGGATCCGGTGCTACAGGCCCGGATCGATGCGATGCGATTGGCCAACCGCAATCCCTTTATCCAGTTACAGTTACCACGGGCGGTAATTCTGTTACGGCAAGGGGCAGGGCGGCTGATACGGGCAGTCGATGATCGTGGGGTATTTGTTGTCTGTGATCCTCGCCTACTGAAAAAGGGGTATGGTCACACCTTCCTGAACAGCCTGCCGGAGATGGCGCGAACTCGCGAGCTGGAGCAGGTGGTAAATTTTTGTAACTATTCAGGGATACCTGTAACTGATTCAGATTGCCCCTGAAATTCGTCAGTTCAAGGCAGAAAATGTGAGTTTATCACTAGATGACCGCGAGCACTGCTCGC
>CAYFOQ010000168.1:0-2809 GCA_964344735.1 uncultured Piscirickettsiaceae bacterium
ATGGGTGTTCATGATGAATCAGAATCGGTGTTCAGGTTGGGCCGGAAAATGCAAAAACCTCTATCTTTAGTGATGTCTTATATAAAAACATAGATTTACAACACAGAGACAGCCCGACATAATGGAGCCATCAGAGGAAAATCTGTTGTAACTATTCAGGGGGAACGGTGACGGATTCCGATGCCCCCCTCACCCCAACCCTCTCCCAGAGGGAGAGGGTTGGGGTGAGGGTGAGGGCCGAATAGTTACAAACTATTTCATAAAGGGGAGGAGATCTATGAGTTTTTCTGTCGTTATGGCCGCTCTGCTGGCCGTTGTTGCAGTCATCTTGTCGGCTGCACTGATTCGGTTGCGATCAACCACAGCGCGCTGGATCGAAGAGGCCGAGGAGACCCTAGCCCGATTCTCCGATGATACCGATCACTCGGCACGAATTCAGGAGAGCCCGATCCGCTTTCAGGGGCTGGAACGGCGCATCAACCAGATACTCGACAATAAGGGCAACCTGGTTCGAGATGTCACTCAGCTGCTACAACAGTTCAACCCCTCTGAGGATGGGGCAAAGATGCTAGATGAACATCCAGGAGATATTGCCTCTCTCCGCAACAGCGTTTCCCAAGCGACCACCGATGTCAAGCAAAGTCTCTCCCTGTTACAACAGATCGTCGATGCCATTGGCTCGGCCAACTACAGCCTGTTGCAGGGGGCGGAGATCGAACACAACCTCGGCAACCGGGTCAACGATGCGATGGGCCAATTCAGTGAGATGCTGGAGCAGATCACCTCGCTGATGCAGCGTGTCGCCCGAGGTGACTTCACCCAGCGCATTACCATCGATGCCCAGGGGGATCTGCTTCAACTCAAGGAGGTCATCAACCACTGCATGGCGGAGGTGGAACGGGCCATTGCCGCCACCACCAACGGCATCACTCGAATCGGTGATGGTAATTTTACCGAAGAGCTGGAGGGCGAATTCATCGGCCAACTCTCGTCACTGACCGATGCCGTCAATGCCATGCAGCGCAACCTCTCGCATATCGTGTTCAAGGTGCGAACTACCGCCGCCACGGTCCACGGTGAAGCCGAAACCCTGAGTCAGGAGACCGACTCCCTCTCCAGGAGAACCGGACAGCAGGCGGCAGCGCTGGAGGAGAGTTCAGCCAGTATGGAAGAGATGAACGGTACCGTCGACCTCAACGCCTCTCATGCCGAGAAGGCGGAAAGACTGGCCCATCAAGCCCGGGATGAGGCGCGTCGGGGCACCGAGGTGGTGCGCGAAGCGGTCGCCGCCATGAGCCGAATCAACGAGTCGAGTGACAAGATCTCCGAAATTATCGCCCTGATCGACGGCATCGCCTTCCAGACCAACCTGCTGGCACTCAATGCCGCCGTCGAGGCGGCCCGGGCCGGAGACCATGGTCGTGGCTTTGCCGTGGTGGCCGGTGAGGTTCGCAGCCTCGCCCAACGCTCTGCGGATGCGGCCAAGGAGATCGCCACACTGATCAGTGAGACTGGGGAGCGTATCAGTGAGGGGAATCGGCTGGTCAATCGTAGTGGTGAAAATCTGCAGATGATCGAGGAGTCGGTCAACAAGGTAGCGACGGTGGCCAACGAGATCTCCTCCGCTGCCAAGGAACAGGGAATCGGGATCTCTCAGGTCAATCGTGCTATTGCCGAAATCGATGAGGTCAATCAGCAAAACGCCCATCTGGTGAGCGATGCCGCCAACAGTGCCGCTACGCTGCAGGAACAGGCAGGCGCACTCTCTTCACTGATGGAGATCTTCACCCTCAACCCCGCCACGACCCAACAGAGTGGTCAACATCGCGTCCTGACTCAAGAGATCGTAGTACTGGACAAGGCCCGTTCAGCCCACCTCGCCTGGAAGGGGAAGATTCGCGGATTTCTCGACGGGTTCATTGAGATGAACGTCAAGCAGGCGGTCTCGCATCACGACTGTGTACTGGGCAAGTGGCTCGACTCCGAAGGACGGGAGAAGTACAGCCACTTCCGCGAGATGCAAAGCCTGGATGAGGTTCACGCCAAGATGCATGCGGTCGTCAAACAGGTGATCAAACTCAAGCATGAAGGTAAAATCGAGGAGGCGGAGCAGGAGTTTCTCAAGATATCCCCCTACTCTACCGAGGTGGTGGGATACCTGGATCAGATGGAGAACGAGTTGATGTGAAGTGAGGTGAGGCTATTCACCACCGCGTCCCCCTCTCCCCCAAAGGGTGAGGGAGAGTAGTGGGGGTAGGGGGGATACCCAGCCTAGAAGGGGATATCATCCTCCAGATCTCCCATCCCTGGTGCCGACGGCGGTGCCGGAGGACGCCCGGATGTGGTTGGCGCGCTGCCGTAGCTGTCGTCGTAACCACCACCTCTGGACTCCCCTCCCCGTCCCCCCAGCATCTGCATCTCACTGGCGACCACCTCGGTGGTATAGCGGTCCTGCCCGCCCTGATCCTGCCATTTTCGGGTCTGCAGCTTCCCCTCGATATAGACCTGAGCCCCCTTTTTCAGATACTCCCCGACAATCTCGGCTAGACGGTTGAAAAAGACCACCCGGTGCCACTCGGTCCGATCCTGCTGCTCTCCAGTATTCTTGTCCTTCCAGCTCTCGCTGGTTGCAATGGTGACATTGGCAATCGCCCGCCCATCCTGGGTAAACCGAACCTCGGGATCTCTCCCCAAATTTCCAACCAGTATCACCTTGTTGATTCCTCTTGCCATCTTGACCGCTCCCTTATCTTCTCGTAACTGTTCAGCTCACCCCTGAAATCCGTCATTTCTGCGTTCGAAAATGGTC
>CAYFOQ010000169.1:0-2794 GCA_964344735.1 uncultured Piscirickettsiaceae bacterium
GGGGAGTCACCGCGGGGTCGGGTGGCGCTCTGCCGAAAGCTGTTGGAGGGGGGTGGAGAGGATGTCGACCCTGAACTCTTGGCCCATCTCGATCACTGCCTGCTCTGCCGTGCTTGTGAACAGGCCTGCCCCTCTGAAGTCCCGTATGGAGCCCTCTATGATCTTGCCCGCTCACGGCTGCCACCGGCAAGAGGAGGGGCGGCACTGCTGGAGTGGTGGACGGATCACCCCCCGCTGATCGCTGCCGCCGCAAGGGGAGTGCAGCTAGCCCGAAAGCTCCGGATTCCGCTACCAACGCTGGCGCGAGCCGCCGCGCTGTCACGGCCTGTCACCCCCCCCCCCCCTCCTCGCCGATCGACTCGCAACCATCCACCCCTACCGTGGGGCTTTTCCTCGGCTGTGTCGCCCACCACTTCGATGCAGCCACCCATGAGGCGGCCATCACTTTTCTCCGTCATCTCGGTTACCGGGTGATCATCCCGCCACAACAGGGGTGCTGTGGCGCCATTGCCCAACATCATGGAAATCGAGACCGGGCCGAGCGGCAGCGACAGCAGAACCGGGAGGCCTTCCGTGGGGTCGACCGGATTCTCTACAGCTCCAGTGGCTGCGGGGTAGCACTGCTGGAGCAGGGAGAATTCTCTGTCCCCTGTCACGAAATTTGTCAATTCATCCTGGAGAGCCCCCACTTCCTCCGACTACGGTTTCGTCCTCTCCCACAGCCAGTGGCACTACACCACCCCTGTTCGCTACGCCATGTACTACAAGGTGAACACGCGGTCGAACAGCTATTGATGGAGATTCCGGCCATCGAACTGCATCGACTCCACTCCCCCTATCGTTGCTGTGGGGCGGCCGGTAGTCACCGTCTGCGGCATCCTCAAACCGCCGCAACACTGCGTCAGCCGCTGCTCGATCGGATCGACGCGAGTGACGCCACTACCGTGGTCAGTACCAACTTCGGCTGCGCCCTCCACCTTCGAGAGGGGCTACTGGACCATGTCCCCGCCGTCGAGATCATCCATCCGCTGGTGCTCCTGCTGCGTCAACTCGACGAATCCGACGACAGCCGGTAGAATGACGCGCAATAGTTACGTGAGGAGGCGCTGTTCAGCTCCCCTCTTCCCTTAAGTTCACGGAGAACGAGCCATGTCTGTCAAACATCCCGTCATCGCCATCACCGGCTCATCTGGTGCCGGCACCACCACCGTCAAACGCGCCTTTGAGCACATCTTCTTTCGGGAGAATCTGCGCGCGCTGGTGGTCGAGGGGGACAGCTACCACCGTTATGATCGAGCGGCCATGAAAGAGAAGGTGGCGGCTGAAGAGACCTCTGGCAACCACTCTTTCAGCCATTTCGGGCCGGATGCCAACCACTTCGACCTGCTGGAGAAGAACTTCCGGGCCTATGGGGAGAATGGGGAGTGTGAGCGCCGCTACTACCTCCACAGTCCCGAGGAGGCTGCCGAGCATAATCAGCGTCTTGGCTCCTCCCTCGAGCCGGGTCAATTCACCCCATGGGAGACCACCGGAGCGGGAACCGACCTGCTCTTCTACGAGGGGTTGCATGGGCTGGTCAAGACCGATGAGGCCGATGTTGCCGGCCAGGTCGACCTCGGTGTCGGGGTCGTGCCGATCGTCAATCTGGAGTGGATTCAGAAGATCCACCGCGACAGCGCCGAACGCGGTTACAGTGCGGAGGTGATCGTTGATACGATCCTGCGGAGAATGCCGGACTACATCAACTACATCACCCCGCAGTTCTCTCAGACCGACATCAACTTCCAGCGTGTCTCTACCGTCGACACCTCCAACCCCTTCATCGCCCGGGACATTCCTACTCCGGACGAGAGCTTTATCGTGATCCGCTTCAAGAACCCGGTGAAGTACAACATCGACTTCCAGTACCTACTGTCGATGCTGGGTAGTGGCTCATTCATGTCTCGCCGTAACACCATTGTGGTTCCAGGCGGAAAGATGGGCTTTGCCATGGAGATCATCCTGGCACCGATCATCCACGATATGATCCGCAAGCGCAGTGAGGCGGCCTGAGTAGAACGCTTTACTGAGGAACCCGATCCTGTAGGGGAGGAACGCTTCCCCCTACAGGATCAGTTTCAGCCCCACCAGAATGGTGACCGCCTCGTAGACCCGCTTGATCCAGCGATTCCCCTTGAGGATCGCCAGGTGGGCCCCCGCATACCCCCCCAGCAGTGATCCGGCCAGCAGGACCGGTAACCAATCCCACTCGATGGTCCCCAACAGCCCCAGTGTGACCGCCCCCGAACCGTTCCAGAACATCCCGACCAGAATCAGGGTGTAGGCCACCGCACGTTGATAATCGAGCCCAAACCAGCGTACCAGCCAGAGGGTGACAAAGAGTCCGGTACCGGAGGTCAGCGAACCATTGAGCACTCCGATCAGAAAGAGGCCAACCACTCCGATCGCCCTGCCAATCCCCTCACGGTGTTTTGACTCGACGCGCAGTCCCAGGTCACGCTTGAACAGGGAGTAGAGGCCGAGAGCGATGGTCAGCAGGCCCAAGGCCACCTCAGCAGTACGATCGGGAACCCGCAGGATCAGACTCGCCCCCAACACCACTCCGGGAACTCCGGCGGCCAGAATCAGCAGGGCAAAGTTGCGCTCCAGTCGATCCTCTCGCAGGTGTCGCAGGGTTGCTCCTACCCCGAGGGCGACACTCGCCACCTTATGGGTCGCCAGTGCGATGGAGAACGGCAACCCGAGAAAGATCAGGGCGGGTAGCTGAATCAGACCGGCCCCACCGCCGGCAAAG
>CAYFOQ010000170.1:0-2613 GCA_964344735.1 uncultured Piscirickettsiaceae bacterium
CCGCTGATGCGGATACTCGCCTCGGACCGGCTGGCCGGAATGATGCAGAAGCTCGGTATGGAGGAGGGGGAGGCGATCGAGCACCCCTGGGTCAACAAGGCGATTGAGAATGCCCAGCGCAAGGTCGAGGGGCACACTTTCGATATTCGCAAACAGCTGCTGGAGTATGACGATGTTGCCAACGATCAGCGTCAGGTGATCTACGAGCAGCGTAATGACCTGATGGAGGTGGAGGATATCTCCGATACCATCCGCTCCATTCGAGAGGATGTGATGCACGGCATGATCGATCTCTACATTCCTCCTCAGAGTATGGAGGAGCAGTGGAATGTGGCGGGTCTCGAGGCCGAGATCGAGCAGCAGTTTGGGCTGCAGTTGACCATCGGCACTTGGTTGGAAACGGATGACCACCTCCACGAGGAGACCCTGCGGGGCCGGATTCTCGAGGAGATGGAGCAGATCTACCAGGAGAAGGAGGCGTTGGCCGGTTCCGAGACGGTGCGTCATTTCGAGAAGGCGGTGATGTTGCAGGTACTCGATCATCAGTGGAAGGAGCATCTGCAGGCGATGGATCACCTGCGTCAGGGGATTCACCTCCGCGGTTATGCTCAGAAGAACCCCAAGCAGGAGTACAAGCGTGAGTCCTTTGAGATGTTCTCGGCGATGCTGGAGCGGATCAAGCAGGAGACATTGGCGCTGGTGACGCAGGTACAGGTTCGTACCGAAGAGGACGTCGCCGCGGTCGAGGAGCGCCGCCGTCAGGTGGAGGCGATGGAGTTTCAGCACGCTGCGGCCGATGTGCTGGGAGGCGGGGAAGCGTCGGATGATTCCGCAACTCCCTCGTCCGAGCCGCCGGCGCCGGTGGTGCGGGAAGGGCCCAAGGTGGGACGCAATGACCCTTGCCCTTGTGGCTCTGGGAAGAAGTACAAGAAGTGTTGTGGGGCGCTGACCTGAGTAAGAATCGGATCTGCCCTGCAGCGCATGAGATGAAGGAGTCGCATGATGGCCGTTGGTAATCCCACTTTTCCTCGGATGCATCCGGTCTCCGGTTTTGCCCTTGGTACCACGGCAGCCGGGGTGCGCTACGCCGATCGTCGTGATCTGGTGGTGATGGCGTGTGCCGAAGGCAGCAGTGTGGCCGCCCTTTTTACCCGCAACGCCTTCTCGGCGGCACCGGTGCGGCTCGGTCAGGCTCATCTGGCCACCGCGGTACCACGATATCTGGTGGTCAATACCGGTAACGCCAATGCGGGAACCGGGCCACAGGGGGAGCGGGATGCCTTGGCCGTGTGTCAACGTCTGGCCCACCTGGGAGAGTGTCAACCGCAGCAGGTACTGCCCTTCTCTACCGGCGTGATTGGTGAGCCGTTGCCGCTGGATCCTATCCTCAACGGCCTGCCAGATGCCCTCGCTACACTTTCCGAGATGGGGTGGGAGGAGGCGGCCTGGGGGATATTGACCACCGACACGATTCCCAAGGGGGTGAGTCGGCAGGTGGAGATCGATGGACGTTTGATTACGCTCACCGGGATTGCCAAAGGGTCGGGCATGATCCACCCCGATATGGCTACGATGCTCGCCTTTATCGCCACCGATGCCGCCATCGACCCGGAACTGTTGCAGCAGCTGCTGGTCGAGGCCACGGCGACCTCTTTCAACCGGGTAACGGTGGATGGTGATACCTCCACCAATGATTCGCTGGTGGCGGTGGCCACTGGGGCAGCGGGGGGGCGGATATGGGAAGATCGAAATCATCCCGCGGTAATAGAGTTTGCCGCCTTGCTGAATGAAACGACGCAGGAGTTGGCACAACTGATGGTGCGGGACGGGGAGGGGGCGACCAAATTCGTCACCCTCGAGGTCGAGGAGGCGGCCACTGCAGAAGAGGCGTTGCAGGTCGCCTTTACCGTGGCGCACTCCCCGCTGGTCAAGACCGCTCTTTATGCCTCTGATCCCAACTGGGGACGAATCTTGGCGGCTGTGGGGCGTTCCGGGGTGGAGCGACTCGAAGTCGATGCCATCCGGATTTGGCTCGATGAGGTACTGATCGTCGAACAGGGGGGACGTGCCGCTGATTACACCGAGGTGCAGGGGCAGCGGGTGATGGATCGGGAGGAGATCACCATCCGGGTGGCGCTGGGGCGTGGTGAGTGCCAGGAGAGGGTCTGGACCAGTGATCTCTCGCACGACTACGTCAAGATCAATGCGGAGTATCGGTCATGATCCATGTTGTGGTGGGGGTGATTCGCAACCGCCAGGGAGAGGTGTTGATCACCCGCCGCCACGACCACCTTCATCAGGGGGGATTGTGGGAGTTCCCCGGAGGTAAGCTGGAGCCGGGGGAGACGCGACTGCAGGGGTTGCAGCGTGAACTGCGTGAGGAGCTTTCGATCGAGGTGGAACAGGCGTTGCCACTGCTCCAGGCCACCCACCATTATGGGGATCGGGAGGTGCTGCTCGATGTTTGGGAGGTGAGCCGCTGGTCGGGGGAGCCCCACGGAGTGGAGGGGCAGCCACTTCGCTGGTCCGATCGTGCTGCACTCGATGCTGCCGAGCTTCCCGCCGCAGACCATCCGGTGTTGACCGCACTGCGGTTGCCGCAACGTTATCTGA
>CAYFOQ010000171.1:0-2605 GCA_964344735.1 uncultured Piscirickettsiaceae bacterium
TGGCCCGGTAGGGGGGGAGAGATGCGTGCCCCACAACTGATCGAAGTGTCGGTATTGACCCGGGTCGAAGGGGAGGGGGCGCTATGGCTGACGATCGAGCAGGGGGCGTTGGCCGAACTGCAGTTGCGAATCTTCGAACCGCCGCGCTATTTCGAACAGTTGCTACTGGGACGAGAGGCAGCCGAGTTGCCGGAGATGGTGGCGCGGATCTGTGGGATCTGTCCGGTCGCCTATCAGCTGACGGCATTACGGGCGATAGAGTCCCTCTTCCGGGGTGAGGTCGATCCCTGGGTTGAGGATCAGCGCCGGCTGTTCTACTGCGGAGAGTGGATTCAGAGTCATGCCCTCCATATCCACCTGTTGGCGTTACCCGATTTTCTCGGCCATGATCAGGTGATCTCGTTAGCAGCGGACCATCCCGAAGTGGTGAGGCGAGGGCTGCAGCTGCAGCAGCTCGGCAACCGGATCATGGCCCTACTGGGGGGGCGTTCGGTACATCCGGTCGGAGCCCGTATCGGAGGGTTTCATCAAGTACCCGCCGCAGCAGAGATGAAGGCTCTGTTGTCCTCGCTACGACAGGGGGTGGAACAGGCTGAGGAGCTATTGCAGTGGTTGGTCACGGTCCCGCGGCCTAGTAGTCGTCAGTCATTCGTTTCGGTGGCGTTGATGGAGGGGGAGCGTTACCCCTTCTTCGGGGAGAGGATCGTCTCTGACCATGGCCTCTCGATCCCGGTTGCGGCCTTTGATGACCACTTCAAAGAGCATCAGGTGAGCCACTCCACCGCTTTCCACGCGCTGTTGGGTGGGGCCCCCTATCTGGTGGGGCCACTGGCCCGACTCAACCTCCACTATCGCAGGCTGTTGCCGGAGGTGCAGCTATTGTGTGATCAGCTGGAGATCCATTTTCCCAGTGACGATCTGTTCGACTCTCTGCTGGCACGGGGGATCGAGCTGTTACAGGCACTGCGGGAGGCGGAGCGGTTGGTGCAGCGGTACCGTGACCCACAATCCCCTTGGGTGCCGTTCGAGCCTCGTGCCGGATTGGCGGTGGCGGCCACTTGTGCTCCTCGGGGGATGTTGTGGCACCACTACCGGTTGGATGATGAAGGGCGGATCGATTCGGCTCGAATCGTTCCCCCCACCAGTCAGAATCAGGCCCGAATCGAGGCCGATCTGCGCACTGCGCTCACCGAGTTCGGGCTCGATCGGGATGAGGCCGAGATTCGCCGTTACGGAGAGCAGTTGATCCGTAACTATGATCCCTGTATCTCTTGTGCCACTCACTTCCTCGATCTACGACTGGAGCGACGTTGATGCAACGCAAGGTGGTCGGTATCGGTAGCCCCTTTGGCGGAGATCGCTCCGGCTGGGTGGTGGTGGAGCGGCTACGGCGGGAGCGGTTGCCGGAATCGGTAGGGGTAGAGCAGTTTGACCGTCCCGGGGTGGGGTTGCTGCAGGCCTTTGAGGGGGTGGAGGCGGTAGTGTTGGTTGATGCCGTGCTGCTTCCTGCCGAACGTTGTGGTCAGTTGCTGCTGTTTGATCAGGAGCAGTTGCGGCTCCGTTCCCAATCGAAGCTCTCCCTGCACGCTACCGGTGTCGCTGAAGTGATTGCACTGGGAGAGGCATTGAGGATGTTGCCATCCCGTTTGTGGTTGCTGGGGATCACCCTGGCGGAGCCGACTGTGGAACCTCCACCCCGGCAGATTGAACAGGCGGTGGAGTTGCTACTGGCCTGGATGCGAGCTGCTCCGGGGGAGATGCTCTCCGCTCTCACTCCTCCGTCTTCTTAATCCCATGCACCCCCATCCCGGTGGTATTGTAGCCACCATCGACATAGGTAATCTCCCCGGTCATACCGGAAGCGAGGTCAGAGCAGAGGAAGGCGCCGACATTTCCCACCTCATCGATGGTGACGTTGCGACGCAGTGGGGAATTCTTCTCCGAATAGTCCAGTAGCAGGTTGAAATCACCGATCCCCTTGGCCGCCAGGGTCTTGATCGGACCGGCGGAGAGGCCGTTGACCCGAATCCCGTCGGGGCCGAGGTCGGCGGCAAGTGCGCGGACATTGGCCTCCAGACTCGCCTTGGCCAGCCCCATGACGTTGTAGTGGGGGATGGATCGAATGGCCCCCAGATAACTGAGGGTCAACAAGGCTCCGTTACGTCCCTGCATCAGCGGTAGGGACTCGCGGGCGACGGCGGCAAAGCTGTAGGAGCTGATGTCATGAGCGATACGAAATCCGTCTCGGGTCACCGAGTCGACGAAACGTCCGTCCAGCTCCCCTTTGGGGGAAAAGGCGATGGAGTGAACCACCACATCGAGTCCATCCCAGCGCTCCGCCAGGGTGGTAAAGGTCTGTTGGATCTCCTCATCGCTACTGACATCACAGGGGATCACCAGATCACTGTCGAGCTCTGCGGCCAGTTTCTGTACCCGGCTCTGCAGTTTCTCTCCCTGGTAGGTCAACGCGACCTCGGCGCCTTCGCGGTGCATCGCCTTGGCGATCCCCCAGGCGATTGAACGGTTACTGGCTACACCCAGAACCAGTGCCTTTTTGCCTTGCATGAAACCCATGACACACCCTCTTCAAGTTATAGGCACCTCT
>CAYFOQ010000172.1:0-2568 GCA_964344735.1 uncultured Piscirickettsiaceae bacterium
ATTTACAGTCTGCCCCCTTTGGCCACTCGGGAACCCCTCCGAAAAATCAAGAGGCAGTATTTTGCTGATCCTGGCCAACGCTGTCAACAGCAAAGTAGCCGGATTTCAAAAAAAAGTGCGACTATTCCGGGGGGGCTGCAACAGATTCAGGCTGCCTCCCCTCACCCCAACCCTCTCCCAGAGGGAGAGGGAGTTAGAACGCCTTGACCGGATGTCGCCTTTATTCAGCCCCTCCGACTACGCCCCCTCTCCCTCTGGGAGAGGGTTGGGGTGAGGGCAGGAGGGAACTCCTGAACCGTTACGAAAAAAAGCCCCCATTCACTCTGCGCGCAACTCGTAATCGTAACTCACCTCGACCGCCGCCTTGAGCATGTGCGAAACCGAACAGTACTTGTCAGCCGACATCTCCACCGCACGCTTCACCTGCTTCTCATCCAGCCCGGCACCCACCACCACATAGTGGAGATGGATCTTATCGAACACCTTGGGAATCTCTTCGACCCGATTACCCTCGACTTCAATCCAGCAATCCTGTAGTGGCTGTCGGGCTCGATTGAGAATGAAGACCACATCCATCGCAGTACAACCGCCTGCCGCCAACAACACCAACTCCATCGGTCGCATTCCGCTGTTGCGTCCGCCCACCTCGGGGGCCCCATCGATCACCATGGAGTGGCCGCTTCCACTCTCTCCCACAAACTGCATACCATCGGTCCAGCGGACGGTTGAGGTCATCTTTGCCATTACTTTTTTCAACTCCTTCTGCGCTTGTTGTGACCAGGCTCGACCGGCGCTGGCGCTTATCGTTATCCCCCCCTCCTGATTCATCAAAAGAAGAGTTGTCGTAACGCCTCACCTGGCTCTTCAGCCCGCATAAAAGCCTCTCCAACCAGAAAGGCGGAAACACCGTGATCCTGCATCAGCGCCACATCATCACGCCGAAGAATACCGCTTTCGGTCACCACGATCGTCTGTGGAGGGACTCCATCCAACAGTTCGATCGTGGTCTGCAGGGTCGTTTCGAAGCTCCGCAGGTTGCGATTGTTGATTCCTATCAGCGCCAACCCCAGATCAGAGACCCGCTCCAGCTCCGCGCGATCATGCACCTCCATCAACAGATCCAGCCCAATCTCATTGGCTAGCGCAACCAGCTCTCCCATCTGCTCATCCCCCAGCGCCGCAGCGATCAACAACACCGCATCGGCACCGATAGCCCGGGCCTCGTAGAGCTGATAAGGGTCGATAATGAACTCCTTACGCAGAGCTGGCAGACCACAGGCTGCACGGGCCTGCTGTAGAGAGCGCTCGCGCCCCTGAAAAAAATCACGATCGGTCAAGACCGAAAGACAGGTGGCCCCTCCCCGCTCATAACTATGGGCAATCGCCGCCGGATCGAAGTCGGCCCGCAACACCCCCTTGCTCGGCGAGGCCCGCTTGACCTCGGCAATCACGGCCGACTCTCCCCGCGACACCCGCTGTTCAATGGCGGCAACAAACCCTCGCACCGGATCGACAGCAGCGATCCTTTCTCGCAACGCCGCCAATGGGGTAGCTGTGGAACGCTCGGCCACCTCCTCCGCCTTGCGGCGCAGAATCCGACGCAGAATGTCGGGAGTATCACTCACCACGGGAACAGGCTACAAGTGCCTGCAGGCGTCTGTACGGCTCACCACTGACGATCACCTCTCGTGCCCGCGCGACCCCATCAGCCAGCGTGGGAGTCAGTCCGGCCACATAGATTGCCGCACCGGCATTGAGTGCCACCACATCGGCCGCCGGCCCTGGCTGACCCTGCAATACCCCCTCCACCATCTCCAGACTGGCAGCAGCATCGGCCACCACCAGCGACGCTAGCGCTGCGGTATCGATACCAAAATCACCCGGCTCTATGGTGTAGCGTCGCACCTCTCCCTGCTTCAGTTCTGCCACCTCAGCAGGACCACTGACGGTAATCTCATCCAGCCCATCGTGACCATGAACCACCATCACATGGCGACTCCCCAGCTTCTGCAGCACCTCAGCCAGAGGCTGTAGCCAGTCCCGGTCGAACACCCCGATCAACTGATTGGGAGCCCCGGCCGGATTGGTCAATGGCCCCAGGATATTGAAGAGGGTACGCACCCCCATCTCCCGTCGCGGACCGATCGCATACTTCATCGCCCCATGGTGAAGTGGAGCAAACATAAATCCAACCCCCACCTGGTCGATACAGCGAGCCACCTGCTGCGGAGAGAGATCGAGCCGAACACCAGCCGCCTCCAACAGATCGGCACTACCGGAACTGCTGGAGATAGAACGGTTGCCATGCTTCGCCACCATCCCCCCTGCCGCCGCGATCACGAAGGTGGATGCGGTCGAGATGTTGAAGGTCTTGGCCCCATCCCCGCCGGTTCCTGCGGTATCGACCAGATACTCCCCCTGAACGTCGACCGGGGTCGCCAACTCGCGCATTACCGTGGCCGCCGCCGCAATCTCATCGACCGTCTCCCCCTTCATCCGCAACCCGACCAGCAGCCCACCGATCTGCGCCGGGGTCGCCTCTCCAGTCATGATGGTACGCATCACCGA
>CAYFOQ010000173.1:0-2542 GCA_964344735.1 uncultured Piscirickettsiaceae bacterium
GTTTGCTACAGGCCTGCGGCGAATAGCAGCGCTTTTCCTCCGGCGTCAACACGCGAGCACTGCTCGCAGTGTTACAGGTGTAAATGACCATTTTCGAACGCAGAAATGACGGATTTCAGGGGTGAGCTGAACAGTTACCTCAATTTTACAGCTAGCTGGATGGAGACCAGGGAACCCGTTACTATTTCTGTTGTCGGAGCGGGCGTACCCACTTCCGTTGGTCCGTGAGATGGGATGACAAGTCGAAAATAATTGGGAATTGCTAGCAGGAGTAGTACTGATGAGAAGAGTCTGGATAAGTATGGTGGTTGTGATGTTCTCTCTGTTGTGGTTGGGGACGGCAGCAGCGGATGAGTACATGGAGGGGGTGGAGTACAGTCGAATTACCAAGCCACTGCGAACGGTGACAAAACCGGGGTTGGTAGAGGTGCGGGAGTACTTCTGGTATGGGTGTCCCCACTGCTACAACCTTGAACCAAGCCTGCATGCATGGCTCAACAGCAATCCTTCGGGTGTCAACTTCCAGATGCAGCCCGCTATTCTGGGGGAACATTGGACTCCAGCGGCACAAGTGTTCTATACCGCCGCTCAGCTCGGGGTGCTTGACCGTATTCACCCCGCACTGTTTGACAGAATACATCGACAGGGGGAGCGCATACTGGCGACCGATAAAGATGCAATGGAGGAGTTATTTATTCAGTTTGGTGTCTCACCGGAGCAGTTTGATCAGGTTTGGGCCAGCTTCGGAACTCGTGTCCGAGTCAATCAGGCGGTACAGATGACTCGTCAATCCGGGATTGAGGGGGTGCCCGCCATAGTGGTGAATGGGAAGTATCGGGTCGATGCCGGCTCTGCAGGTGGTATCGACAATATGTTCAAGGTGATCGAGTATCTGGTGGCGAAGGAGATCTCAGGAGAGCCGTAGCAGGCTGTTAGCTATCCATTTAATCATTAGTCTCCTGGGTAATGAATCGTGAGCTAATTCTGTCGGAGATCGATCCGGCGATACGTACACAACTCGGTGGCCTGGTGATATTGTCGCATTGTTCCTCCAGTAATGAGGAGCTGCTTGTACGAGGCCGGGAGGGTGCAGCTACCGGAAGTGTATTGATCTGCCGTCAACAGCGTGCAGGTCGTGGGCGACGTGGCAGAGAGTGGGTCTCTCCACCAGAGGGGGGACTCTACTTTTCACTGTTATGGCACTTTGATATCCCGTTGCAGCAGTTGGGTGGATTGGGGTTGGTGGTCGGAATTGCATTGGCTGAGAGTGTTCACACATTGGGAGGTGACGCAACCTGGTTGAAGTGGCCGAATGATCTCTATCTCGATAATCGTAAGCTGGGTGGTATCCTGGTGGAGACTGAACAGTCGAATGGTGGCGTTCGTGCAGTGATCGGGATCGGGCTCAATCTCTATCATGCGACACCCGCATTGGATCTTATCGATCAACCTTGGGGAACCCTGGCGGACTGTATCGATCCGGTTCCAGATCAAAATCGAATGGTGGCGACACTGATCAACCGACTCTGGCCACTGCTGGAGCGGTTGCAGCGGCAGGGATTTCGATCCCTGGCCTCGCGTTGGGAACAGTATGACCGGTTACAGGGAAAAGTGGTGGAGCTGCATCGGGATCAACGGGTGATGACCGGGGTAGCGCGAGGAATCGATGACAACGGCGCACTGTTATTGGAACGGGAAGGGGGGGAGACCGAGGCCTGCTACAGTGGAGACCTCTCACTGCGTTGGCGAGAGTGATGAACCTTTTGGTAGTGGATGCCGGAAATAGCCGCCTCAAATGGGGATGGTATCGGTCTGGGGAATGGGAGGAGTTTGGTCAGCTGGAAAATCAGAGAGTACCTGGACAGTTGGCAACGATATGGTCGCAGCATCCTATCCAGCCACAGCAGATTTGGGTGGTCAACAGTGCTGGAGAAGCGCGAATGAAGGAGCTACAGCACTACTGCCAGCTGTGCTGGCGAGAGGCATCATTGCAACAAATTCGAACCCGCCCAGCGTGGGCAGGACTGAACAACGGCTATCTCCAGCCGGAACAGCTGGGGGTAGATCGCTGGGTGGCGATGGTGGCAGCGTGGCAGTGTTACCAGGAGGCGTTCTGCGTGGTTGATTGTGGTACCGCGGTTACGCTCGATTTTGTCGATACCTCTGGTATGCACCAAGGTGGAATGATCTTTCCCAGAGCAGGCGAGAGCCTGGCGCAGCTGCTTCAGCGAGTACCCCATCTTCGACAGGGAAGGCCGGTGGGGCGGCACCAGGGAGAGGTGCTGCTGGGCGACTCCACCGAACAGGCATTGCGATCACACCAGGGTGAACTGGCGGCAGCCGTGGCCGCTGCCATCGGGGAGCTCAGGGAGTGTTATGGCCACTTTCGTATCCTGGTGACCGGTGGCGGGAGTGATGGTGTCATTTCGAGGCTCACCACCGCATCAGAATATCCCCGACTGGTGCTGGATGGGGCACTTGCTATTGCATTGGGAGCAAAAAAAACGAGAAAACAGCAAAAAAGTATTGACGGAAGATGAGA
>CAYFOQ010000174.1:0-2541 GCA_964344735.1 uncultured Piscirickettsiaceae bacterium
GCCTCTACCGCATCCTCAAAAGAGGAGGCAAAGCTGGAACGACTGGTTGCCATCGCCTGCCCTTTACGATTTCCTTCTCCGATCACCACATCGAATGCTGGCGTGAGCTTGTATCCCTGGGACCCAAGGAGTATCGCGTGATTTCTCGAATGGTCGTCTCGGTTGGAGATAGCGATGTTGAACACCATTCGTCGGAAAAGATCCTCGAGCTCTCGTTGGGGGTCGGCAGCAACACGTCTGATCTGTCCTGCAAACAGCAGATAACTCTCAGAAAGTCCGGCAAGCAGCGTTGCTGCAGTGAGCACATGTCTACGTGGATTGCGATCAAACCGTTTGACAAGGAGAATGTCTCCTGTGGCCTCGATTCCCGAAAGCTCGATCAGCTCGAAATGGGGCACGACTACACCACAATGGCTCAAAAGGCGTAACGATGCCGCCTCTACCCGTGCTTGGTTTTGTGAGTCAAAACGTGAGGGGAACTTTGACAGCCACCCTCCCCGATCATCGTAAAAGAAGGATTTTGGACGTGCGCCCGCAGGGCTGCTGCCAAGATCGAGCATCTGTCTCCAGGAGGGGTCGATGGGAGTGTTCTGCTCTATAGAGGAGATGGCTTTGTACAGTGCGTCTAGCGGATAGTGCATCTCCCCGGACAGTTCAACGGAAGTTGATGGTGAGAATTCCAACGCTCCGAATCGGTCTCCTGTACTGGTTGCAAGTAGCAGCTCGAGTGGATTCTGAGGGTCGATTTCGGGGTGGTTCTGGGTCAGAACCTTCAAGCCCCATTGATCAGGCAGAGAATCTCTAAATATAGAGAGTGCGCCGACTCCAATTTTCTCTGCAACATAGGGATCTTTTGTGAGATGGAGTTGGAGAGGATCAAGAGGAAACGCTTGTCCACTTTCGATCCATGTGGGCGAGTAGCGAAAGACAGTGTGGCTTCCCTGCGTTTCCAATTTCCCCGCCACAACGTAGTGCTGTTCTTGTGCAATATGGACGTAGAGTGGTTTAGAAGGCATCTTTCTTTTTGTCACCAAAGCGTTCGATGTCCATGCTGATCCCTATTCTGTCGTGGTAAACATCGAAAGACTCTCCAACCTGATCGAGCATGCCTAGTAGCCAGAGTGCGCTGGCAAAAATACTGATGCCTACTCCAGGACTGCCTTCTTCCAGACGTTTGAGTGTCGAGACAGAGGTGCCAAGCCGAGTAGCAAAGTTTTGCCGTGACCAGCCTCTCCGCTTTCGGGACGTTTTAATCGATACTCCCCAAGCGATTAAGGCAGATTTGGCTTGTTCTGGCACATAATCATTCATATATGAGTGATTATATGTGCTTCTGCCACGAAAGGCGAGACTGGGCCGCTAGAGATCCAATTCTAGTTGAGCTGTGTCTTTGTGTTCGACAACGAGTTCGATCTCTAGGGTATCTTCTTCCTGCTCTGTCGCGGCCTCCTGCTCGAGGAATGGCGCGGTTCAATCAGATCTACTGCTTGAGGAGATAGTCAAATGCGGCCAATGCGGCCTTGGCCCCCTCACCCATCGCCACGACAATCTGTTTGTAGGGGACGGTTGTCACATCACCACAAGCATAGATACCCGGCGCTGAAGTTTCACACTTCTCATTGATCACAATCTCCCCCCAAGGCTTGGTTTCAACCAAATCACCGACCACCTGACTGTTGGGAACTAGGCCAATCTGAACAAAGACACCGGCCAACTCTTCCTGATGGACCTCTCCGCTCTCACGATCCTCATACTCAACACCAACCACCTTACCCTCCTTAGCAATAATCTCTTTTGTCGCCACATTGGTTAATAGGGTGATGTTGTCACGGGCAATCGCCTGATCGATCAGGACCTGATCCGCTTTGAGTTGCGGCAAAAATTCGAACACGGTTACTGAATGGACAATACCGGACAGATCCAGCGCTGCTTCGATGCCGGAGTTACCACCACCAATCACGGCTACATCCCTACCCTTAAAGAAGGGACCATCACAGTGAGGACAGTAGGCCACCCCGTTACCGATATTTTCCTTCTCACCAGGAACGCCCAATTCACGCCAACGTGCACCGGTAGCCACAATCAAGGCTCGTGTAGAGATGACCTCGCCACTGGAGAGGGTTACCTTTTTCTCATCACCTTGTTCTACCGCTGTAACCCGCAAATGCTCTTTGATGGTAATGTCGTAATCACTGAGGTGCTCCATCAACGCGCCTGCCAGCTCTGGACCTGTGGTTTTCGGAACCGAGATCAAATTCTCAATCGCCATCGTATCTTTGACCTGACCACCGATACGGTCAGCAATCAGGGTCACCTTTAGCCCCTTACGTGCACTATAGATTGCCGAGGCGACACCGGCTGGCCCACCACCGATTACCGTCACATCCTGTAACGGCAGTACTGGCTGGCCTCTGCCTTGGGTGATCTCTGGCTCATACTCGATCAGTTTATCAAGCAGTTGTGCTGCATCTACCTTACCATTGGCAAACTGTTGACACCGGAGTAAACCCGCACTTATTCGCCGCATCCCGCAGGGGCGGC
>CAYFOQ010000175.1:0-2525 GCA_964344735.1 uncultured Piscirickettsiaceae bacterium
GGGCCGCAGCGTGATTACAGATTACCCACACAATTCAGGAAGGAACCCGTTTTCGTCTCTATGCCCAGCCGATCGTGCCGTTGAGCCTGAAAGAGGTTCAGCCGGCTACCCACTACGAGGTGCTGATCCGGATGCTTGATCTGCAGGGGGAGATCATTCCACCAGGGGTCTTTATTCCCGCCAGTGAGCATTATGGTCTGATGCACAAGATGGATCGCTGGGTGATCTCCCGTACCTTCGAGATGCTGCGCTGTTGGGAAGATCAATCCACCGCTGTCGAGCGGATCATGCTGGGGATCAATCTCTCCGGTAACTCGGTGATGGAGGAGGATATGAGCGATTACATTTTCGAGCAGATGAACCGTTATCGCATCGATCCCAAAACGGTCTACTTTGAGGTGACCGAGACTGCCGCCATTCACCAACTGAAGCGGGCAGAGCACTTCATTCTGGAGATGAAGGCGTTGGGGTTCCGTTTCGCGCTGGACGATTTTGGCTCCGGAATGTCCTCCTTCTCCTATCTGAAGTCACTGCCGGTCGATTTTCTCAAGATCGATGGGCAGTTTGTGGTTGGGTTGGTGGAGAACAAGATCGATCTGGCGATGGTCGAGGCGATGCAGAGTGTTTCGATGGTGATGGGGATGGAGTCGATCGCTGAATATGTCGAAAGTGAGCAGGTAGCCAGCGATTTGAGCAAGATTGGTGTTGATTATGCCCAGGGTTACCATTTTGATCAGCCCCGTCCGTTGAGTGATATTCTGCAGATCGACTGTCCCTCTGAAGTCGGACAGGAGTGACCACTACCGTTATGGAGGGAGAAGAGGTACAGGATGAGGTGGAGGAGGAGGTTGACTCGCTCACTTCGGAGCATCTCTCCAGCAGGCATGGTGGATTGCTACAGGTCTCTCCACTGCTACGGGAGTACTGTGCAGAGAGCTTGCTGAGTCGTGAGGAGGAGCAACAACTATTCCAGTCATTGGCGCTGCTTCGGCGCTCTGCGCTGGAGGTGATGGTGGCGGCTCCTGGGGTCGTAGAGGGGATGATGCCACTGCTGGAAGCGGCGGCTGCAGGCACCACTGCACAAAATCGTCTGGGGACTCAGCTTCGAGGGTTGGCCAGTAATGGGCTGTTGTCGGAGCCGTTGACGACTGAGCAGTATCTGCAGCAGATCGAGACCCAGATGGAGCTCCATCTGGAGCAGATTCGATCGGCTGTCGACCGCGAGCAGCGGGTAGCGTTGGTCGCCGATATCGTCCTTCACCCCACGCTGTGGGAGCGGGTCGAGGCGCTCTACCAGAAGAGTGGGGCGGGAGATGCTCAGAATCGACGGTTACAGCGATTGCTGAGAACCATACAGGGGCAAAAGGAGAGACTGGTGCGCCATAATCTCCGGCTGGTGATCAAACACGCTGCCGTTTACGCCCGACACCACCATGATATTCATGATTTGATCCAGGAGGGAACCCTGGGATTGATGAAGGCGGCCGACCTTTTCGATTATCGTCGAGGATACAAGTTCTCTACCTACGCCTCGCGCTGGATCCTGCAGACCATTCTCAATCTGCTCAATGAGATTACCTACACCATTCAGGTTCCCAACCATATCAGCCAGGTCTATCGCAATGTCAATGGCTATATCGACCAGGAGGTCAATCGCCATGGTCGAGAGCCGACCCCGGCCAAGATTGCTCAGGCCTTGAAGATGAAGGAGCGGGATGTGCAGCGGGTACTCCGTTCCAGTTGGGTCACCTCTTCGCTGCACACCCCTGCAGGGGAGGAGGGGGAGTCGGGTGAGTTGATCGATGGGGTGGCGGAGCCGGAGGATGCCTATGAGAAGGTGGATCTCTTTTTGCAATATCGCGTGTTGCTGGGGGCGATCGAACGGGTCCCCTCTGAACGAGACCGAGATATCCTGCGACGGCGCTATGCCATTGGTTATGAGGAGTCGACTCTGGTCGACATCGCTGCCGTTCACGGTCTCACCAAGGAGCGGGTGAGGCAGATCATCAATCAGCGGTTGAAGGAGATCCGTGCTGACCTCGAAGGGGCTCCCCCCTCACCACAACCCTCTCCCTCTGGGCGAGGGTTGGGGTGAGGGAGGGCAATTTGAATCAGTTACAGCTCTCCTGAATCGTTACCAATTATTTTACTCATCGGGCTAAAGTCTCCGCCCATGGGGTCGTTAACAGTTCCGAGAGGTCGTCATCTTGTCCCAAGGATCAAGTGGCCTAGGTTCGCAACAGAAGCCAGCCCATGTCCGCTCGGGAAGGGCGTTGATCGCTCAAAAAAGAGTGGTGGGGCGCTGCCAACACCCCACCACAGAGATGAGACTCCACCGTAGCGAGGTGGAGGCAGAGTGAAGAGCTTCTGCAGGCTCATCTCTAATCATAGCTGAAGATCGGGAAAAGTGAAGTGGTCTTTGTGGCAATCTCATCAAGAGCGCCCAGAAGGTCACCGGACTGGTCACCCACTTCAGTGCTGAACTGTCTCTTGTTGACGCCGGAGGAAAAGCGCTGCTATTCGCC
>CAYFOQ010000176.1:0-476 GCA_964344735.1 uncultured Piscirickettsiaceae bacterium
GTTTGCTACAGGCCTGCGGCGAATAGCAGCGCTTTTCCTCCGGCGTCAACAACACCACGTCGAAGATGTTGGAGGATTGCTAAAGAGCTTTTCAACACATCTGGCACCCGGCGGCCGGGTTGCACTCGCCGACCTGGATAAGGAAGATGGCCGCTTTCATCCCGAACAGGTTGAGGGGGTCTTTCATCACGGCTTTGAGCGTGATGAGCTGCAGCGACAACTAGAAGTTACAGGATTTGAGAATATCGAGTTCTTTGACGCCATGGAGATTGAGAAAGAGGGGCGGCGTTATCCTCTGTTTCTGGTTATCGCTAATCGGTTGCAGGGATGAGGGTACTTGATCGGTAACTATTCAGGGTGAAGCAGAGCGTAACGCTGCGGCCGCCCCCTGCAGTACATGGAGCGCGGATCGCAGAAAGAGTGCCGCCAACGACAGACCGACCAGGATATCCGGCCACCCGGAGCCGGTGAGCCAC
>CAYFOQ010000176.1:486-2056 GCA_964344735.1 uncultured Piscirickettsiaceae bacterium
ACACACCAAGGGCGGCAACCAGTACCGATAGGTTGGCAACGATATCATTTCGGGAACACAACCAGACCGAATGCATATTGATGTCGTCACTTCGGTGACGCCAGAGAAGAGCCAGACTGAGACTGTTAGCCACCAGTGCCAACAGACCAACCCCTCCGATAATCTCAAATACCGGAACCTCCGGAACCACCATTTTATAGATGGCCTGACCCAGGACGAAGAGACCAAATGCCCCCATGATCCCCCCTTTGATCAGGGCAGATACCGCCTTCATCTTGGCACCACGGGCGATCACATAGAGGCTGAAGCCGTAGACCAAGGCATCACCCAACATATCGAGCGAATCGGCAATTAAGGAGATCGAGTCAG
Organism: uncultured Piscirickettsiaceae bacterium; assembly: GCA_964344735.1. Classification (GTDB taxonomy): domain Bacteria; phylum Pseudomonadota; class Gammaproteobacteria; genus Thiopontia. Next base: position 856 of record CAYFOQ010000176.1, read on the forward strand.
CCTGTAACCCAGCAGTGAGCTCGACCACGAACATGATCGTGTTGATGACCAGTACGATCTTGAGGGTCGAACTCTGGCGCGAACGTAACGCATCGATCTCACAGGAGCTATTACTACAACAATCGCCCACGATCAAACCCCCTAAACGGTTGTTGCATCATGGGGGAATCTAAACATTGAACCGAAAATGAATCACATCACCATCCTGAACAATATACTCCTTCCCCTCCAGCCGAAGCTTTCCCGCCTCTTTGGCGCCATGCTCTCCTCGACACTGAATGAAGTCATCATAACCGGTCACCTCGGCACGAATGAAGCCGCGCTCGAAGTCGGTGTGAATCTTTCCAGCCGCCTGAGGAGCGGTTGAACCAGAAGAATAGGTCCATGCCCGAACCTCCTTCTCTCCAGCGGTAAAGTAGGTCTCCAGCCCGAGAAGCTGATAGCCCGCACGAATGACGCGATTGAGCCCCGGCTCTTCCAGCCCCATCTCTTGCAGGAACTCACTCCGCTCATCGTCCTCCAACTCCACCAACTCAGCCTCGATTGCGGCACAGACGGCCACCACTTCGGCCCCTTCGGCTCGAGCAATCTCCTCCACCTGGGCCAGGTACGGATTATCCTCAAAGCCATCTTCAGCCACATTGGCGATATACATGGTCGGCTTGATGGTCAAGAGATGGAGTTCAGCCAGATCAGCTCGCTCATCGGGAGTGAGATCCAGTGAACGGACCGGATCACCATGGTCGAGGTGATCCCGTACCCGCTCCAGAAAGACCTTGCGCTGTAGTGCATCCTTGTTGCCGGAACGTGCGGTCTTCTCGACACGAGCGATCCCTTTCTCAACCGTTTCCAGATCAGAGAGCGCCAGCTCGGTATTGATCACTTCGATATCACTGGCGGGATCAATGGTGCCAGCCACATGGATCACATTCTCATCCTGAAAGCAGCGCACCACATGACCAATCGCATCGGTCTCACGAATATTGGCGAGGAACTTGTTGCCCAGCCCCTCTCCCTTGGAGGCACCAGCCACCAGCCCCGCAATATCGACAAATTCCATGGTGGTCGGGATCACCTTTTCCGGGCTGACGATCGCTGCCAGCGCATCAAGGCGGGCATCCGGCATCGGTACCATCCCCACATTGGGGTCGATGGTACAGAAGGGGTAGTTCTCGGCATCAATTCCGGATTGAGCCACCGC
>CAYFOQ010000176.1:2217-2423 GCA_964344735.1 uncultured Piscirickettsiaceae bacterium
GATTCATCACCTTGGAGAATTCGCCTTTTACCATCAGATCGACACAACGCTCGGCATCATCGACCGCATCATCAATCTCCTGACGTTCGCCCTTGCCCGGACTACCCAACACATAGTCAGCAACCGGGCGCCCCGCCTGTGGAGGGCGTCCAATGCCAATACGCAGACGATAAAAATCCTTGCCCAGATGGGCGATGATATCGCGC
>CAYFOQ010000177.1:0-2340 GCA_964344735.1 uncultured Piscirickettsiaceae bacterium
GCACATCCCTGTGTCGCTCGGCTGCGGCCTTCCCTGGCCGCAGACGGTTGCGATTTAGGAGTGCCCAAACTTTTGCAACGATTGATAGCAGAGAGGGAGTAAGGATAGGAGATCATGAAAACTACGCTACAGTTTCAGGTTCGACCCGGAGGGCGGTTGCGGGGGAGCGTACGCGTACCCGGAGATAAGTCGATCTCTCACCGCTCGATCATGCTTGGAGCGATTGCCGAGGGTAGAACCGAGGTCACCGGTTTTCTCCAGGGAGAGGATAGTCTGGCCACACTGCGAGCCTTTCGTTCATTGGGGGTTACCATCGAAGGTCCCGACTCGAATGGGCGGGTGATCATCGAGGGGGTTGGACTGCGGGGGTTACAACCCCCTGCTCTACCGCTCGATCTGGGAAACTCCGGAACCTCGATGCGGTTACTGAGTGGTCTGTTGAGTGGACAGGCGTTTGATATCACCTTGATCGGTGATGCCTCTCTATCCAGCCGTCCGATGCGGCGGGTGACGGACCCCTTGGGGTTGATGGGGGCAGTAATCGAGACCACTGCGGCGGGCACCTCTCCGTTACGGATCCGGGGCGGGCAGCCCCTGCGCGGTATCGACTACCCCTTGCCGATGGCCAGCGCCCAGGTGAAGTCAGCACTGTTACTGGCTGGGCTCTATGCCGAGGGTGAGTCTTGTGTTACCGAACCGGCCCCAACCCGGGATCATACCGAGCGGATGCTTACCGGTTTTGGGGTCGAGGTTCGGCGACAGCAGGGGCGGGTCTGTCTGCATGGCGGAGGACGGTTATGCGCGACCACGATCGATGTTCCCGCCGACATCTCTTCTGCCGCCTTCTTCCTGGTCGGGGCTTCGATTGCCCCGGACTCCGACCTGACCCTGGAGCATGTCGGGATCAACCCTACACGAACCGGTGTGATCGAGATCCTGCGGCAGCTGGGGGCTCGGATCGATATCCTCAATGAGCGCCAGTCGGGTGGTGAACCGGTGGCCGATCTGCGTGTGCGTTCGGCCCCGCTACACGGTATCAATATCCCCGAGTCTCAGGTGCCGTTGGCGATTGATGAGTTTCCGGCGCTGTTTGTGGCGGCAGCCTGTGCCGAGGGCGAGACGGTGCTGACCGGAGCGGAAGAGCTGCGGGTGAAAGAGAGTGACCGCATTCAGGTGATGGCGGATGGGCTGAGAACCCTCGGTATCGCAGCCACTCCGACGGCAGATGGCATCGTCATCAAGGGGGGAACCGTGGGCTCGGGGTTGGTTCAATCTCATCATGACCACCGTATCTCCATGGCCTTTGCCATGGCGGGGTTACGGGCCACGGGAGAGATCACCATCGCCGGATGTGACAATGTCAATACCTCCTTTCCCGGGTTCAGTGAGTTGGCAGCAACGGCAGGTTTGGGTATTGTAGCTAGAGAGGTGACGGCATGAGTGGTGGTGAGGTGATTACGATCGATGGCCCGGGAGGAGCGGGAAAAGGAACCGTGTCGGTAGCGGTGGCGCGACGGTTGGGATGGAACTACCTCGATAGCGGTGCGCTCTACCGTGTTCTGGGGTTGGCCGTGGCACGCGGTAGCATCGAACCGACCGATGAGACTGCAGTGGTGGCCGTTGCAGAGTCCCTTGAACTCCGTTTTGGTGCCGATGATCCCAATCTCGGGGTGCAGGTTTTTCTCGGAGGGGATGAGGTGACCCGGGAGATTCGGACCGAGGCGGCGGGACTGGCGGCCTCGAAGGTGGCGGTACTGCCTCGGGTACGGGCTGCTTTGCTGGAGCGGCAACGACAGTTTGCGCACTCCCCTGGGGTCGTGGCGGATGGGCGCGATATGGGGACTACGGTTTTTCCCCAGGCCCGACTAAAAATATTTCTCACCGCCAGCGTGGAAGAGCGTGCAAAGAGACGATATAAGCAGTTGATCGAGAAAGGGGACAGTGCTAGTATTCGCGCCCTTGAACTAGAGATCGAGGAGCGCGATCGACGTGATACCGAGCGTGCCGCCTCGCCGTTGCGTCCTGCCGAGGATGCCGTCGAGCTCGATACGACTGCCCTCTCTATCGTAGAGGTGGTGACCACCGTGATGGATCTGGCTGCGGAGCGTGGCCTGGTATCGTGACGGTCGGTCTCCCTCTGGAACCATCACTGCAGTGGGAGGACGATTTCAGGTTGTAACTATTCAGAGGTGACTGTAACTGCTTCAGATTGCCCCTGAAATTCGTCAGCTCAAGGCAGAAAATGTGAGTTTATCACTAGATGACCGCGAGCACTGCTCGCAGTGTTACAGGTGTAAATGACCATTTTCGAACGCCGAAATGACGGATTTCAGGGGTGAG
>CAYFOQ010000178.1:0-2340 GCA_964344735.1 uncultured Piscirickettsiaceae bacterium
GCAGCCAATAGCCAGCTATTAGCAAGATTTTCAACGAAGATATTGGGCGCTACAGACGTGGGGCATTTACTCATGACTTATTCAGGGGTTCCTTAGGAAGAGGGCTCGGCAGCATCCGGTTCCTTACTCTCTGCTGTGAGAGGGAGAACCAGCCGGAATAGTGCCCCTCCTTCCGGGCGCTTTTCTGCCGTAATCGCTCCCCCGAGTCGTACGGCAAAGTTGCCGGCAAAGTGAAGTCCTTCACCGGCATGCCCCGGCTTGGTGGTGAATCGAGGCCTGAAAAGCTGAAGTCTCTGCTCAGCGCTCTCCGGGAGCCCTGGGCCATTATCTTCCACCAGAATCATGATGCGGGCTTCCGCGATAGTGGTTGCGGGCAGTGGTTGTACCGAGAGACGGATCTGTGGTGTTTTCCCCTCGTCCCTTCGTTGCGACGGCTCCAAAAGGGCTTCGATAGCATTCTCTACCAGTTGTTTCACCACCTGTATCAGGTGAGGTTGAGGAAGAGAGACCTGGCGCAGAGTAGGAGCGATCTCGATCGAAAGGTCGATACCGACCTGTTGCAGTGTATCGCGTAGCGGGGTGACTGCGGTGTGGAGGGCGAGATGAAGATCGAACTGGTTGTGGTGTAGCGCCTTCCCCTGTTCCGATAGTTCCTGGATCTGTTGTAGCTCTTCGCTACTACGCCTGATCAGGTCGATCGACTCTTGCAGGCGCTCTCCGAAGGTGTCCTGGTTAAACTCATGTAGTGCCTTACCGATCAATTCGGAGTCGATCTCGTCCGGAGTGGAGTGGATGCGGCTGGCTAGTTGTTCGAGATTTTTTTCGGAGTGTAACAGCTGGGTAAGATAGTATCGTACATAACTGAGGCCATTGCCAAATTTGTGTAGCATCTCGGCTGAGTTTTCGGTCACGCCGGCATGGTAAGCCTGATTGAACTGCATGGTCTCGCGCTCGATCTGCCAGGTCATATTGCGGATCACCAGTGTGGTGCGCTCGCTCTCGCTGGATAACAGAATCGTCGAGATCGATAGTTCGATTGGTATCGAGTTACCATCGGCACGCAACAGTTTTGCATTGCCTGTGGCCCCAGCCGGGAGAATCATTCTTCCCAGTTGGGTGTAGGTAAACCGATTCCATGTCTCCGCCCTGTCAGGGTCGTTGATGATCGCCAGTCCCCGATTCCCCTGTGGGGTCTGTAGTGAGAACCGTCCAATCTCGACCTCGATGGTCTCACCATCTCTCTTCCGAAGTGGCAGGTTCCGTCCGTTACCCATGCGTCGACTCTCTCCGGAGTGGATGAATTGGGTCACCAACTGTTCGTGTGCCTGGTGATGATCATTTGGAATCAAACCGTTCAGTCCAGACTGTTTCAGTTGATCGATGGTCCAGCCGAACTGCTTCTGGAACAGGGTGTTGATCCACTCGACATCCCCGTTCGGCGTGGTGATCAAGGAGGCGACTCCGGACTGTTCACAGGCGATCTGCAGGTGGTTGAGTGAGCCGGTGGTGTTGATCAGGTCCTGTAGGTCGGTAAGGCTACTGTGATCCAGTGAGCCGAGATTACAGTTGTCACAGCGTTGTAGTTGTATCAGGTCGAGATAACTGGCCCCCAGCAGCTGCTGTTGAGGGCGACCGGAGAGGGCTTCGAAGGCATCATTGGACTGGAGAATGTCACCGTTTTCATCGAGGACCAATATGCCATCCGAGATCGAACGCAAGATCGAGGCGCTCTGCTGCTGCTCCAGTCTCAGGGTACGACGGACGTTCCAGCTCTTGGTGGTGATGCAGGCCATGTGCTCCAGCTCTTCCGCCTTGGGGGGTTTTTGCAGAAAGTAGAGCTGATCGTCGATGCTCTCCCGAAACTCCTTCATGGAGAAGTCGGAGTAGGCCGAGACGATCACAATGACCAGGTCGGGGTCGATCTCCCGTAGTCGACGAGCGGTCTCCAGTCCATTGATCCCCGGTGGTATTCGCACATCGACAAAGGCGACGGCAACCTCTCGCCCCTGTTCATGCTGCTCCAGCAGACGCTCGATCCCCTCTTCCCCCTGGGTTGCGGTGATCAACTCGAAGGTGGGACTGGAGTCGGACTCTTTGGCCGTCTCTGTCTGTTGTAACAGGGCGTTGAGTTCGGAGAGGGCCGAGAGATCGGGCCGCTCATTTTTCGCCAGTGCCTTGCGATAGAAGTGTTGTACCTCGATATCGTCATCGATAACCAACACCCTGCGGTTTTCTAGCTCTAACTCATTCATGTCTGTGTGCTCGTTTCATGTTGTGGCGGCGAGAGCTGTTGACACCGGAGTAAACCCGCACTTATTCGCCGCATCCCGCAGGGGCGGC
>CAYFOQ010000179.1:0-2328 GCA_964344735.1 uncultured Piscirickettsiaceae bacterium
TGTTTGCTACAGGCCTGCGGCGAATAGCAGCGCTTTTCCTCCGGCGTCAACACCAACAACTCTCTTCCAGCACCTTTCATCCTTTTTTCCTTGAAATCCATCTCGCGCTATCATTATCAGAGGCTCCAATTCTATCAATAGTCGTAAATCTATCAATCGTTGTGAAAGTTTTGGCACGCCTGGATCGCAGCCTCAAACCATCGCTTCAAACCGCCCCGACAACGGTATACAATCTGAGTCGTTACCTGGATCGAAATGGAAAGAGGAGAGCCCGACCGTGGAAGTGTATTGCTCCACTGCGATGATGGGAGGCGGAGGCCACTGCGCCATCCCCCCGGTCGTTGATCTCCAGTCGAAACGGGTACTCCCATGAGGATTCCTATCCGCTTTCGCCTCTTTCTCTTCTCCCTGTTGCTCATTCTCATTGGCGCCAACCTTACCGCAGGAATCGCCGTCTACTTCCAGATCAGTGGTATCAATACGATGCATCGCCACTTTGTGGAGGAGCTGGCAGAGATCACCGGAAAAAATCTGGTGGAACCGATGCGTGCAGAAAACCTCCCCGCCGTCATCGATCTGCTGCGCCCACTGGCGGATGAGGATGATCTCTCCGTCCACTGGGTGCTCGATACCCAAGGTAAATTGTTGACAGCTGGGGAAGGAGATACGGTTTCTGCAGCCGAGATCGAGGCGTTGATGCCGGCCATCACTCTGTTACAACAGGAGACGGAACATTTCTACAGCTGGACCCATCATGACCGGATAGCGATCACACGCCAGATCGAAGCGGGAGGCGATCTGCTGGGGTATATCCATCTCGAGCTCTCCAACGATGATATCAAAGAGGAGATCGGTTACATTTTCCTGCGGCTGCTGCCGGTCGAACTGCTCCTCATCCTCTTCTCCTGGATCGCGGCCCAACTGCTCTCTCAACATTTTCACCGTCCACTGAGAGAGGCGGTTGACATGGCTCACGTGATCGCCGCTGGCAACTACACCCCGACTCCGATCTCACCACGCCGGGATGAATTTGGTGATCTCTCGCTGGCGCTGCAACAGATGGCACTGCAGATCCATGAGAATATTCACGAGCTTGAAAGTACCCGCCAGGAGCTGGAAGAGATCTTTCGAGCGATGGTGGACGGTATTGTGGTGGTTGATACTGACCACCGGATTCAGCGAGCCAATGCCCGCTTTGAACAGCTTTGTGGAGCACTGGAACGTGAGCTGTTCGGGCGCTCACTGACCGCCTTCTTCTCTGCCGATGTTACGATCGATGAGACCCTTTACCAGTTGGACGGGAAGGAGCTGCTGCTGCTCACCGAAGAGGGTGAGGAGGTTCCGGTACAGGTGAGCGGTTCCCTTCTCTATATCCCCAACCTCAAACAGTCGATCGGTGCGGTTCTTCTGGTCCACGACCTGCGTGACCGCATCCGGGCACAACATCAGGAGCAGTATGCCAATTTTCAGGCCGGTGTGGCCGATATGGCCGCCTCGGTACTACACAATATCGGTAACGTAGTCACCGGGATGAGCGGTCACCTGTTGAAGGCCCAATCGACGATCGCCAGTCTCCATCAAGTCATTCCCGGGCTGGAACGCTACGCCGAGGAGAGCGCTCGCATCAGCGCTGATAATCCCACCTTTGAGGCGTTGGAAGAGCGACTGAACCATTCCGTTCGACTACTGCAAGCGACCGCTAAGGGGCTCAAAGTGGGCGTGGATCGACTGCAAGAGATCAGCACGCTGGAACAGGGGATTCACCACATCGGGGATATCATCACCATCCAGCAGAGTGCATCCAGGCCCATCATATCGTCCACCCGTTTCAATCTGGAGACCCTGACCACAGAGACCCTGCGTCTGATCGAAGATCGTCTGGTCAAGTATGCCATCGAATGGCAGGTGGAGATCGACCCGACACTGCCCTCGGTTCAACTTCCCCACAACCCACTGATGCAGCTGCTGCTCAATCTATTGAAAAACGGTCTTGAGGCGATTATCGAGGAGATGGTCGTCAACGATGATCTGGAGGGGAAGATTCTATTGAAGATGGAGCCGCTGGAGGGCGAACGGTTTACCATCGAGGTCAATGATAACGGTTGTGGCATCCCCGCCGATCTGCAACAGAAGGTCTTTGCCCCCCGCTTCACCACCAAACGCCGTGGCAGTGGCTATGGTCTACACTCCGCCGCCAGCTTTGTCGAGCAGATTGGAGGAACGATTCGGGTGGAGAGTGAGGGGGCCCACCACGGTAGTCGAATGATTCTGGAGCTGCCGCTAGTGGCGACAACTTAAGGAACCCCTGAATAAGTCATGAGTAAATGC
>CAYFOQ010000180.1:0-1827 GCA_964344735.1 uncultured Piscirickettsiaceae bacterium
ATAACCGATTCAGAGGTGAACTGAACCGTTACCACAATCATTCACTCACAACCCGATCCGGTAAGGTCAAGGCAAAAAGCGCCCCCTCTCCCGGCGTCGACTCCACTCGGACACTCCCCTCGTGGGCATCGGCAACCGCCCGTACCACCGCCAATCCAAGCCCGGTTCCTCGAGCTCGACTGGTATAGAAGGGCTCGAAGATCTGCTCCTGTCGCTCTTTCGAGATCCCCGGGCCGTCATCCTCTACCTGAAACTCTACCCCACCCCCCCCCCCTTCAACCACCCGGAAGGTGATATTGACCGCCCCCTCGGTCACATCGATGGCGTTGTTGACCAGATTCTGTAGCGAGGTGAGTAGCGCCTCGCGATTCCCGACAAAGTGTCGATCGGGCGCTACCGCCACTTCGGTTGTAAACCGCCCCTGGAGACGGCGACTGATCTCCTCCTCCAGTGCCGACTGCAACCCTTCGACAAACGGGCCAACGGTGATCTCCTCACTACTGGAGCTACCGCCACGGGCATAGTGCAGCATGTCGGTGATCAACCCATTGAGGTGATGGAGTCGAGATCGCAGCTTGTCGGCAATCTGTAGTCGCCGCTCGTCCGCCAACTGCTCTTTCTCCAGGTGGGAGATGTAGAGCAGTGCCGCTGCCAACGGGGTACGGACCTGGTGGGCCAACGAGGCGGCCATCTCTCCCATCGAGGCCAGTCGCCGGTTCTGATCGAGATGGTGCTGAAGACTACGGGTCTCGGTGACATCACTGAAGAGCAGAATCTCCTCTCCCTGATCGGGGTGACTACTGGATCGTTCCAGAATCCGCCCGTTCTTCAACACCAGATCTTTCTCCAGCCCACCTCCTGCGGAATCATCACGCTGCATCTCGAGCAGCTGTTGCCAACCATCTCCCACCAGCTCCCCTTCAAAGAAGGTACGTGCCGCGGGGTTGGCCGCCTGTATCACCCCATCACGATCAACCACGATCACGCCACCAGGGAGCGCATCGAGCAGCCGCGCCAACTGATTGGCGATCTTCTCCTTCTCCTGAAGGTGACGCAACCGCTCACTACGGGCGGCTGCCAGCTCCTCGGTCAGCTCCGCCACCCGGTTCTGCAAGGCGTGATAGGAGGCCTCCAGCCCCTCCGACATCCGGGCGAACTCGGCAAAGGCCTGCTCCAGTTCCTGCAACCGCTGCTGCTGCGTCTGTGACTCCTCCTGAGCCAAATTCGATTCCGCAGTGGATCGATCAACCACGCTACGCCTCGGTACGGCTGAGTTCGTATTTCTTCATCTTCTCCACCAGGGTGGTACGACGGACGTTGAGCAGTTTTGCCGCCTGTGCCACCACCCCATCACACTCCACCAACGCCTGACGAATCAGATCCTCCTCCAGTGAAGAGAGATAGCGCTTGAGATCAAGCCCGTCAGAGGGGAGCAGCGACTCCTGCTCCAGCGTACTCACCTCCTGTTCTCGTAACAGCGGCTCCTCCTGCTCCTCTTCCAGCTCTGGCAACATCTCCGGCAGCTCCATATCCTCCGGGTAGTAGCGCTCCGGCAGATCGACCGCCTCCACCTCCTCTCCAGGATAGAGGATACCGATACGTTCCACCAGGTTGGTCAGCTCCCGGACATTCCCCGGCCAGTGGTACTGTGACAAGGCGTAGATGGCGCTCGGCATCACCCGTGCCACGGGTCGCCCTTCACCCTTCAGACGCCTCTCGATGGCCTCGAGCAGCAACGGAATATCACCATTACGCTCCCGCAGCGGCGGCAGCTCGATCGGAAAGACGTTGAGGCGATAGAAGAGATCCTCGCGAAACTTACCATCA
>CAYFOQ010000180.1:2008-2222 GCA_964344735.1 uncultured Piscirickettsiaceae bacterium
CTTGCGAGCAGAAACCGCCCCGGTAAATGCCCCCTTCTCATGACCGAAGAGTTCACTCTCCAACAGTTCTCCAGGTATGGCGCCACAATTGATCGGCACGAAGGGATTATTGCGCCGTTGCGAATAGCGGTGAAGACTCTGGGCAACCACCTCCTTTCCAGTCCCGGATTCACCAAGAATCAGGACATTGCTTTTCGTGTCCTTCAGCTTATTA
>CAYFOQ010000181.1:0-2187 GCA_964344735.1 uncultured Piscirickettsiaceae bacterium
GCAAGATTTTCAACGAAGATATTGGGCGCTACAGGCGTGAGGCATTTACTCATGAGTTATTCAGGGGTTCCCTAATATTGTCGTAGTGTAATTAAGGCCCGGCTGGGTTCACCCGCCGGGCTTTTTTTATCACTAGGGCGTCAATGATCAACCCCTGCAGGAAGCGGTGGTTGAGCCGCCCTAATCACCCCAAGGTTCTTCTGTTTCAGATAACGCTTATACCGGTCGATCGCCTCATTGCGGGATTGAATCAGGCTGCTCTCCTGTAGAAACAGCTCCATCCGCAAGCGATCCTTGGCGCCACGTCCAGAGCCGAAGGCCTCGGCCAAAATGTACCAGCTATGGGCCGAGGTGAAGGAGAGGATTTTCTCCTCATAGAGCCGTCCCACCTTTCGGGCGAGCTCTCCTCGCTCTTCGTCCTCGAAGGGAGCCGGGTTGAGTGCCCGTTCGCCAAGCCAGAGTGCAGCCCGACCGGGGTCGGGACGAACGGGGCCACCCTTCTGAAATAGCGTTCCCAACTCCTCCTGGAGAGCCGCCAGCTGATAGAGGTTGATCTCCTGTTTGAGTGGCTCGATCAGTGCCAGCGCCTGGGGGTGTCCATTCTCTTGTGCCAGAGTAAGCGCCAGTAGCGCACGGCCTGGATCTCGTTCAGTCAACTGGCCGTTGGCATAGATCTGACCCAGTTCAAACTGGGCTTCAGCCTCACCCTCACCCGCCAGACGGGTCAACTCCATCACTGCAACCTGTTGGTCACCCGTCGCCAGTGCCTGGTGCGCGCGTTCAAGATCGGCGTAGACCAATGGTGTCGTAGTCAGTAGCAGCGTAGAGCAGAAGATGGAAGAGAGTAAGCGCATGGTGTCATTATATCCGTATGATCGGCTATCATTAACAGCCTGTTAAGTGATCGTGTCACAGGGTAGCGGAGTATAATCGGAGCATGGCAGGAAATACGATTGGAAGGTTGTTTACCGTCACGACCTTTGGCGAGAGCCATGGTGCTGGTCTGGGATGTATCGTTGACGGCTGCCCACCCGGTGTGGCACTGACGACCGAGATGATACAGTACGACCTCGACCGTCGGCGACCGGGGACATCACGTCATACCACCCAGCGTCGTGAGGCCGATCAGGTTGAGATTCTCTCCGGGGTGTTCGAGGGAACGACCACCGGAACCCCGATCGGTATGTTGATTCGTAATACCGACCAGCGTTCCAAAGACTACTCTACCATTGCCGACCGTTTTCGCCCGGGACACGCCGATTATACCTACGCCCAGAAGTATGGCGTCCGGGACTATCGTGGAGGGGGACGCTCTTCGGCTCGGGAGACCGCCATGCGGGTGGCGGCTGGAGGGGTGGCGAAACAGGTGCTGCGAGCCCAGTTCGGAGTGGAGGTGCGGGGTTATCTGGCACAGTTGGGGCCGATCAAGGTGGAGCAGATCGAGTGGGAGGAGGTTGGGCGCAACCCCTTTTTCTCTCCGGATGCCTCCAAGGTGGCGGAGATGGAGTCCTATATGGATGCGCTACGCAAGGAGGGGAACTCCATCGGTGCTCGTATCAATGTAGTGGCGACGGGGGTACCGCCCGGATGGGGGGAGCCGATCTTTGATCGACTCGATGCCGACCTCGCCCATGCCATGATGAGTATCAATGCGGTCAAGGGGGTCGAGATCGGGGCCGGTTTTTCCTCGATAGAGCAACGCGGTACTGAGCATCGTGACGAAATGAGCCCGCAGGGGTTCCATAGTAATCACGCTGGAGGGGTCCTCGGTGGGATCTCTTCTGGCCAGGATATCGTGGTATCGATGGCGCTCAAACCTACCTCCAGTCTGCGTCTGCCGGGTCAGAGTATCGATCGGGAAGGAAGAGAGGTCGAGGTGGTGACCGAGGGTCGCCACGATCCTTGTGTCGGTATTCGGGCGACCCCGATTGCCGAGGCGATGATGGCGATCGTTCTGCTCGACCACGCCCTGCGCCAGCGGGGACAGAATGGCGAGGTTGTCGGTGCGCCCCCGGTGATTGCAGCGACCCATCCTTGAAGGCACCGCTAACAATAGCGGCTCGATCACCGTTGGTCTCAAGAGTGCTGCAGCTATTCACCGCCTATTTATCAATCGTTGCAAAGGTTTTGGCCCTCCTGAATCGCAACACGCTCAAGCACATCCCTGTGTCGCTCGACTGCGGCCTT
>CAYFOQ010000182.1:0-2141 GCA_964344735.1 uncultured Piscirickettsiaceae bacterium
GCGAATAGCAGCGCTTTTCCTCCGGCGTCAACACCCGGCCGTTGGCAAACGGATAGAGACCAACACCGCCTATGATTCGGTGTTCGATGATGACCTGATGGAGCTCTTCTACGAGCGCATGGTGAAACTGAATGCGGAGCTCGATGAGGCGATCGAAGCGGAAGAGCTAGAACAGGTACGTTTCATCGCCCACAACATCAAGGGCAGCGGCGGAAGTTTTGGCTATCCAGAGTTGACGCGACGAGGGAAGGCGGTCTGTGACGCGGTCGACTCCGGGATGGAGAATGCGATTCTCTACGCCCGTGAGTTGTTACAGGAGCTCTCGGCCGTCACCTCTGCCAAATCTGTTTGATTGATAACCACCGATCACCCTCAACTCTGGCGACGCTGCTGTGGGAAGATCGCCACCCTCCGGACCCCGATCTCCGTGGCACTGGTCACCTCGATCGGATAACCCTCGATCATCATACTGGTCCCCGGCTCCGGGATCTCTTCGAGGTGATCGAGAATCAACCCATTCAGTGTCTTGGGACCATCCTGAGGGAGTTTCCACCCCATGCTCTTCTCCAACTCCCGCAGGTTGGCACTGCCCTCGACCAGATAGGAGCCATCCTGTCGCCGTTCCACCTCCGGTACCGCATCGGAGACATCGGTGGTAAATTCACCAACGATCTCCTCCAACAGGTCCTCCAGTGTTACCAGGCCGAGGATATCACCGTACTCATCCACCACCAGTCCAATCCGCTTCTTCTCCTGCTGAAACCGCAGCAACTGTTTATGTAGTGGGGTCTGTTCAGGGATAAAGAGGGGGGGGCGCAACAGCTGAATCAGCTCCGACTTGGCCTCCTGACTCCCCTTGAAGAGGCGAACAGCATCACGCATATGGAGGATTCCCAGCAAATACTCGGTCGACTCCCGAAAGACCGGCATCCGCGTGTGCTGGCTATGGGCGATCTGGGTCATGATGGTGGCCCATGGATCCTCGATATTGATGCCGACGATATCACTGCGAGGGATCATGATATCCTCGACCGTCACCAGCTCCAGATCAAGAATATTGGTGAGCATGGTGCGGTGCTTACGGGGGATCAGACCGCCCGCCTCTTTAACCACAGTGCGTAACTCCTCCCGCGAGAGATGATCGCTCTGTTCCCGGCTAAGACTGATGCCCAGCAGTCGCAACACCAGATTGGTGACCCAATTGATGAGACGAACCACCGGGTAGAAGAGACGTAGCAGTGGTAGCAACACATGAGAGGCGGGGTAGGCGAATTTGTGAGGCTTGAGTGCAGCCACGGTCTTTGGGGTCACCTCGGCGAAGATCAGAACCACCACGGTGAGGATCGCAGTCGCGATGGCGATCCCGGCGTCACCGAACAGACGGAGTCCGATCAGGGTGGCGATGGCCGAGGCCAGGATGTTGACAAAGTTGTTTCCCAGCAGAATCAATCCGATCAAACGTTCCGGATGTTCCAGTAGTTGGAGTACCGATTGAGCCCCCCGATGACCACTACGGGCGAGATGACGCAGACGGTAGCGATTGATCGCCATCATCCCGGTTTCGGAACCGGAAAAGAATCCGGATAGCAGAATCAGCAGCAGCAGTAGTCCCACCAGCGTGGTGGTGGAGAGTTCACTCACCTGCTGGGGTCCCGCCAAACGGAACGGTGGCGCTGCCAAAAATTCTGCATCGACTCATACAACCTTTAAGGCACATCTAAAAATAGGCATTTTGCGGCAAGTACGAGGAAGCACCGCACGGAGAACCGCAGTGTACATGCGAGCACATGAGGATTCGAGTACGGAACTGACGAAGTAATTGCCGGAAAAGGACATTTTTAGAGGTGCCTTTTATTGATTCTGAGAGAGAGGAGGGAGCGCCGTAGCCGTAGCCGTAGCCGTAGCCGTAGCCGTATCGGTAGCAGGGTCCAGGAGAAACTCCACCACGAAGCGACTACCGAAATAGCTCAGGAAGAGCAACAAAAATCCGGCCAGGGTCCAACGAATTGCCGTTCGACCACGCCAACCATACTGATTCCGTCCCCACAGCAGGGCAGCAAAGATCACCCAGGAGAGGGTGGAGAGAACGGCAGTGTGGGCCCGCTGCTGAGCGATAATATTCTCCACCAGCGGAATTGCAC
>CAYFOQ010000183.1:0-2107 GCA_964344735.1 uncultured Piscirickettsiaceae bacterium
GTCTGGCGATCAGCAACAGCATGACCTCGCAGATCATGGGGCTGAATCAGGCGGTACGGAACTCCAACGATGCAATCTCACTGGTACAGGTTACGGAGGGGGCGTTGGTGGAGGTGACCGATATGCTGCAGCGGATACGGGAGTTGAAGGTGCAGTATGAGAACGGAACGAATAACAGTACCCAGTTGGGGTATCTGGATGAGGAGTTTGAACAGTTGGCCGATGAGATCGGTGGGGTGATCGAATTGACCAAGTTTAATGGGTTTCAGGTGCTGAGTGGTGGGGGAAGTGCGGATGGAACCGGTTCGTTTTCGATCCAGAAGGGGTGGAAATCGGGGGATACCATGACGGTCGGAGTCTCTTCACTGCAGACCGGGGCGGTGGCTACGGTGACCGGTACGATCACCAGTGGTACCGGAGCGGCACTCTACAGCTCTATGGGGAATGCGGCGGTGAGTTTGACCAATATTGATGCAGCACTGGATAAGGTGAATAGTCACCGGATCAAGCTGGGCGCCCAGCAGAACCGACTGGAGCATAACATCGCCAATGCCAAGAATGTCTCCGAGAACGTCTCGGCCTCCCGTTCCCGCATTCTCGATGCCGATTTTGCCGCAGAGTCGGCGGAGCTCTCCCGGACCAGTGTGCTGCAACAGGCCGGCATGGCGATGCTCAGTCAGGCCAATCAGTCTCCACAACAGGTGCTTTCACTGCTCAAGTAGTTGGGGTTCAGTAGTGGGAGCTGAGAAAAATGGCTGGTGGGGTGCTGCTACACCCCACCAGATAAGGAGTCCTCGTTAGAGGTTAGCGTGAAGGAGTCTCACGACTCGGTCGGTGTGGTCCTGGGGGAAAGGTGAAAGAGACCCCGATGTGGACCACTGGGTCCCTCACCACGGTGGTGAGGGGTGCCCGAGATACGTGGTCTCAGGCTTTATGGTTATGCCAAGAATAAAGCACGATTTGTGCCAATGATAAAAAGAATAGAGAGGTAGAGAAAGATGCAAGTGATCAATACAAATATGGGATCTCTGAATGCACAACGGGCGTTGAGTAGCACTCAGGAGGCACAGAGGACAGCGATGGAGCGTCTCTCCTCAGGAACACGGATCAATCGGGCCAAGGATGATGCTGCAGGGTTGGCGATCAGTAACAGTATGACCTCCCAGATCATGGGACTGAACCAGGCGGTGAGAAATACCAATGATGGTATCTCGATGGTTCAGGTGGCGGAAGGGGCGCTGGTCGAGGTGACCGATATGCTGCAACGGATTCGAGAGTTGAAGGCGCAGTATGAGAATGAAACCAATAACAGTACCCAGCTGGGGTATCTGGATGAGGAGTTTGCCCAGTTGGCCGACGAGATCGGTGGGGTAATCGAGTTGACCAAGTTTAATGGGTTTCAGGTGCTGAGTGGTGGTAGCTCCGGGATGAGTATTCAGAAGGGGTGGGCATCGGGAGATACCATGACGGTGGGGATCAATTCGCTGCAGTCTGCCTCACAGATTACCAATGTGACTGGAACTATCGATACAAACACTGGTTCAGCGGCGACCGCCTCGATGACCGGTGTCGATCTCTCCGAGATCGATACGGCGCTGGAACATGTCAATTCGGCACGTACCACGCTGGGTGCCCAGCAGAACCGTCTGGAACACAATGTGGCCAATGCCAAAAATGTTGCGGAGAACATCTCGGCCTCCCGTTCCCGCATTCTCGATGCCGATTTTGCTGCTGAGTCGGCGGAGCTCTCCCGGACCAGTGTGCTGCAACAGGCCGGCATGGCGATGCTGAGTCAGGCCAATCAGTCTCCACAGCAGGTGCTCTCTCTCTTGAAGTAGGTGGGGTGGAGTGATCAGATAACTTATTGATTATTCTTTTCTTGGACGATCTCTCCGCAGGAGGGATCGTCCAATACCGTTTTTTTGAAAAAAGATCTAAAGAGATTCGGGGGAGAGACGCTAATAGAGGTGTACGGGGCAACATCGTACGAAATAACCGCTGAAATAGAGCGGAAAAATAATAAAAAGGGTCGTATCAGCGACCAGCAATAATAAGAAGAGTCCCACAGGGACCGGGAGAGACAGTGATGCAGATCATCAATACCAAT
>CAYFOQ010000184.1:0-390 GCA_964344735.1 uncultured Piscirickettsiaceae bacterium
CTTCTGCTCCTGATCGCAGCGGTGATCGGCATTCCGCTACCGTGGCTGCTCTTTGGCGAGAACTCATTCCAGCTCGGTCTCAGCATCACCATCGCCACCTGGGTACTACTGACCATGTTACGGGAGCTGGTCGACCGGAGTAACCCGGGGGGACTCTCCCGTAGCCATGCCGCCATGGTCATCGCCCATGCCGGCCTTGGTATCTTTATCATCGGGGTCGCCTTCTCCACCGCCTTCAGTATCGAGAAGGATGTCCGTATGGCTCCAGGAACCGCGGTCGAAGCGGGTGGCTATACCTTCCGGCTAGAGGGATTGAGCGAACATCAGGGCCCCAATTACATCACCACAGAGGGAGAGGTCGGGGTCTATCGTGCGGATGGAGAACAGGTG
>CAYFOQ010000184.1:476-2087 GCA_964344735.1 uncultured Piscirickettsiaceae bacterium
TACAAACCCTTTATCCAGTGGATCTGGATGGGCGTATTCTTGATGTCCCTGGGTGGATTACTGGCAGCGACCGATCGCCGCTATCTGCGGCTGGCCCGACGTAGCCGGGAGTTAAAGGAGGCATGAGGGCAATTACCGTCACCACTCCAGGAGGGGTGGAACAGCTACAGCTACAGCAGCTACCCGATCCGGAGATCACCCAGCCCCATCAGCTACTGGTGGAACTGCATGCGGCCGGTGTCAATCCGGTAGACACCAAGCTTCGTCAAAATGGGTTCTACCTGGCGGATCACCCCCGCCACATCCCCGGCTGTGATGGCGCCGGGATCGTGCGAGCGATCGGCTCCAGCTGCAGCCGTTTTCAGCCCGGCGATGCGATCTTCTTCTTTAACGGTGGACTCGGGGGGCTCGATGGGAACTATGCCGAATGGGTGGTGGTGGATGAACGTTATGCCGTGCGTAAACCGGATCGACTCGACTTTGCTACCGCCGCAGCCACCCCACTGGCGCTGATCACTGCCTGGGAGGCGCTATTCGATCGGGCCTCATTACAACAGGGAGATGAGGTGCTGATTCATGCCGGTGCCGGGGGGGTGGGACACCTCGCCATTCAGCTTGCGGTTGCCATTGGTGCCCGTGTCATCACTACGGTAAGCTCACCCCAAAAGGCGGAGCGAGTGCTCACCCTGGGAGCAGACCGGGCCATCCGTTACGACCAGGAGGATTTTGTTACTGCAGTCGCAGCGTGGAGCGAACGGGGTGGGGTCGATGTTGTCCTCGATACGGTTGGGGGAGAGGTGTTTACCCGCTCCCTTCAGACCCCCCGCCCCTATGGTGAACTGGTGACACTGCTACAGATCCCGAAAGGGGTGGAGTGGAAAGGGGCACGGCTAAAGAATTTACGGATTAGCCAGGAGCTGATGCTCTCCCCACTCTACTACGGATTAACCGACATGCGGCTGCACCAGACCGAGATTCTGCAGCATGGGGGGGAGCTCATCGAATCGGGCTCGGTCAATGTCGACGTCACCCATCGATTCCCGCTAGAGCAGGCGGCTGAGGCCCATCGACTGATCGAGGCTGGGGGAATGTCCGGAAAAATTGTTCTGGATCTGCGCTGATCCTCTCAACGGGTAAACAGTGCAATCGACTCCACATGAGCGGTGTGGGGAAACATATCCATCACTCCGGCCGCTTCCAACCGATACCCCTGGTTGTGAACCAGCTCGGCCGCATCCCGAGCGAGGGTCGCGGGATTACAAGAGACATAGACGATCCGCCCCGGGGCGATGCGATCGATCTGTTGCACCAGCTCCAGCGCACCACTGCGGGGAGGGTCGAGCAGTAGCTTGTCATACCCGTTATGGAACCAACGCCCCTCGACCCTCTCTTCCTGTAGATTGGCGGTAAAAAATTCAACATTCTCCAACCCGTTACGCTGACCATTCTCCCGAGCCCGGGCGACCAGCCCAGATTCACCCTCGACCCCCACCACGGTGGCCGCATGGCGGGCAATGGGTAAGGTAAAGTTGCCAAGACCACAGAAGAGGTCGAGTACCTGTTGACACCGGAGTAAACCCGCACTTATTCGCCGCATCCCGCAGGGGCGGC
>CAYFOQ010000185.1:0-2027 GCA_964344735.1 uncultured Piscirickettsiaceae bacterium
CTGTGTCGCTCGACTGCGGCCTTCCCTGGCCGCAGACGGTTGCGATTCGGGAACGCCAAAACCTTTGCAACAATTGATCGCTTCAGCTAAGGAAATTGTATCGACTGGTCGAGGAAAAGTCTTGAAACGGGCCAACCCGGATAGAGCGGGTTTTGAAAGCGCCTCTAAAAATAGACATTTTGCGGTAAGTACGAGGAAGCGCCGCACGGAGAACCGCAGTGTACAAGTGAGTACATGAGGATTCGAGTACGGAGCTGACGAAATCATTGCTGGAAAAGGGCACTTTTAGAGGTGCATTTGAGGGTCTTTGCTCTCTTCGTAATAGAGAGATCGACTACGCTGGGAGAGAGGAATGGCTACAGAGGGTGCGACAGGGATGTTGCCGGTGGAGCGCAGGGCGGCCAGCGGGTTGGCGTCGATTTTTGCCTTCAGAATGGTGGGGCTTTTTATGCTGTTGCCGGTGCTGTCGCTCTATGCGGAGCACTTTACCGGTACCACTCCGCTACTGATGGGGTTGGCCCTGGGGATCTACGGCTTGACTCAAGCGCTGTTTCAGATCCCCTTTGGAATGTTGTCCGATCGTTTCGGTCGTAAACTGGTGATTGCGGCAGGGCTCCTGATCTTTGCCGCCGGGAGTGTGGTTGCGGCGTTGGCCACCACCATCGAGTGGGTGGTGATCGGGCGGGCACTGCAGGGGGCCGGGGCGATCGCGGCTGCCTCCATGGCGCTGCTGGCCGATCTCACTCGGGAGGAGGTGCGTACCCGGGCGATGGCGGTCTTCGGTATGACGATTGGCTTCTCTTTCATGTTGGCGATCATTCTGGGACCGTTACTCAACGGGTGGATTGGTGTCAGTGGGATTTTTTGGGTGACGGCGGTGCTGGCGCTGGTGGGGTTGGGATTGCTCTATGGTGTGGTGCCCAACCCGGTGCGGAGTCAGGCGCACCATGATGCCGAGACCGACCCCGGACAGTTGCTTGAGATGTTGCAGGATCGTCGTCTACAACAGTTCGACATTGGTATTTTTATTCTTCATCTGATTCTAACCGCGCTCTTCGTCGCTATTCCTCTGGCACTGAGGGATACCGGGCTACCGACTACCGATCATGGCTGGGTCTATCTCGGGGTGATGGTGGTGGCGGTGGCGATTATGGTGCCGTTGATGATCGTGGCTGAGCGTCGGGATCGAATGAAAGAGGTCTTTCTTCTGGCGATTGGATTGATTTTCATCTCCCAGATGGGGCTTTGGGGGGGGGCATTTGGTTCGCTCTGGGGGATTGTCGCCATGCTGACTCTCTTTTTTGCTGGATTCAATCTACTGGAGGCGACGCTACCTTCGCTCATCTCTCGGGTTGCGCCGGTAGCCGGAAAAGGAACGGCAATGGGGATCTACTCCAGTGCTCAGTTTCTCGGCACTTTCCTCGGTGGTCTGCTGGGAGGAGGACTGTTGGGATGGAGTGGTGAGCCGCAGTTGCTGTTTCTGACGACAGCAGTGTTGGCACTAGGCTGGTGGGGGGTGGCCAGCACAATGGATCCCCCTCCGACGGTGCGTACCCGACTGCTGCATATTGAGGTCAGTGATTCAGCTCAAGCGGCACTATTGGCGACCCAGCTCCAGCAGTTGGCCGGTGTGGTAGAGGCGGTGGTGATCGCCGAGGAACAGGTGGCCTACCTCAAGGTGGATCGCCATCAACCCTTGGATGAAAAGGGATTGGCGTCACTCATTTCAGCATGAGATCATAGTGGTTCGACAACAAGGTGCCTCTAAAAATAGACTTTTTGCGGCAAGTACCAGGAGGCTCCACACGGAGAGCCGCAGTGTACAGGTCAGTAGATGAGGATTCGAGTACGTAGCTGACGAAGTAATTGCTGGAAAAGGGCATTTTTAGAGGTGCCGAAGAGATAGCAGCCCCGGGTGGTCTACTGTGGGCAGAAACCCAACGGTCTGGATGCCGGACTGTTTTGAGAGAGAAGATGTAACTATTCAGAAGGCCTGTAACTGATTCAGATTGCCCCTGAAATTCGTC
>CAYFOQ010000186.1:0-1995 GCA_964344735.1 uncultured Piscirickettsiaceae bacterium
CGCCGCCCCTGCGGGATGCGGCGAATAAGTGCGGGTTTACTCCGGTGTCAACAATGCTGGAGGCGGCAGCAGAGAACGGATAACGATACCGAGAAGAGCGATGAAAACGAACAACGAGTGGCAACAGCGTGCCGAAATCCTCGAGAGCCGATACGCCTTTCAGGAAGAGCATATCCAGCAGCTCAATCGGGTGGTAGCGAAACTCCAGCAGGAGGTGATGGAACTCAACCAGCGACTGGCCGCAACGGAACGGCAACTGCGGGATCTGGAACCCTCGCCCCTACGATCCATGGCGGAAGAGCCGCCACCACCACACTACTGAAGCGAGACGGGCAGCTGCAGCACCACCCTCGCCCCCTGACCCACCCCGGGGCTCTCCAGCACAACCGTCCCCCCAACCGACTCCACCTCCTGACGCACCCAGTAGAGACCGATACCACTCCCTCTCTCCTTGGTGGTGTTGCCATATTGAAAGAGTCGATCACGGAAGGCCGGATCGACCCCGGCCCCATTCTCCTCCACCACCAACTCTACGCCGGGTACCTCTCCCGGCAATTCGATCTCCATCGCCTGTAACCGCAACCATCCCTGGTAAGGGGAGAGTCCATCCGGATCCTGCTGTTGCTGTCGCCGCAGAGTCTCGGCCTCGATCGACTCAAAACCGTTCTTGAGCAGATTGACCATTGCCTGCAACATGTGGTTACGCCGCCAGTAGAGCGGTGGAATCGTCTCCACCCCCACGGTATCAATCTCGATCAAACGGTCGCGGGCATAGCTCTCCAGCACCAACAGGGCATCGTGCACGAGTGCCTCCAGGGTAACCACCGCAGGGGGCTCCTCCTTCTTCCCCCCCTGGCGATGTATCTCCATCACCTCTACCACATGGTGAACCACCTGTCGCAAGCGATCCCCCCGCTCCCGCAGAACCTGATAAAGCTCAGTCGAAAACCAGTCAGAGATCTGCTCTGAGCGCTCGTTTACCAAACGTACGACCGCCTCATAATTGTCTGCCTCCCTGACCTCCTGCTGAACCATCTCGATGAGTTGGGGCATCTTTTCCATCTCGGTGATGCTCTGTTCAAGTTCCCAACTACCGTTTTCAATCATCGCCAGCGCATTGCCAATGTTATGCAACACCATGCGACTCACCTCCTCGGAACCGACCAGCCAGGCGTTCTGCCGCTCCTTCTCATGGAGCTCTTCCATCAACGCCATACGGTGCTCACTCTCCCGCGCATAACGCCAGCTGGTCTGAAAATTACGACACACCTGCAACAGCTCCTCGCGGTTGAAGGGTTTGCGCAGATAGAGAAACCCTTCACCGATACGCCGGGAGATCTCTCCCAGGTCGTGATCACTATAGGCGGTAACGATGGCGATATAGATACGAGGATCGAGCTGTCGAATCTGTGCTGCCGCCTCCACCCCATCGATACCCGGTGGCATCCGCACATCGAGCAGGGCCAGAAAAAACGGTTGCTCCTGTTCCAGTGCTCGAGCAACAGCGGTCACCGCCGCCTCCCCGGAGGAGACCGTCTGCAGGTCAAATCCCTCGACTTCGGGGCGCTCCTCTTCCTCGGTCAGGATAGAAAAGTCCCCCAGCAACTGATCGGTCGCACTGGAGGAGTCGTCGCCAAGAACCTGACGATAGGTCTCCAACACATGGGGGTCATCATCGGCAACCAGAATAGTCCACGACATCGATCGTCACTCCCGCTCCTCGATCCATCCCATCTGAATCGCCTCCAGTACCTTCTCTCCGCCGCGCTCAGGATCATCGGTGAACCCCTCGAGACCAATCACCATTCGCTGCAGATCGACAAAGTTGAGTTGCAGTGGGTCCAGATCGGGGTAACTCTCCTCCAATTCGATCACGATATCGGCGATATCACTCCAACGCAGCTCCATCATACTCTCTCCTTGCCTATTCACTCAACAACCGAAGGTGATCAATCGTTGCAAACGTTTTGGCACACGTTGAATCACAACCGTCTG
>CAYFOQ010000187.1:0-1950 GCA_964344735.1 uncultured Piscirickettsiaceae bacterium
GCTGCGGCCTTCCCTGGCCGCAGACGGTTGCCATTCAGGAGTGCCAAAAATTTTGCAACGACTGCTAATAGTGCAATCTGCGGTTGCATCACAAGTCACCTCTATGGAAGAATGGGCAGTTATTCACATCCAAGTGGTATGGGAGCGATGGTGCCGCAGTAGGATTTGAATATATAAATGAAGGTAGCTATTCACTCCGTGCCGGTAACGGATTCAGAGGTGAGATGAGTAGTTACGAATGAACAATCTATCTAGGAGGAACACCCATGCGACTGAAGATGTTTGCAGTCTCGGCGCTGGCAGCGGCTGTTGTCACCGGCTGTGCCACTCAGCAACCCGCCGATAGTGGCGCTGCCGCCAAAGCGGCTCCGGCCAAGAAGGCTCCGGCCAAGAAGGCCCCACCGAAGACACTGGTCGGTGCCTCTGGTGCCCTGTTGGCCAGCACCTGTGAAGGGTGTCACGGTACAGACGGGATCAGCTATGGCCCGGCTACCCCATCCATTGCTGGAATGTCTGAAGATTACCTGATCGAGGCGATGGAGGAGTTCCGGGATGGGGATACCAAATCCACCATCATGGGGCGTGTTGCCAAGGGCTATAACGATGCCGAGGTCGCCGACATGGCGGCCTACTTCGCCGCGATCGAGCCGATGGGAGCCGCCCAGAAGGCAGCCGCCAGTGAAGTAGCCTTGGGCAAGCGTCTGCATAATAAGTACTGCGAGAAGTGCCATCACGATGGTGGTTCCGATGCCACGGATGATAGCGGTCTACTGGCAGGGCAGTGGGTCCCCTATCTCCATTACACAATGACCGATTTCATGAATGGTGACCGTGCCGTGGTGCGGAAGATGAAGAAAAAGGTCGAGCAGTTGTTGGAGAATGAGGGGCGTGCCGGTCTCAATGCGATCATCAGTTACTACGGCAGCATGAGATAAAGGAGGAGAAAAGATGAGCAAACAGAACAGTACATTTAACCGCAGAGACTTTCTGAAAGTCTCTGGTGGGGCTGCCGCAGCTGCTGGAGCCGGTGTCGCACTCTATACCCCATCTGCTGCAGCCGCCAAGGCGCGGGTCGTGGTGGTGGGGGGAGGTATGGGAGGAGCCACGGCTGCCCGCTATATCAAAAAGGGGGATCCCGCCATCGATGTTACTCTGATCGAGGCCGATACCACCTACTACACCTGCTTTATGAGCAACTTTGTCCTCGCGGGTGAGCGTAAGCTCGACTATCTGGCACACGGCTACCGTGGCCTGGCCGAGGAGGGGATCAATGTGGTTCACGATCGCGTGATTGGCATTGACGATGGTGCGGTCAAAACCGCTGGAGGAAAGACCTACGGCTTTGACCGCTGTGTGGTCTCTCCTGGAGTCGATTTCAAGTATATTCCGGGCCATAATGATGATGTCGCCAATACCAAGGTGACCCATGCTTGGAAGGCCGGCCCGCAGACCCAGCTGCTCCGTGATCAATTGGTTTCGATGAAAGATGGTGGTACGGTGATCATCGGTGCTCCGCGCAACCCTTTCCGCTGCCCTCCCGGGCCGTACGAGCGTACCAGTCTGATCGCCGGTTATCTCAAAAAGAATAAACCTAAATCCAAGGTGATCGTGCTGGATCCCAAGGACAAGTTTTCCAAGTTTGGCCTCTTCATGGAGGGTTGGAAGACCCACTACGGTTACGGTACCGATAACTCGCTCATCACTTGGGTCAAGGCGGCCGATGGTGGTGTGATCGAGGAGTTGGACGCAGCAGAGATGACTTGTGTCGCTGCAGTGGAAGATTTCAAGGGAGATGTGATCAACATTATTCCCGATCAGAAGGCGGGTCAGGTCGCATTCACAGCCGGTTTGGTGGATGACTCCGGCTGGTGTCCTGTCAATCTTCATACCTTCGAGTCGACCCTGCGCAGCAATATCCATGTCATCGGTGACGCCAGTCAGGCTAAGGGG
>CAYFOQ010000188.1:0-1748 GCA_964344735.1 uncultured Piscirickettsiaceae bacterium
AGAGATTGAACTGGCCCCCACCGAATTCAAATTATTGCGTTTCTTCATGGAGAACCCCGATCGGGTATTCAGTCGTAGCCAGCTACTGGATCGAGTCTGGGGCAGTAATGTCTTTGTCGAGGAACGGACTGTGGATGTCCACATCCGCCGTCTACGTAAGGCACTGGAGCCGAGTGACCACCATGGGATGATCCAGACAGTACGTGGTATGGGTTACCGCTTTTCTCCCTGATCACCGGTCTGATACTGTGACGCCCCCCTCTCCCTGGAAGAGTGAGATCATTCGCCTCCTGGTGCTATGGTTCCCACTCCTGTTTAGCGGATGGGTATTGGACCTCGTCCCCCATGCAGTGGTTCTTGGTCTACTCCTCTACCTGGGGTGGAACCTCTACCATCTCGTTCGACTGGAACGGTGGCTTCGTAGGGGAGCCAAGCGGCACCCTCCCGAGGCCTCGGGGATCTGGGGAGAGATCTTCCGTTACTACTACCTCATCAAACAGAAGGAGAAACGGCGAAAAAAACGGGTGGCCGAACTCCTCAAGCAGTTTCGGGCAACCAATCGGGCAATGCCGGATGCCGCATTGATCCTGGACCAACACTACGAAATCGAGTGGATCAATGAGGCCAGCACCGCCCTACTAGGATTTCACCCCAAACGGGATATCGGACAGCGGGTGGACAACTTTCTTCGCACTCCGGAGTTCATCGACTATCTGGAACGGGGGGATTTCAGTGATGCGATCACGATCCCCTCACCGTTGTCGATGGAGACCACTCTCTCCGTTCGCCTGGTTCCCTTTGGGAAACACCAGCGGTTGATGGTCGCCACCGACGTAACCGAGATGCACCGCATCAACACGATCCGGAAGGATTTCGTGGCCAACACCTCGCATGAATTACGTACCCCACTGACGGTGCTGCGGGGCTACCTGGAGAATATGAGTGACCTGACCGATGGAGAGCTGCAACGCTGGCAGCACCCGTTGAGAAAGATGTGCCAACAGACCGACCACATGATCAACATCGTAGACGATATGTTGCTACTCTCGGAGATAGAACAGTCTCGTCAGGCCCCTCTGGATCAGCTCATCGATATCCCGGAACTACTGCGTGGAGTGACGGATGAGGCTCGCATCCTCTCTGAGCAGCAGAACCAGGGGCAACGCGATTTTCTGCTGGAACTGGATACGGAACTGTTACTGCGGGGTGATCAACGCGACCTCTATGCTGCCTGCTCCAATCTCATCTTCAATGCGGTCAAATATACTCCTCATGACGGGACCATCACCATCACCTGGGAGCGGATCGGAGATACCCCTCGACTAACTGTGACCGACACCGGTATCGGTATTCCCAAACGGGATCTCGCTCGACTCACCGAACGCTTCTATCGGGTCGACAAGGGACGTTCGCGAGACCGTGGTGGTACCGGT
This sequence comes from uncultured Piscirickettsiaceae bacterium, assembly GCA_964344735.1. GTDB lineage: Bacteria > Pseudomonadota > Gammaproteobacteria > Thiopontia. The sequence continues at coordinate 1,434 of CAYFOQ010000188.1, forward strand.
TTGGGGTTGGCGATCGTCCACCATGTGGCTCATCGTCACGATGCCGAGCTCCGCATCGACAGCCAGTGGGGAGAAGGGAGCCAATTTTCGATCCTGTTTCCCGGAGAGCGGGGCCAGTGAGTGACGAACACTCTTTCCCCACGGTTGTCATAAAACCTTCACGATTCATTCACAAAAGAGTCAACCGCCACTGGGAAACTATCTCCTACCCGGTCCTCCGGGCCCTGCAGTATCCATCGTTGCAAACGTTTTGGCACTCTTGAATCGCAACACGCTCAAGCACCTCCCTGTGTCGCTCGGCTGCGGCCTTCCCTG
>CAYFOQ010000189.1:0-1731 GCA_964344735.1 uncultured Piscirickettsiaceae bacterium
TGGCGATAGCCGAGAGTATGACCTCGCAGATTCGTGGCGCCAATCAGGCGGTACGCAACTCCAATGATGCCATTTCGCTGGTGCAGACCACCGAGGGTGCGATGGGGGAGATCAGCGACATGTTGCAGCGGATTCGAGAGCTGAAGGTGCAACGGGACAACGGTACCAATAACGGAACCCAGAAGGGGTATATCGACGAAGAGTTCGCACAACTGGCGGACGAGATCGGTGGGGTGATCGAGGGGACCAAGTTTAATGGATTCAAGGTGCTGAGTGAGGGTGCCTCGGCGGTGGCGTCGGTGTCGGGTTATGCCAGCTTTACCATTCAGACCGGCTGGGAGAGTGGGGATACGATGACGGTCGGGATCGAGGCCAACCTGCGCTATGACAATAATATCAGTGCGGTGATTGGTCCGATTGCGGCGGACGTGGGGACGACGACTGCGACCACACTCTCCTCGACTTCGGTGACGCTGTCGGAGATCGATAATGCCCTGACGGCGATCAATACGGCACGCACCAAGCTGGGTGCACAGCAGAACCGTCTGGAGCACAACATCGCCAACTTGAAGAATGTTTCCGAGAATGTCTCGGCCTCGCGGTCACGAATTCAGGATGCAGATTTTGCCGCTGAATCGGCAGAGTTGTCCCGAACCAATGTGTTGCAACAGGCGGGGATGGCGATGTTGAGTCAGGCCAATCAGGCGCCACAGCAGGTGCTCTCTCTATTGAAATAGATGAGACGTGATTGAATGAGAAGAGGCTTTGCAGTGAGCCCAAAAAAATACTGGTGGGGCGCTGCTACACCCCACCAGGGAGAAAGACCTCGCAAGAGGTTAGCGTGAAGGAGTCTCACGACTCGACCGGGTAGGTCCCAGGAAAAGGTGAAAGAGAACCCTGTGTTGAACCATCCGGTGCCCCCACCGATGAGGGTGGGGGCGTGCCCAGGATACTAAGCCCTGTGCTTTATGGTTGTATCGAATAATAAGCACGATACGTGCCAATAAAGAGGTAGAAGACAATGCAAGTGATCAACACAAATATGGGGTCTCTGAATGCGCAGAGAGCGCTAAGCAGTACCCAGGAGGCGCAGAAGACGGCGATGGAACGTCTCTCCTCGGGGACACGGATCAATCGTGCCAAGGATGATGCGGCAGGTCTGGCGATCAGCAACAGCATGACCTCGCAGATCATGGGGCTGAATCAGGCGGTCCGCAACTCCAATGATGGGATTTCGCTGGTACAGGTTACAGAGGGGGCGTTGGTGGAGGTGACCGATATGTTGCAGCGGATTCGAGAACTCCATGTGCAGTATGACAACGGGACCAACAATGGTACCCAAAAAGGGTATCTGGATGAGGAGTTTGCTCAGTTGGCCGATGAGATCGGTGGCGTGATCGAGCAGACCAAGTTCAATGGGTTTCAGGTGCTTAGTGGAGGTAGCTCCGGGATGTCGATCCAGAAAGGGTGGCAGTCTGGGGACACGATGACGATCGGCATCTCTACTCTGCAAACCAATGCGGCGATGAACTCTGCAATCGGGACAGTCGCCGGAAACAGTGGCGCGGCAAGTTTTACCTCACTGGGGAGTACTACGCTGAACAAGATCGATGCAGCGCTGGATGTGGTCAATCAGGCCCGAATCAAACTGGGTGCCCAACAGAACCGGCTGGAGCATAACATCGCCAATGCCAAGAATGTCTCCGAGAATGTCTCGGCCTCCCGTTCCCG
>CAYFOQ010000190.1:0-1399 GCA_964344735.1 uncultured Piscirickettsiaceae bacterium
CCTGTGTCGCTCGGCTGCGGCCTTCCCTGGCCGCAGACGGTTGCCATTCAGGAGTACCAAAACTTTTGCAACGATTGAAGGTATCCCCGAATAGTTACACCGCTAAACCCTCGATATCACCCCTTGAGACCAAGCACATCCTGCATATCGAATAGACCGTTTGGCTGTGACATGATCCAGCCAGCGGCTCGCACGGCACCGTTGGCAAAGGTGAGGCGACTCGAGGCCTTATGGGTGATCTCCACCCGCTCTCCGATATCGGCAAAAAGCACGGTGTGTTCTCCGACGATATCACCTGCCCGTATCGTCTCGAAACCAATGGTGCCACGATCACGCTCCCCGGTGATCCCTTCACGACCATAGACGGCACACGCCTTGAGATCACGTCCCAGCGCCGCCGCAACCACCTCCCCCATCCTTAAAGCGGTACCCGAAGGGGCATCCACCTTATGGCGGTGGTGGGCCTCGATCACCTCGATATCAACCTCATTACCCAATACCCGCGCGGCAATATCGAGCAGCCGGAAACAGAGATTGACCCCTACGCTCATATTGGGCGCCAACACCACGGCAATCTCCTTCGCTGCTGCGGCAATGATCCCCTTCTCTTCATCACTGAATCCGGTGGTACCGATCACCATGCGGGTTCCGCTACGACGGCAGTATTCGAGATTCTCCAGCGTGACTGCGGGTCGAGTAAAATCGATCAACACCTCAGAGGCTGCCACTGCAGCCTCGACATCAGCCATCAACTCAACCCCAACGGTCCCGATCCCTGCCACCTCGCCCGCATCCCGGCTCAGCAACGCGGAATCAACGTGCTCCAGTGCTGCCACCAATCGCGCGTTCGGCTCCTGGGTTACCGCCTCGATCAGGCTGCGCCCCATCCGTCCCGCAGCCCCGGTCACACTAATCGCTGTCTCTCTCATTCGGAAAGATCCTCAAAAAAACCCTTCACTTTGTCTAGCCACGAACTCTGCTGCGGAGAGTGTTTCTCGCTCCCCTCACCCAGAGAGGCTCCAAACTTCTGCAGCAACTCTTTCTGCTTCTTGGTTAGCCGCACCGGGGTCTCCACCACGATCCGGCACATCAGATCACCCGGGGCACTACTACGAACCGACTTCACCCCTTTGCCTCGCAACCGGAAAAGCTTCCCGGTCTGGGATTCGGAAGGGATCTTCAGCCGCACACACTGCCCCTTACCCAGACAGGGGACTTCAACCTCTCCACCAAGCGCTGCAGTTACGATTCCCACGGGAATCTCGCAATAGAGATCATCACCATCACGATTGAAAAGGGCATGATCTTGTACTCGCACCTCGACAAAAAGATCACCCGGCGGCCCCCCATTCTCTCCCGGTTCCCCCTCACCGGAGAGGCGGATACGGTCACCGCTATC
>CAYFOQ010000190.1:1409-1709 GCA_964344735.1 uncultured Piscirickettsiaceae bacterium
GGCTGGAATCTTGACCGACAGAGTCTTCTCTCGCTTCACCTTCCCCGACCCACGACAACTGGGGCAAGGATCCTTGATCTCTTTACCACTGCCACGACAGCTGGGACAGGTCTGTTGCCCCGAGAAAAAACCCTGCTGCATTCGTACCGTGCCTACTCCCCCACAGGTCCCACAGGTAGTGGGAGAACTCCCAGGCCTGGCCCCGGTACCACCACAGTTACTACAACGTTCAGCCGCCGGAATTCTGATCTCCCGGCTGATCCCACTCACCGCCTCCTCCAGCGTCAGATCGAGGCGATA
>CAYFOQ010000191.1:0-1294 GCA_964344735.1 uncultured Piscirickettsiaceae bacterium
ACTGACGAATTTCAGGGGCAATCTGAATCAGTTACAGGTATCCCTGAATAGTTACGAGAGAAGTCCAGATAACGGTAGATCTCCTCCCGCTTGGCTGCAATTTCGGCCGCGTAGTGGTGATACTCCTCAACGCTGGGTAGCCGCCCAAGGATGGCTGCTACGGCGGCCAACTCGGCCGAGGCCAGATAGACATCCGCCCCGGCTCCAAGTCGGTTGGGAAAATTACGGGTCGAAGTGGAGACGGCCGTACTGTTGGGGGCAATCCGTGCCTGATTCCCCATACAGAGTGAACAGCCCGGCATCTCCATACGGGCGCCGGCACGACCAAATACGTTATAGACTCCTTCCTGCCGTAGCTGACGCTCATCCATACGGGTCGGTGGCGCCACCCAGAGTCGGGTGGAAAGTCCATCAACCGAATCCAGCAGTCGGGCCGCAGCTCGGAAATGACCGATGTTGGTCATACAGGAGCCGATGAAGACCTCATCGATCGGGTCTCCTGCTACGGTACTCAAGGTACGGGCATCATCGGGGTCGTTGAGTGCACAGAGAATTGGTTCAACGATGGTGTTCATGTCGATCTCGATCACCGCAGCATACTCGGCATCGACATCGGCTCGTAACAGGGTCGGCTGTCGTAGCCACTGCTCCATGGCCTCGATCCGGCGTTGCAAGGCATCCCGACTCTGATAGCCATCGGTCACCATTTGTCGTAGCAGTGCGATATTGGAGCGGAGATACTCTCGCACCGAATCCTCTCCCAGGGCAATGGTACAGGCAGCGGCAGAACGTTCGGCCGAGGCATCACTGAGCTCGAAGGCCTGCTCTACGGTCAACTGCTCCAACCCTTCGATCTCCAGAATACGGCCCGAAAATATATTTCTCTTCCCCGCCTTCTCTACCGTCAACAGTCCCTGCTGAATCGCCACGTAGGGGATGGCATGGACCAGATCACGCAAGGTGATTCCGGGCTGCATCTCCCCCCGAAACCGAACCAGTACCGATTCCGGCATATCCAGTGGCATCACCCCCGTCGCAGCAGCAAAGGCGACCAGTCCGGAACCGGCTGGAAAAGAGATCCCCAATGGAAAGCGGGTGTGAGAATCCCCTCCGGTCCCCACCGTATCCGGTAACAACATCCGATTGAGCCAGGAGTGAATTACGCCATCTCCCGGCTTCAGCGAGACCCCACCACGATCGACCATGAAACCGGGGAGGGTGTTTTGGGTCTGGATATCAACCGGTCGCGGATAGGCGGCAGTGTGACAGAAGGACTGCATCACCAGATCGGCCG
>CAYFOQ010000191.1:1335-1662 GCA_964344735.1 uncultured Piscirickettsiaceae bacterium
CAGTAGGCCCCCGGTCGCACCCCATCGAGACCACAGGCCTGACCGACTATCTTCTGTGCCAGGGTATAACCATGATCACTCTGTGGCGGCTGGCGGGGAACGCGAAACTGCTCTGCCGGACCGAGTCCGAGACGCTCTCGGGCCCGAGTGGTGAGGGCACGTCCAATGATCAACGGGATCCTGCCCCCGGCCTGAACCTCATCTTTCAACACCTCGGTGTTGAGGGTGAAGGTAGTGACCAGCTCTCCACTCTCGTGACGCTTGACCTCACCGCGGAAGGGGTAGATATCGATCACATCCCCCATCTCTAGTGCCGACACCTCCATC
>CAYFOQ010000192.1:0-1647 GCA_964344735.1 uncultured Piscirickettsiaceae bacterium
CAGCAAAGAAGTCGACATGATTCTCACTGAGTTCGATGAAGGCCTCGACCCCCTCTTCGGTGTCCACCTTCATGAAGGGGACGATCACGGTGCCGAAGGTATCGCCAATCTTCAGGGTGCGCTTGCCCCCCATCAGAATAGTAACCCCCTTGTCATCTCCCTGCGCCAGAACGGCATCCCCTTCTTTGCCCACATATTTCTCGCTTACCGAGGAGACCACATTGATGCAGTGCATACAGCGTACACACTGGCGATTGTCGATCGTCAAAGAGGTATCGTCCGCCATCTCCATACACTGCCCCGGGCAACGACTGATGATGTTGTCATTGATATGTTTCACCCCCTTGTCGGCAACAAAGGCCTTCCACCCCTCCTGGTTGATCTTGATGTCATCACGCCAGGTACCGATTACCGCCATATCCGCACGCTGAATGGAGTTAGTGCAGTCATTGGGACAGCCGGAGAATTTCCATTTCATCTTGTAGGGAAGTGCCGGCCGATGCATATCATCGAGGAAACTGTTGATGGTCTCACGCTGTAGTCGTCCCGCGTCGAAACAGGACTGCTCACAGCGAGCGGCACCGACACAAGCGACCGAGGTGCGAACCGCCGGGCCAGCCCCCCCCATGTCGAACTGAAAATCTTCGGCAATATCGGAGAAGGTCTCAGCATCATTGAACTTATTGAAGGCAACCTGTACCCCGGCGGTGTCGGCTCCCTGGAACATGATGTCACCAGACTGTCCATGAAGTGCGATCAGGCCGGTGCCGGTCTCCTCCCAAACCTCACACATCCGCCGCAGTAGTGCGGTGTTATAGTGATTCCCCCATGGCGGCATGATCCGTACGGTGTGGAACTCCAACGCATCGGGATACATGGTCTCGCCCTTGTCGTTCTTAAGCTCGGAGAAGCGGGGAATGACGCCACCGCCATAACCGACCACGCCTACGGTTCCCCCCTTCCAGTAGCCCCGACGATTGATAAAGGACTGTTCCAGAGTACCGATCACCCCCCGCATCATCTTGGCCTCAGCGGCATCACTGGCAGCCAGGCGCTTCAGTCCAGAGACGTAACTCGGCCACGGCCCCTTCTCCAACTCGTCCAGATTCGGGGTAGGAATGTCCAGCTCGGGGCTGACTGCATTTAGCTTGGTTTTCTCCGACATGTGCAAGATGCTCCTTAAACGTTTACCTGTCTATTTGTTACAACGATTCACGATTCGCTGACGACCCATTACCGCACGCTCCCCCGCAGAACCTCATGAGCTGATCGGGTATCAGTCTTCCTCACGGTAGCCCCTTCAATATCAGGGCGCCATAATATTTGGTGACGGGCAGTATGTCAGAGAGGAGAGGGTGATTCAATGCCACTTCGACAGACAATGGAGATAGCTGGCCTATCCCCATTGGGATAGACCCCACCGGACAGATGACCAACCATCAACAAATTGCTGAAACTCTACTCACGCGAACCTCACCAACCGTTTAATCGTTGCAAGAAAAATGAGAGTCCCCTCTTGTGACAGGGAGAATTTGCCTCTATTCTATACCAATTAACTAGGGTATTGCCGGGTACCCCCTCTGCTGCACCCACCTGTTGACGCCGGAGGAAAAGCGCTGCTATTCGCCGCAGGCCTGTAGCAAACAG
>CAYFOQ010000193.1:0-1576 GCA_964344735.1 uncultured Piscirickettsiaceae bacterium
AATTACTATGCCGGAATCATTTCGTGAAGAACGGGCTGGTTTGACCGGTTACATTCATTCAGCGTTGGAGTTTTCCCCCTAGCTCACTCTCCCTCAGGGAGAGGGTTGGGGTGAGGGGGCAAAGAGCTCCATGAGACAAACTGAACCACAGGAGGAATCATACGCTATGAGACAGTATCTGGAACTGATCAGCCGTGTGTTGGAACAGGGAGTAGCCAAGGGGGACCGAACAGGAACCGGTACGCGTAGTCTGTTTGGGCATCAGATGCGATTTGATCTACAGCAGGGATTCCCTCTGGTAACCACCAAAAAGGTTCATCTCAAGTCGATCATCCATGAACTGCTCTGGTTTCTCCGTGGGGATACCAATATCGACTACTTGCAGCAGCACGGAGTTCGTATCTGGAACGAGTGGGCCGATGAGCAGGGGGAGTTGGGACCGGTCTATGGGGCCCAGTGGCGTTCGTGGGGGAGTGCGGATGGCACCACCATTGACCAGATCTCCCAGGCGGTCGAACAGATCCGTAATACTCCAGATTCCCGAAGAATTATCGTATCCGCCTGGAATGTCGGTGAGATCGATAGAATGGCACTCCCCCCCTGTCACGCCTTTTTCCAATTTTATGTCGCCGATGGACGACTCTCCTGCCAGCTCTACCAGCGCAGTGCCGATATTTTCCTCGGCGTTCCGTTTAATATTGCCTCCTATGCACTACTGACGATGATGATGGCGCAGGTGTGTGAGCTTGAACCCGGTGAGTTTGTCCACACCCTGGGTGATGCCCACATCTACTCCAATCACGACGAACAGGTCCAACTACAGCTGGAGCGCACCCCCTATCCGCTACCCCAGATGCGTATCAACCCTGAGGTGAAATCGATTTTTGAGTTCCACTATGAGGACTTCGAGCTGATTGACTATCAGGCTCATCCCCATATCAAGGGGGTGGTGGCCGTATGAGCCCCACCATTACTCTGATTGCAGCCATGGCCAACCACCGGGTAATCGGTATCGACAACCGACTACCGTGGGGCCTGCCCGAGGATCTGAAACATTTTCGCCGTATGACGATGGGAAAGCCGGTGATGATGGGGCGTAAGACATGGGACTCGATTGGCCGCCCACTGCCGGGGCGTCACAATATCGTGGTCAGTCGTCAGCCGGAGTTGCAGATCGATGGGGCTTCCGTGGTCGGTTCGATCGAAGCAGGAGTGGCTGCAGCCGGAGAGGTGCCCGAGGTGATGGTGATGGGAGGAGCCTCTTTCTATCAACAACTGCTGCCACAAGCAACACGAATGGTGCTAACGCTAATCGATCTGGAGGTGATGGGAGATGCCTGGTTTCCAGCATGGAATCCGGCAGAGTGGCGTGAACTATCAACTGAAGAGCACCACGCGGCATCAGAGCCGAGCTATAGCTACCGCTTTGTCGAACTTGTCCGAGTGGAACGGGCCTAACAGGCTGTTAATAGGGAAGAACCAATCTACGATTACGGTCTCATGCCAGTGGCTTGAGTTGTTGAGTGTTGACGCCGGAGGAAAAGCGCTGCTATTCGCCGCAGGCCTGTAGCAAACA